>JAWPMV010000004.1 GCA_033391075.1 Bacteroidia bacterium
GGATACAGATGAAGGAATAACCAATGTAAGTGCCAGCGACAGATTTAGCGGAAATGGAGCTAATATAGATTTAGAACTCGCTCAGCAAGGGGCAAATCTGGGCCAGGTCCTCAAATGGGACGGTAATGCATGGACTCCGGCGGATGATGTGACTGGAGGTACGGGTAATGTCAGTACAAGTCCAAGAATCAGTGGTAATGGTACAAATCTTCCCCTGGATATTGCCCAACAGGGTGCCAGTAATGGGGAAATCCTGAAATGGAATGGAAATAATTGGGTACCGGATACAGATGAAACGGGATTAACTACGGTAAGTGTCAGCGACAGATTTAGCGGAGATGGAGCTAATGTAGACTTAGAACTCGCCCAGCAAGGGGCAAATCTGGGTCAGGTCCTCAAATGGGACGGTAATGCATGGACTCCGGCGGATGATGTGACTGGAGGTACAGGTAATGTCAGTACAAGTCCAAGAATTAGTGGTAATGGTACAAATGTTCCCCTGGATATCGCCCAGCAGGGTGCCGGTAATGGAGAAATCCTCAAATGGAATGGAAATAATTGGGTACCGGATACAGATGAAGGAATAACCAATGTAAGTGCCAGCGACAGATTTAGCGGAAATGGAGCTAATATAGATTTAGAACTCGCTCAGCAAGGGGCAAATCTGGGTCAGGTCCTCAAATGGGACGGTAATGCATGGACTCCGGCGGATGATGTGACTGGAGGTACAGGTAATGTCAGTACAAGTCCAAGAATCAGTGGTAATGGTACCAATGTTCCCCTGGATATTGCCCAGCAAGGAGCAAATTCGGGAGAAGTACTAAAATGGAACGGTATTAACTGGGTGCCCGAAATTGATGCAGTTGGAATCGCCTCCGTCAATACAAGTGACAGAATACAGGGAGATGGAGTAAATACAGACCTGGATATAGCCCAACAAGGAGCCACAGTAGGACAAGTTTTAAAATGGAATGGTACCATATGGGCTCCAGACGATGATGTCAGTGGGGGCTTAGGCATCATTAATACCAGTCCGAGAATCAGTGGAAATGGGACCAATGTTCCCCTGGACATTGCACAGCAAGGAGCCTTACTTGGACATGTTATGAAATGGGATGGAAACAATTGGACACCTAAAATTGATGAGGTAAATGACCCAGATCCAGATCCCTTAAATGAAATACAAACGCTGAGTTTGAGTGGAAACACCCTTAGTCTTTCACAAAATGGAGGTTCTGTAAACTTACCCGTTGGAGCAGCATATATTGCAGGAAATGGAATTGATATCGCAGGAAATGTGATCGAAAATACCGGAGACCTGGACAATACCAATGAAATTCAAACCCTCAGTTTCAATAATAGCAATCGGCAACTAAGTTTGAGCAATGGAGGAGGTACCGTAACCATACCAGCTGGAGGAAATGGAAATGGATTCTGGGATGCCGGGCAAAATGGCAGTATTCACAAGAACAATTCAGGCAATGTCGGAATCGGCGTAACGAACCCTATTGCTTCCCTCCATTTGGATGGAGGATTTCTCCTGAGTATCAACGGAAATTCGAAGATTTTCTTGGGAGCCGCTTTTACCGGAGAAGGACTCTTTGATGTCCGGGGGCCTAATGGAAATCGAAACGCAGTAATAACTCATCCTGGAAATGGAAAACCCAATTATGGATTCTTTGGGGTTCATAATGAACTAGGACGATTACAGGCGGGATTGAAAGTAGAAAGTGATCCTAATAGAGCTGGAACAGATCAGGGTAAAGTCTTTGCCCATATGGGAGAATTTGAAGTTATAGAGTTAAAAGATTCTACAGACCTTGTTCCTGGGGCTACTCGGGTTCGCGCAGGATTCAATCCTGTTGATAAATCAGGTCAGATTGACCTCTTTGGATCAGGAAATAACCTAAATGTACGGCTGGGATCAACGGGTCCAAGCACTGGTGTAGCCGGAAACAAAGGATTTATCGGTTTATATGGAAACGGTGGAGAAGCAGATCTTCAGGCAGGAATAGAAATTCTAGGTAGTGGACGAGGACATTTCTTTGGAGCCAGCATGAAACTCGATGGCACCGCAGAAGTAGACACACTTGCTGCAACCGTCAAGAACTTCCGGGTTCAACACCCCACAGAAGCAGATAAAGAGATCTGGTATGCCAGCATCGAAGGACCTGAAGCCGCCGCTTATGTGAGAGGTACGGCGACTTTGGTTGACGGGAAAGCGATTATAGAATTTCCTGAACACTTTGAATTAATGATAGATGAGTCAAGTCTAACGATTAGCACTAGTCCCTGGTCCGCAGATTCAAAGGGACTGGCGGTAGTGAAACGTACAGTGCATGGCTTTGAGGTACAGGAATTACTGAAAGGAGAAGGAAACTATAAGTTCGACTGGGAGGCAAAAGCTGTAAGAAAGGGATATGAAAACTTCAAAGTAGTTCGTACCAAAAAAGAACTGAGAAGATAAGTACAAGCACTTATGCGCAGACTGATCGTCATACTTTTATGTTTTGGGAGCCTGGGTCATGGACTTCATGCCCAATTGCTGCCTTTGATGTTGAATAATCGGGATAATGCTGCCTTTATAAATCCGGCTATGACAGGAGTGCCTGCGAAGCTGGAGATCGGGAAGAGATCCAGAGATTATGTAAATACCATTGTGGGAGTGAGCAGTCGTCTTCAATGGACAGGATTTGGGGATGAAGGGCCATTTACCAGTTATGCAAAAATTTCACAACGACTCTCTGTAGATCGGAGGGGCGAGAAATTTTTCTGGGGAGGTGCATTTTTCATGGATGACAATACCGGCCTGACTTCCTTCACATCTGCCGGACTCAATACCTCCTATCATCAGTATTTGGGAAATGATAGCTATATCCATGCAGGGATTTCTTTCCGTTTTACCCAAAACACCCTGGGACGAGGAGATATACTGGCGCGAGATCAGGCAGATGTCGTGATAGATAATTACCAGAGCAGCTGGTATATGAACTCAGGTATCGGGCTTTTTTATAGTAGCAGCCTTTTTTACATCGGCGCATCATTGCCCAATACAGTATTTCGAAGACCTGATACCCAGCTTGCAGTAGTATCCAAGCATTATTATGGGGTTTTAGGTGGATATATTCACCTCATGGATGATGATGTTTACCTGGAACCCTCTATATGGGTCCGTACGGCTGATCAGTTGCCCTTTTACTATGATTTAGGGTTGACTATTAACTTTTACATAGAAAACGCAGGAAAACGCGCAAGTGGCACCTATCATGGAAAGCAGGTATGGGCAGGTGTAGGATATGATGCGGCTAAAGCCCTCAGAGCCGAAGCCGGTATTTACTATGAAAAAGTGAAATTCAGCTTTATTTATAATCACTACCTGAATAATCCCGGCTATGTCTTTGGCAGTGGTCTGGAAGGAGGCATCTACCTTATTCTTTAGCTTTATGAAAAAAATCATCCTCATACTGGCTATCCTTTCTGGCTTATGTCTGGAAGCTCAGGCGCAAAAGGCAGAGAAACTGGAGCGAAAATTTGTAGGCGCTGCCGGCAAAAGCAATACTTCTCCCAGTGGGAAATTGAAAGTAAGTTATTCCATTGGAGGGATCATGACAGCTACAGGAAGAGGTCGTTCCAAAAAGTTCACCCAGGGCTTTCAACAACCCGAGTGCTCGGATTGTGATACGACGGTAAACAGACCCAGTCTTTCCTGCGATAATCTATACAATATTATTACGCCAAACCAGGACGGAAAAAATGATCAGTGGATCGTTGAACAACTCATCAATCCCGAGCCAGGCCTTAGTGCAGATCTGAAAATCTATACCCGCTGGGGACAGGAAGTTTTTAGTGCAGTAAACTACCAAAATGACTGGGCAGGGCAGGACAAAAACAATCGTCCCCTTCCCTCAGGCACCTATTATTATCTCCTGATTTATGATGAGAACCAAAAGCCTTGCAAAGGAGATATTACCCTGCTGAAAAATTAAGGATAAGGAATAAAAATGAAGATGCGGAATTACCCATCAAGCAAGAAGACCGGAAAAGCCCTCATTTAAACACAACCTGGCTCAACAAGCTTGCAATGATTAGGCCCTAAACTATTTATTGATTTTTGCCAGAATTTCGGGGAAGGAGTTGAATAATTCTGGATCGAGTTCAAGGGCTCTGTTGTAGAAAGGCATAGCGTCTTCCAAACGCTTATCTTCTGTCTGGCGACTTCCAAAGTAGTGGTAGTATTTCCCCAGCTCAAAATTAGCTTCTGCATTATCTGGATTCAGCTTATAAGCGGCATTGAGGGCCATGCCAGCATCGAGATAACGTTCCTGCGCCAGCATGATGCGTCCACTCAATAATTGAGCCTGGAAATCATTCCTTTTCGCACGGACTGCTCTATCAACCCAACTTCTGGCCGACTTAATGTCTCCCAGTTTAAAATTTGCGAGAGCCTTATAATAAGCAAGGGTAAAAATATCCTTATTTACCCCTTGCAATTCATCAATGCTGGAAAGGGCCAGTTGAGGACTTCCTTTCTCTATATATGATTTTATCTTGAGAATAAGGGCTTCTTCATTTGCGGCATTCTGTTCCAGACTCGCTTCAGCAAAGGTGATACTTTCCTCATAAGATGCCATACCATAAAGGGCAAAGGCTTTAAAATAAAGAAAGTCCGCATTGAAATTTTCCACCTGCAGCACTTCGTCAATCTCATCCAGTGCTTCCTGATAATTTTCTTGTCCCAAAAATACCTGAGCCTTTACTTTCCTGAATTCCAAAGAGGGAAGTTCTCCTCTTTGATTCAGCACACTCTCCAATCGATTTAAACTTAAGGATGCAGCCAGATAATCTTTTTGCTCAAGAAGAATACGACTTTTAAGTTTTAAAGCCCCCAGCTCTTCCTTTTTCTGATCCAGTAAGCGATCCAGAATATTTAAGGCCGGTTTATTATTGCCCTGGCCCGATAGAGCCCTAGCTTTAAATAATTGCGCTTTTGTGACAGATCCATCTACAAAGAGGATTTCATTTGCCGAAATAAGTGCACGATTATAGTCTTCCATCGCCAAATAGCACTCCGCGATCTTTAGGGTAATTTCTTGTTCAGATCCGATTTTTTTCTTTTTCAGAATCTTATACGCCTTCAAAGCTTCCTTGTAATTTCCTTCCATGAAAAAGAGGTCCCCTTCCTTTCTCTCTTCACTTCTATTCACCCGTACTTCTTCTTCTTTCCCATTAAGGCTATTTCT
Source organism: Bacteroidia bacterium (assembly GCA_033391075.1). Lineage (NCBI taxonomy): Bacteria > Pseudomonadati > Bacteroidota > Bacteroidia > Bacteroidia bacterium. Next base: position 5,241 of record JAWPMV010000004.1, read on the forward strand.
AAAGGTGATTGCTTCCGGCATTTTGGGCAAAAGGATCAGGGCCTGCTCAACTGCTGAAAGAGCTAGAATAGATTTTTCTTCTTCTCGATACTGCCGGGCCTTATCCAGATAAATATTCGCAAGATTGCTTTTAGGATAGTTTAGTGCATCCAGCTCATTGGCTTTTAAAAAGCTCTCCATAGAAGGCTCAAACTCTGAAAGATTGAGGTGAGACCTTCCCAATTCAAAATGTGCAAGCGCAAAGTCTGGATTTAGTTTGATAAGTTTTTGAAAATTGAGACTTGCATCTCTATGCTGATCGAGGTTTTGGTTGACTACTCCCAATTTTAAGAGCATATCCGCATCATTTTCTAATTCCTCGACCTTCATCAAATTCTTTTTCGCATCTGTCCAAAGTCCTGATTCTACCTGAAGACTGATCAATCTTTTTAAGGTAAAAATATCCCCGGGATCAAGTAGCAATGCCTGTTCGAGGTATTCTATTCCATTTATTCCGTCTTCTTTTTCCCACAAATCTGCCAGAGCTATCCAGGCGAGTTTATATTGCCGATCGCTCAATTCAAGGGCCATGAGAAAATCATCACTGGCAGCCTTTACCTTATTTTCTTCCAGATTCTTCAAGCCTCTTTCGTAATACAGATTCGGGTCATTGGGTTCATCCCCTATCTTCCGATTGTATCCATCCAGGCTATAATATTTTCTGTCATCCCTATCGTCGATAATTTCTTCGATGAGGTCAATCTTTTCTCTAATGCTATCTACCGTGAATATCTGATTGCTGAGGATATAGTTTGTTAAAGCTGCATCATAGTCATAGATCGCCCACAGTCTTTGCGCCCTTGCCAACTGATTTCTATATCTGCTTTTGATCTGGTCCCGGGTTTCTACCTCATAGTATCGGGTTGTATCCCCTTGAGGGAAAAAACTGATAAGGTCTATGTAATAGGCCCATTGTTCCCCCTCAACAATCTTTACCCGGGCCATCCTGTTTGTTTGTGAATACGCTTTTCGAATATCCTTATGCCGGCCTTCAAATTTACTATTGAAACGTACTTTTAAATAGAGATCACCACTCAATTTGGAACGCTTTACAGCTGAAACCAGAATATTATCAATGCTTATTCCATTGGGATCGCTCTTGGTATAAAAAGCATCGAAATCGGCCAGATAGGTTTCTACTTCTACAAAGCCCTCCCCTACTGTACTTTCTTCATCTACTACCCGGGGATCAATATCACTGACAATTAGCACCTCCTTGCCTGTGAACAGGCGCTTGGATAATTGTCCATCTTCTACCACCATCTGAATCATCGAACTCACCTCTCCCCCATCTTCTGACTGAGCAATGATTTGAAGAAACTCGCCAAAGGATTCGATCAGAAAGCGGGCCTGGCTTTGGGCATTCTGAACTTGTTTAGGGGAAATATCTTCTGCAATACTTTGCGTAAATACAAAAGTAGATTGCCCAGCCAGCAAAATAAGCAGACTCAGTGTTCTTAGCTTTTGTATAATCCTTAGATGCATTTCTTTCCCTACAAAATAAATAATACCCTTAATCCAGGTACAAGATAGATTTTTTATACTCGCTTTTCAGTTGTTCCGGCAATCTAACAATATCACTGATCAACCATCCTGAATTGGGATCTGACCTATTGACGCTATGCACCATGAACGCCCAATTTTCTACCTGAAGAAAGTGGTAGGTGATCCGATCAATGTATTCATATTCAATATTGCCTTCTATCAATTCATTGAGGAAAAGGGCCAGTTTACCTTCATGGAAATTCTGGTACAAAAATCCTTTTACTCTTCTTTTATCAGCCGAAAACAATTCTCTTATATTGACAAAATTTGTTCCTTCACTTGCTGGATGAAGAAATAACTTCTCATCTTCCGTAATATTTAAACGCAAAAAACTCGCATCTATTCCCCGAATGACCCACTTGGATGAATAATCTTTTTCAGACTCTACTTTCAGTGTCAAGGTTACTCTCTCTGGTTTCCCTTTATATAGGATTTTACATTCCAGTCGAGCAAACCATTCTTCATCATAGAAACTCAGTAAGGTTTTGTTATCCTTTTCATCGATCTTTTCCAGAAAATCCCGGATAGATTTTGCATCCATTTTAGCCGAGCGATCAAAGAGGCTTAGCACCAAATCTTTGCGGGTGAGAGCCACATCTTTCCCTTTCTGCATCTCTGCAATATGGGGCCCAGCTTCTCCATTAAATCGAGTTATGAATTCATTGATTTGGGATACATTAAGTGCGAACATTTGATCATCCCAGGTCCAAGAGGATTGGGCCTGAGCGATGGAGCACAGAAAAATGATCGAAAAAAAACATTTTCTCATTTTGAGGTTTCAGTTACAGAGATATTCGAAAGCAAAACGTCCCAAATGGCCTGGGATTCCCCTTCAATCTCGGGTTCATATACTTTGAGGACGATATTTATATTTTTTTGGGTATAATCTGTATATACCAACAATCCATCTTTATAGCCAGAAAATCTCTGTCCATAAGTAACGGTACCATACCAGTTGTCTTTGTATTTCCTGATATCGGAAACCTTTACTACCTGGCCGTTGGTGATTTCAATTTTTGTGTATTTGTCTGCGAGATAATTAAGTCGGTTGAAGTAACGTCTTATTTTATATGCGACTGGTTGTTCGCGGTTTAAACTGGATACTTCAATGTAGCAGGTATCACTGACGAAAAGAATCATGGCCTGATCAGTAATTGATCTTATTCTCATTCGGTCCTCCCCTTCCAGGATCGTTTCTACATAAGAAGCGAACTTTTCAACTTTTGCTTTTGCCTTTTCGTTAAACTCGTCCATATCCACCGGCATATCAGGTCCTTCTCCCTCTGATAAATTCGGACTTGTTTTTTCTTCACCGTCTGCCTTTTCTGTTACATCTTCTACCTCAAAATCATCGGCAATGCCTACTTCTTTGTCCCCATTAGCTACTGCTACAGCAGGAGGCTCTAGGGTGGAATTGCTCAAAGCATCCAGTTCAGAAACTGGTAACTCTGGTAGGAAGGCATTCTTTAGGCGCGATTTTGCAAAGTTCTGGTCTCCGAAAATTCGTAGATCGGGATCGGGGCTATAAATAGCGACGAATCCCCCTTCTTTCAATTCCTTGAAATTACCGGTGTAATAATCTTCGTATTCTATTTTCCCATCTGCTCCTATCACTTCCCAGCTTTTGATGGCTACTGATTTACCATTATCCAGAAAAATAATTCCATAATCTTCCTTTGAGAAGTCCCGAATTCGGGGAGCGTCAAAAGGACCGATAAATAATTTCTTTTCCGCAGTCAGGACAAAGGAAATTTTCTCAAGCTTGATGGGCTTGCCTTTTTTTCCACCCGCCTTGAGATAAGACAGTTTGCCATCCAGACCGAGGCTTGTCTCCGATTTGTCTATAATTTTGCCGGATATAGGCGCTTCCTTCCCTTCCAGGAATATCAGGTCCTGTGCCTGAAGTATTGATACTCCAAGGATCAGGATGAAACAGCTCAAGATTGTGTTATATAGTTTCATAGGTTAAGGTAAAAAGCTATTTTCCAAGGGAGCCATATCTATTGGTATTCATCTAATTCCTTTTCCTTTAGACAAATTCAACTGGAAAAGTTTCCTAGTCGATTTAATATTTTTAGAAATTTACTATCCCCGGGAAAATACCTATTGAAAAGAATTGCGTTTTACTCATGCTTCAGTAAATGCAAAAATACTTCCAAATAAGGAATATTCAATTATGACAGCTGCAATAATATCGGTTTGCCTAACTAATCGGTTCAAATTTTGGCTGGCGTCTTTCTTTTAATTTTACATATCCCCAACCGGCCCCAAGCGACAGGAACAAAATAATTATCAGGATCAATACGATGTTTTCTATATCTCCAAAAAAGCCTGTAGAGAAGTGTACGATTCGATTGTGTTCAAGTTTATGTGCCCTCCCTGCATCGAAGAGGGTCAAATAATAATCTCCTGAGAGTTCGGCCATTTCTACTACCTGATTCTTATCAACATACCACAAATCGCCATCAATCTTGCCGTGATCATTTCTCAATTTTACTTCATGTCTTACCACATATCTATCCAGTTCAAAAAACTGAACGGTGTAGTCTGGTTTCCCCCCACTTAATTTGAAAAAAAGCGTGTCCTCACGAGTTCCATAACCACTGATATATTCTATCTTGAATTCGTCAGAAGCGGGATCAAGGGCAATTTCTGTCGTCCTTCCCAGTGCATCCCGAAATTCTACTTTATAGGCATTTGAGCGATTTGCCAGCATCACCACTTTTGCATCCAAAGGTTCCGGCATATCCATCCGTGCATTGATGCCCATGTCTTTGATTGCATAGGTATACACGGAATCTCCCTGGAGATTCTCTGTCTTCAGCATATCTTTTGCCAGTTCGAAGGCCGCTCGATCTCTACTTCCGCTTTCCGAACGAAGGCTGATTTTCGAAATAATTACAGGGTTTATCGCATAGGAAAGGTTGAAAATACTTCTGCCTTGACCTTGCTGATTTCTTACGAAAGAAACTTCTATGGGTATTTTTCGCAAGGCATCTTCCACATATCTTCCCTGGGGGAACTGGTCCAGGTAATTTTTATAAGAAGTCTCTGAATCCCAGTTTATCGTACTGTTCCAAACAGAATCTTCATATATCAAGGGAATTTGCGACAAATCAATGTCCACAGATTCTACTGGTTTAGGTTTGGCAGCCTCTGACTTTTTTACAGGCTTTGGCTTGCTAACTGCTACTTTTGGTGGCGGAGGTTTTACTCCTACTCCCGGATTTGCAGATCGGGTTTTTACCTTCGTACCGACTTTCTTGAGAGCTTCATCTCTATATTTCCCATCACTATTGGAAGCCAGGTATTCTTCATAAGCTGAAATCGTAGCTTTCGCACTGGCTCTTGCCCAGGCTTTATCATCCCATATATCCTGAATGGCTTTGGACGCATCACTCAGGTATTTGCCCGTATACTTCCCCTGATTTGACAGAAGGATATATTTTCGATAGGCATCCTCAGTATGTATGGATTTAGTTTTTTCCCAATATTCATCTTCGCTTCCCTGTAATACTTCCTTGAACTTGTCAGGAGTATCAAAGGAAAAAGCCTGGGGAGGAAAACTAAGGTTCCCCAATAAGAATATGGACAGGCAAAGGGCTTTTAGATGTCTTGTATATTTAGCCTCAATAGAATTCATGATTAGAAGTTCGTCAGCCAGGAATGAGTCAAATAAAGTTTACAGCTTGTTCTCTGTTTTTAATTTTGAGTAATGCTTAAATAACTGGTATTAAATAGATAACGAAAAAGCAGCGGTACATTGATGCTTCCTCAGAGATAAAATTAGCAAATTTTGTGAATTACTCCTTACCACAAACTTTAATCCTTGCCAAATTCTCCAATCGCTGAAATTTTCCCTATCTATTTATATAAAGATCAGCTTTTAAGATTTGTACTCAATCGTAAAGGAATCCCTCACGATTGTGTTCTTCTCTGCACCATTTTAGACAATAAAAACCTCTTCAGGTAACATGCCTTTTACTTCATAACCCGAAATGACTCTTTAACCCTACGTGAAATTGTTTATTTACGCTAAAAATGCTGCATTTATCACGCCAAAGTAGATTTTTGAAAAAAATTCCAAAAAAATTCAGGCTGATGTTGACATCGACATTTTTTTGGGGACTAATGTAAGTGAAAACACAATGTCCTAAGTGGTAGCCCTTCGGGGCTGCTGCTTACTTCAAGGACAGAAGGTTTATCATAAGCATAGATATTTTCATCTGATGACAACGGATGTTGTGAGTTCTTTGGTCTTGAAGAACTTACGTATGGGTGAGCATAATGGCCATAAGGCCTAGCTTTATGGCCATGTGCTCAATTCTATTCTGTGATTTCGATGATATAGCTGGCTCCGAAACTGGCCTGAGCTGCCAATTTCAATATCCCTTCCTTTTCTTCCAGCTTTCCACTACTAGCTTCACTATCTGCAATTCCCATCCAGGGTTCTATGCAAACGTAAGGAGCCTGAGGTTTGGCCCATATTCCCAGATAAGGAAAATTGGGAAAGTGCATAGACAATACCTCTGGATGTTTTGAGCTTTTCAGATGCACACTTCTGGACTTTAGTTTCTTAAAAATCAAGGCATCCTTGTCAAAGAGATGTTTATGTAAAGGCAGTTTATTTGTCTTATCCAGCAATTGAGCTCCGGGTTTATCAATCAGGCCCCGATCGCTCAAGACCCAGGTATGGTCATTTTCCTCCTCCTCAAACTCAAGAAAGTAATCTTCATATTCCGCTCCTTCTTTCCAGGGACAATTAAAGGCCGGATGTCCTCCCAGTGAAAAAAGCATCTCAGATTGGCCTTGATTGATGACTTCATGGTCCACATGAATCTTATTGCCTTCCAGTCGGTATTCTATTGAGAACCCAAATTTAAAGGGATAAATCTTAAGCGAGTCTTCTGTGTAGTTGAGTTCATAGCGAAGCCTCTCCCCTTCCTGTTCAACCAGCTTCATTTTCTCATTTCTCCTGATAAATCCATGCTTGGGAAGGCCGGTATAGGTCTTTCCCTCAAAAGAATACTTATCCTCTTTTAAAGCACCAATTATCGGAAAAAGTACAGGTGCATGACTGCCCCAAATATCCGGATTGGCCTGCCACATATATTCTATACCCGTCTTTTTTGATTTGATTCCGGAAAGTTCAACTCCTTTTTGGAGAACGGATATTTGCAAGAATTCATTTTCGATACGATCAATCATGGGTAACGTATAGGTGTGTTGGTGTTTATAGGAAATAGTATTGGCCTTTAGCTAAGGCAGAATTTATACCAGAGTGCTAGCCCAAATTGTATGCTAAAAGAAGAATATGCAAGAAAGATTTGTGAAGTATGGATTAAACTTCCCGATAGAGTACCCATTCCAGTACTTTCCCTTTGGTATCCACTTTATAAACCAGTCCCTGATTGTCCTGGATAAGATAGGAGACTGATTGGACAGGCGAAACAGAACTTCTCAATTTCTGCCGAATAGCCAGAGGTATTATGGAGCCGACCTGATAAATACCAGAAGGTGCATGCCCGATTTTCCGATTTACTTTCTGAAAACACAGGCTTTTGCCCATACCCTTTGCCTTATAATATAAAAGCTTGGACTGTGGAAGATTTTTGCCAAAGAGTTCGATGCCTTCTTCAAAAGAAAGATTGATCTTCCAGTCAGGTTCGAGGCGATCCAGTGTATAGGCTTTGGAAATATCCACACCATCCAGGCTCATAAAGCTACAGGCAGGTATTTCGATGCTATGCCTTTGAGAGCCGGTTTTAGGTTTTGTATTGCCGTTCAGAATACTGAGTAATTCTCTGCTTTTCGTTTGCAGTCTTTCCTTAGCAACTCCCGTACTTTTACGCTGAACATATTCCAGATCGGCTTTGGCTTGCTGAAGGAAGTAGGCTTTGTTAGCGCCCGCATTTACACTCAGGATATGAAATACACATGCGCGATTGATGCGATTTGGGAGATAATCCGGATTGGATCTGATGGCTTTGTTGAACTGCGAAATACTTTTCAACAAAAGCTCCTCCGCACTCAATTGTCCTTTACTGATTTTGTCCAGACGAGATTCTGTATCCAAAACCCAGGGATAGGGATAAGATCGATAAGGCTCATCCAGCATCGGCAAAGCGGATTTAGCATAAGACAAGCCCAAATTATTGTAAAACTCTGCACTCCTGAAATCTCTAATCAGGTATTGATAGAGGACAGTATCTTTATCATGTTGCTGTAAGAGGGAAAGGTAGATGGCCATATCATAGACCTCCAAAGCCTTTTTTGCTTCTGCCTTTGCCCGTTTTGCAATGGCTAATCTTTCATTTTTTGAATCATACAAAGGATCTTCTTCGTTCAGCTCAAATGCATTGTATAGTTCTTCTATGAAGATTGGAATACTATTCTCTACCCGATAACCTGCGAGGTAGCACAAAATCGCTCCCCAAATATCCGCTTTGCTTTCCATCTGCTTGCGGCGTCTTTTCTGACTTTCTGCCCAGCTTTTCAGAGAAGTTGACTTCACAAAGAAACCCGGAGACTCATAAGAGAAAGAAGCATGCTGATAAGCATGAACCAGTTCGTGAGCCAGAAGAAAGGCCAATGCATCATCTTTTCCTTTAGAAACCTTGAGACAAAGCTGATACGCTCGGGGATCAAGAATGATGCTCTTTCTTTTTACATCATACTCGGCAGGTTTGCCAAAAACAGCTATATCCTCAATATGTAAATTAGGCATAGCCTGTCCCCCCTGCTTTTCCCAAAGATTCTTCAGAACCTTTTTACAGTGAATTTCCTCTTTGATATAGGAAGTATTGCCTGCGATAGCCACATAGCTCAGCGATAGCATCAGGAGAAAAAGTATTCCCTGATAAACTAAGCCCATTTTGAGATATGTGGATATTACCTTCATCTTATCTGTAAATCTCTCTTTTATTTTTCGGGATAAAGTGGAAACCTTTATCATTCTGTGAACCAAAGCGAGTAGCACGGGCGTACATATGCTGACCATTAACCAGATCTTTGGGTCTGTAGATTTCCTCTATCTTTCGTCCAATATACCAGATCGGAATAGGTCCTTCATCATACTTAACCTCTCCAAACTGAATGGCTTCTAAAAAGGCCATCATGAATTTGGATACTTTGAACTTGCGGCTTTGGTATCTATACTTTCCATCTGCCAATTTTACATCCTTTAAGGTAACTCCCGTTTCTGCTACCTGTCTATTTGAGGGAGCTGATCCTATGAAGTAGCGGAAAGGTAAATCAGAAGATAAAAGGCTATGTACATCTTTTTTCTGGCTTACCCGGATATCCTTGGCTCCTCTTTCCAGAAAAGTCGAAGCAAAACAGGCATCGATGCTCAAAACGATATTGTTGCAGGCAATGGCATCTATTTGCTGGCGGATATCCTCCATTTTATAATAACTCTTTATACTATTGCCCGGATTGCTGGGAATCAAGTATCCTGTTCCATCCTTGCCTTTGTATCCATGACCGGAGAAAAAGACAAATAATTGGTCAAGCGCTCCCCAGTTTTTTCTTTGCAAACCCATCATACTGGTATTGATATCTTCCCAGCTGGGATCTGAAATGATACGAGTCTTGAATCCAAATTTATTTTCCAGGGTCCACTGGAGGGCAAGGGCATCATCCATAGAATATTTCAGATCGACCCAACCCAATTTCTTTGCGTCTTTGTTGTGCTTACTTACGGCGAAAATGACCGCAGTATCCAATCGACTCTCCAACTCCTGTTTCACGCGAACGATGATTCTCCGTTCATCAATCGCCTGCCCCTGACAATGGGATCTAATGGTAAATACATTATCAAAATCAGTCAGGCGAGCGGGAAATTCGAAAAGATTTTCTCCCAACCGCACTGCATTTACCAATTGGTTGCGAGGATCTTCAATGCTTACATTGAGTTCGTTGTCCTGACAACAGGGCATGCGGAAGCGAATATTGAATGCTTTGCGATCTTCCCGGTCAATGATAATATCTGAGGACCCGGCCTGGGGACTCATTCGATAGGTTCCATACAATTGTAAATTGCATAAGGGAGCACTTGCTCTAACTATGCGGCTCGTATCCCCCAAAAAGGGATTGTAAAATACCCGGATGTGCTTTTTAAACTTTCCTTTGTCTCCAGTCGCCCAGATACTCAGATCATTGATTCCTTCGATAAGGAAGATGGTTCCCTCATATCTATCAAAGCTATTGCTCAGGATACGATCATTTTTGGTCGCCTCATTACGAATCGTTACACTATTGATCTTATCGTGAATCAGCTTGAAATCAAATTTCACCTGATTGCTTTCGGTATAAATGGTCCTACCCTCCCAGTAAACTTCACTGGGTGAAACAGGCACGAAGATGGGTGATCTTGCCTCAGTCCTTGAGAACAGCAGACAAAAACATCCTCCTATAAGGAGTACTTTAAGTAGGGCAGCAAACTTCATCCGTAATGGGGCTATCTTTTTCTTTCCAAAAATGCTTATCCGTCCAAATAGCTCAGATACTTTTCAGCATCGATCAGGTACTTTTCATTATGTAATTGATCAATATGTTGATCAGGATTTTTCTCGTTTGATTCGATCAGATTTTTGAAGAGATTTCTCGCCTGATCATTTTGCTTTCCGGTCAATTTCAAATTTGCCAGGTACCAAAGGGAGGCATGTCTCAATTTCAGATCCAGACCTTCTCCATTGAGGAGTTCTTCAAATATCAGACTGGCCTGCTCTCTTTTTCCTAAAGCCAGATAACTCTGGGCTTTATAAAAAACACTATGATTTTGGCAATTTTGATCAAGCAATGGATTTCTACTTAATGCATCCAATTGAGAAGCGGCCGTATTGAAGTTTTCGGCAGCATATTGCTCCATCATGGCAGTATTAACTGAAATCACATTTCTACTACCTATTCCTTTATCGTCATCACCACAAGCAGTAACAAAGTTCTCTACATGTTGGATGTCCGTGAGTGCTGAAAGATTTGTTTCGGGTGCTTTGTGGAGTTCTCCTCCCTGAAAAGAGAGGATGATCCAGCCTATGATCCCAAGGAGTATAATCACTCCCAGAAAGCTCCATCCGGGTATGCCGGGGCCGGGGCTTTGGGTATCATCTGTATTACTATGAGATTGACTTATCTCTTTTACAAAATTTTCTTTAGCGGTTTCGAGTGCGGTGGCAAAGTGTGCTTCTGTGTTTGCTATGCGGATCCTGGCGAGTTCGGGTCCTTCGGCGATCATGTCAGCCAAAGCATCCATACTTTCGCGGTACAGCTCATCTGATTCGATCAATTCCTCGATTTTCTGTGTATCCTCTTCTCCTGCCCTATCCTGAAGATAGGCTATCATCAAATCAGTGTTTCGCAAAGGGTCGATATCATTTTGGTTGAAAGGGTCCATTCAAATGAGTTCTTAAATTTTCTTTAGCTCTGTCTAAATATCCATGTACTTGTCCGACGCTGCAATTCATATGATCGGCGATCTCCTTATAGGTCATCAATTTGCCTTCGCTTCTCAGGTAGCGGAGTTCCACCACCTGTTTCTGTTTAGCTGCGAGCTTTGAAATGGCTTCCTTGAGTTTGTTTGGGTTGATGCGATCTGCTTCGTTTGTTTCGGGTGCGGCGATCGTGAGTTCTTCGACTGGCAAAGAGATAAATGGATTTTTACGCTTCTTTTTGTTGATTAGATCATTTTTTACAATTCTAGCCAGCCAATATTTCCAGTTGCTTTTAGGGAACTTGTCTTGCTTGAAGAGTTTGTGAAGCTTTAAAAAGAGTTTTTGTAATTCCTCCTGGGGTTCCTCTTTCATACTTGCGATAATCCTGGAGAGGTCCTGCCAATGAGGGATAAGTAAAGAAGAAATGATTTCGCCCTGTGTTTGTTCGTCCTGCTGATTATATCTTCCCAGCAGCTCCATGGCTATTTCATTCTCCTTTTTTTGCTTATAGCGTTTGATCAATTGCGCAATAGAATATCCATTTAGACGCTCGTCTATGAAGCCAAGGATTACTCCAATGAACAAGGTAATTGCAAATTTCAACACAGACAATTCATTAAATGTACCGTATTCTATCTAACGTTGATCTTTCGCTTTATTGTATCTTTCAAAGCATTTCTTACAAGTGAGCATTCATTCCAGCTACTGGATTCTTCTTTATTCTTGACTAAAGGAAGGAATGCGTTCCGGGTTCTCCTAGACTTTCAGACCCTGCAGTTGTCTGAATTCACTATAAAGACAGATAGATTGAACAAGTGCATGCTTTATTTTAATTTTTTTTCAAAATTCTTTGACAAAAGAGCTTAAATGGGCGAAAGAAGCCTTTATGGCCTTAATTTCTTTTGATTTTGGATCTGAATATTTCCATGAATTCATTCGCACAGATGGTTTTCGCATCTTCGATCGTATAATTTCCACGATATTCCATCATAGCTCTATTTGTTTTTGAGACTATTTTTCCTTCCTCAGAAGTTATTCGCATACCATCCCGATATTTTTCAGGAACCCACAATTCAAAAATCTCCGTTCCAATCAGAATTTTGGTTACGTATTCATATTTATACTCATAGCTTGTGATTTTCCTATGGGTTTTTCGGGAATAGGTAGTTCTGACAGTGTTTACGGAAGTATCAATTACCGTTTCCAGAACTATGATACTATCCTTCCGAATAATCTCTTTTTCTTCCATAAAAATATGGGAATGAATCATATCTCCCTTTTTCCATGAATATATCTGGGGTATGTAGCTGCTTCCATCTCCACAAACGGGTTTTGCTTCCCCGGGAAAAGCCCAGCTTCCATCATCAAATACAAGAATCCTGGCGCCTCCTTCAGTCTCCGCAAATACTTGCGATTGAAGCTTGCTCAGGAAAAGAAATGGCAGAATGATCGCTAAATAAAAGCTATGTGTTCTCATGATTTTAAAATTAGGGGTAAAACCTAATCCTATTAATTATTTTCATTAAGCGAAAGAACGATTTTAGAAGCGTAGAATAAATCTTAGTATCCGTGAAAGCAGCATTTCTTAATTCCAGCCGTCTCTATAGTAAAATGGCTCAAACAATTGCTTATGTATAAATACTGCCTTTACTACCTAATGATTCTTCCGATCTTCTTTTCTTGTGAGGAAGATATACAGCCTGAATCACAGTACTACAGTGGTTATATCACCATCGGCTGTGACGTTGGTCCTTATTATTTAGATCTGGATTCCTTAAAAGCGAATTGTGGGAGTGCAGAAGCTTTACCGCAAATGTTGGAAAAACTAAGCCTTGATTCCATTTATCATCGACAGCTAAGTCCTTCGAATGCTTGTTCGATGGATGAGATGAGGGACAAATTGGGGAGCAGTACGCAGTTTGATTTCAAACTGGAGCGAGGGCAGAGTCTGCTAGAGCTAAGCCTTTCCAGCAATCATACGTTCACCCAAATCCCCCTGGAACTGGATGGTACAAGTTTGAGCGACCCTACTACTGATTATCCCTATTTGGCCGGATATGAGATTGACCTAAATCCCGGGACTGTCCGCCTTTTTGCCCTAAATATCTGGGTAGGCGGTTGTTTGCATGATATGATAGTGTGGGAGGCGGAAGAATAAGAGGTGTTTGGGTATTAGGGTGTTAGCGATTTGTCTTTAGAACCTTCACTAAGATCCTAATACGCAAACACCCTAACACTTACCTTAACAAGGTAACACTCCCCCCACATGTAAAACTCAATCCGTCGTCTCGTAAAAATGTCCCGGCCCAGGTATAGCTGCCTTCCTGGAGTTTTTCCCCTTTCGCATAGCCGTTCCAACCGAGATGAGCAGCATTGAAAGGCATGCTGGATTTTGACCAGACGACATTGCCCCATTTATTGAATATGACGAGCTGAGAGATTTGAACTACATCTGTTTCTTCACTGTCAGCGTATAGGGTAAAGTATTCATTGAGACCATCTCCATTTGGGCTAAAGGCTGTAGGCGCATATATGCCTTCGACGCATTCTGCTTTTTTCTTTACTCGAACAAAAACAGAATCAACTGCCTGACAGCCCCAGAGATTCTCAGCTATTACCGATACCCACTGGCTACTGTCCAATTTCAATTCTATTTCCTCGCCACAATTATCTTCACAATGTCCCGGCCATTGGATATTAGCCAATCTTTCAGAGCCATCAAGTTTTAGGCTTAAAGAATTCCCTTCCCTGACTTTTCGGTCTCTGCCTAAGTCAATTTCAAAAGGCGAAGGATTTTCGATTTCTATAATTTCATTCCAGCTACATCCTCTATCATCTTCTACTGTCAAGGAATAGAGTTGGGCGCAAAGTTCTCCCTGGATGGAATCGATAGGAGCATTGTCGAGGAAAAAGGAGAAAGGAGCCTGCCCTTCCATAGGGATCAGGCTAATCTCAGCATCACAACTACCTACGCAGGAAGGAGGATTTACTCCCACTGCAGCAGATACAGGCTCCGCTCCTTCTACGACTAATGAACTTTGTGCAATACATCCCAACTTATCTTGTACCTCAACAACATAAGTGCCTTCGGTGAGTCCGGACAATTCCAGTCCGGGCTGCCAGCTTGATCCCGACGAACGGATGGAAAAAGGGACCTGCCCCCCGACAGGGATTGCGGTGATCGAGCCATCGCTCAATCCGGGGCAGGTCGGCGCTTTTCCCATTAAACCAAGCACCAATTCTTTCGGTATGACCCTAACGGATGCTTCAGAAGTGCATCCCAGGCCATCACTCGCTTGTACTTTATATAGGGTTTCCCTTTGCGGGGAAACAGTTAGTGTATTTCCATTTGTGGATAGGATTCCGGGCATATTAAGGTCCCAGCTATTGTTAGCAGGGCCGATTGCCTGAAGGTCAACCCGGCCGCCCAAACATATTTCAATGCTATCCAGAGGTTGGGTACTCAATTGAGGGCCATTTACCTGTACATAAACCGAGTCTATACCTTTACAATCAAATAGATATTCTGCTTCGACTACATACCATCCTTCCTGATCCTTGCTCATATTTGGGATGATGGGCGTTCTTTCTGTCGAACTGAAAGCCTGAGGACCTCTCCATTTGTAAGAGATTGCTTCTTCTTGCGTTCCCAAGTGAAGGCTATCTCCTACACAGACGGTATCTCCCAAAGCTGTAATACAACAGGCCGGTGTACAATCCCAAAGTGCTCGTAAAACGGTCGATTCACTGGGATTGAACTTTACCACGAACAACAAAGCGACAATCTGATCAGGAATATCCAGATGCAAACGAGCACTTTCCCAGTATCCTCCGCCTAGTTTAAAATCTGGAGGAAGCTGACTTCTTTGACGGATCGAGTCTTCAAGGGGGATACCTGCTCCATAGAGTTCTACGAATCCCGGCAAACAATGCTGGGGCATGAGGGCCGTACCTGGTGGATAGCGACTGGGATCGCTAAAATGGTTTCCTCCCGTACAATTCCCTCCAAAATAAGGCACACTTCCCGCAAATTGGCGATTGCCTTGTAAATCCAGGTAAAATATATCAGCAGCATCAGGTACACTGGCGGTGGAGAAGTCAAAGCGAATCCTTGAGGGGCAATTTCCGACCCAGACATAAAAAGAGTCTGTCAATTGATTGCTTTGAGAGGGGTCGAAAGCAGCGATCAGGGTATCACCACAAACCAAGGTATCTGTACGACTGAATTGGGCGCTGAGGGTCGAGCAAAAGCTAAGACATAGCAGGAGGTATATCGCTGAAATACGCATCAGGATAGGGTGTTAGGGAAAGCGGATATAAATGTGATGGAAAGAAAGAGAAAGGCCGGGAGTCTTTTCCTTGGATCATGAAAAGATCCCGGCTTATAAGCATTATTTAAAAGGCGCGAATCTTTATGCCCATGCCTACAAACCAGTCGGCTTTGGGTCTTACTTTTTTAGGGAGTCCATTGGGGGCGAGAAAGGGTCCATCCACATTGGTATTACCCATGAGCCAGGTTCTGGCACCTCCTCTCACATAGACGCCCACTTTGCGCTCGCTGCTCAGCCAAAGTGTCGGTTGAGCACGTAGCAAAAGAGCGATATTATTGGTCGAGCGTACAAATTCTTCGAAACCTCCATCATAGCTGAATTGGGCATAGACGCCGATGTCTGAAAAGTCAAGGAAAAGCTGTTGATTTTCCCCTAAATAATACTTGCCCGCAAACTCGCTAAACTCCATGGGATTGAGTCCTACAAAGAGGCTTATATTTCTGTTTGCATAGCGACCAATGCGGTCTGCTTGCTTACTCAATTGTCGCATAGATGGACCGATTTGCAATTCTCCATGCAAAGCAGGGATGATGAAAGAAGCTCCGATAGAGAAATTGGCTCCTCCCTTTACATAAGCTGTGCTTGAAACAGAATCCTGCAGACCAAAGATGATATTCTGTGCATCAGGAATTTCTCCAATGAGTTGTGGACACAATCCACAGTTGATTTGCGAGACAGAGTTGGTATAGGCGACTCTCCAGAGGTCTCCGCCTATGCGGACTTCGATGTCATTGATTTGAGCCGAGAGCGAAAGGGCTAAAGTTGCTATTAGTAGGGTAAAAATTGATCGTTTCATGTTATTAGTCGATTTGTTAGGGATGAAATAAAGGTTTCTCTTTCCCACTTTTTCTCTCAAAAAGTGGGGCAAAAAGTCGGAACAGCTAAACCCAGGCCAGCGCTTCTATCCGTCCGCTAGTAGCCGTTCCATCTCCAACGCGCTTTTTTGAAAAATGAATGTTAACGCTTTGACTCTATGCCGATGGTGAAGAAGTTTCTCCAGATCTGTGGGCCGGGGCTGAGCCATTCGCCTTTGAGTTTAAGGCCGAAGGCTTTTTCGTGGGTGTAGGTTCCTGCGATGCGAAGGCCTTTACCAATGTCCAGGTAAACTTGTCCTTTGAGTCCATATCCCTGAAAAGCAGGTGCCCAGGGATAGGCAGGAATTCGCGATTCAATATGTCCCAAAAGAGCAGTTATAGCTTCTTCTTTGATATTATTTGGAACCAGGGGGATCGGATCAAAGACATTCTGAATCTTTTCGTATGCCTCCTCCCCTACTACTTCAAATCCCACTCGATAAGAGAAATCTGCTCCCAGGAGGTAATAAGCTCCTGCATCTATACCCAGGGCAAAAGGGCCGTATTCTAATCTGGGTAAAAGGTGATCTGGCAAAACCCTTTCCAGTTCAATTCCCAGCCTCATATTGAGGGTTCCTCTTTTGCTGGGAGTTGTTACTCGCTTTAACAGAAGATCGCCAAATCCTTCTTTGCTCACCGTTTCTCCTAAGGGGAAAATCTCTTTGACAGTCAGCAAGGGCTCGCTAAATCTTCCTACACCTGCTTCAATATCTAAGAAGAATACCGGAAGATTGATCCCACCTGTGAAGTAAAAGTTCCCGCTTTTCTTCAAGGTCTTTGTGCGGTAGGGGTCCGTAGGTTGAAGCTCTATTTGATTCCAGGGAATCCAGCGATATTTGTTGTCCAGATCATTCGCAGCGCCTACCAAAGCGGTTTGTAAATCAGGCACTTTGTACCTCATGCTGGACTCGAAACTTCCTATACCGTAGGAAACTCTGGGGGATACTTTTCTCAGTTTGGCGAAGTAGGCCTTTTTCCACTGAGGATGAGTGCTTTCTTTTGCAGGCTCAATGATGGGAGCTTTTAAATCGGTAATGCTCATATCCTGGGCCGAAAAATCAGGCATGAAGGAGAGCATAGCCAATAAAACAAGGGCTAAATTTTTCATCGTTAGGGAAAGTTGGGATGATGTTTGTGTCGAAAGGCGGGACAAGAAAATTTGTAGGGGTAAAGGAAATATCTTGTCCGAAATGCTTATCGCATGCTGAGTTGTCCGTCAGAGGCTTTTAGTTCATCGACCAGGATTCTGATCTTACGCACGACCTGGACAGGAGTCATTTGATTGAGGTTAACATCGTCCAGGTGTCCTCTAAATTCCAGCTCACGATACAGGGGCATTATTGTTTGGCTGCGCATGGGTTCTTCTTTAGAAGCATTCGTTACCCACTCAAGTCCCTGTAGTAACCATCTGGGGAGGCGTGTAGGAGACTCGATTCCCATGCGGGCATCTACGATCTTCTTTTCCCATTGTCTCAGGCGTTCCTCATCAATTTTGATACTCTGGGTACCTGAAAGATATACTTCAACATAACGACTGTCTTTTTTAGGAGCGGGCTGAGGGATTTCAATTTGAGCTTCAGAAGAACGGGTCGCTTTGAGGTCTTCTTTGGCAATTTCCAATTCATCTTCCATCAGAGCCATCATAAAATCATCGGCATTTTCTTTAGGCGCTTCTTCTTTCTTTACATAAGGAGCTGTTTTCAAAACCTCCGGATCGATGGCTGGACTTTCTACTTTCTTTTTACTGGAGAAAGTTTCCTTTGCAGGCATGTTTTCCGGTTTTCCTCTGATTACATCTACTACGATAGGGCGATCTGAATCTACGTACAGGCGGATTACTTCTGCTTTGGTTTCTGTTTTGTTAGGCAAGGGCTGAGGGGCTGCGACTCTGTAAGTTTCTTTGGCAGCGACTTTTGTTTCTTCTACTTGAACAGGAAGTGGAGCTGCTTGAGCTTCTCTTACTTTCGCAGGATTGTCTTTTCTAAAACGGGCATACGCATCATCCAGACTTTCTTCTTTCGCTGCGGGTTTCACTTCAGAAGGAGTACTTTCAGCTACAACTTCTTTCTCTTCTGAAACATCTTCATTAGGATCAACCCAGGTTTGAAAAAGGGGAGTACTCTTTTTCGCAGGGCTTGATTCGGCGACTTGGCGGGCGGGGGTACAACTGCTTAATAAAGCAATCAGGACGATAAAGGGTAAACAGTAGTTTTTCATTGTCATTGAGGTTAAGGGTAGAGCAAGATTTTGACAAAGATTAATGGTATTGCTAGGGTTCATATCAAAATGTTTTTGTTATGTAATCTAATGACAAGATTGTTTCACATTATGCATGATTATTTGCGAAAAAAGTTTTTGAAATAGATTTAAAAAATTGATTATCAGTATGTTAAATTCTAATATTTTTATGGTTCGTAAGAAGTGTTGTGGTGTTAAAGTGTTGTAGTTTTGTTGACACTTCTAATTCAAACTACCGAACTACAACACTACAACACTTCCTAAAAAAAAGCCGGCGCCCCATCACAAGGCACCGGCATAGGTGAGTAAATATTCGGAAAGAAAAAGATTTAGCTATTGTGTTTTTGCTTGTGCACCTATCGAAATTGTTACATGAATCTTTATTTCCTTTTCTGGGCCATCAGTTTTGATTTGCCCAATTTGATATCGCTCAGATCTCCGATCTTGGGGATGACCTGAATCAGAAAACGCTGATTTTTCGCTTCCTCATAATGATCCCTGCCTATCCCTCCTTCCCCACTTCCACTTATCATGATCTCATAGCGATCGCTATCATATCGGATGCCCTGTTCCTCCCAAAGTTTATAGAGAGACAAAGCCCGCTTATAACTCAATTCATAGTTTTGATCATAGTCGTCCCTCGAAGCCATACCTTCGATGATCAGCAGGTATTTGATATTGTCATCAGGATTTAACCTGCCCACTAGTTTTTTTAGCGCCTTGCCTGCATTGATAAGAATGGGTTCGTAATAGGAATCGATCTCGTGAGCCCCTTTAGCAAATTGCACCTGGGGCTTGAGGATATGCCGTTTGTATTTAGGCTGGTAGACAAAATATCTGGGGTCCAGATTTTCTATCGCCTTTTGGATTTCTTTTAGTTTGAGGTATTCCTCTTCGAGGACTTTTAATCTGCCCCTCTCCTCCTCCAACTGATCCTGCAAGTCAAAGAGATACGCTCTTTCTTCCTGAATCTGTTGGATGAGAGTCCCTGAAAGGCTTTCTTCCTCATCCAGGGCCTGTTTAAGCTTTTTAAAGTCGTAGTCTTTTTTTCGATAACTGGCCGTTCGAACTTTCAATCGGTCCAGGTCCTGTTGCTGTTGCATTAGGGCGCCATTTTGCTCCTGCAATTCGAGGCTTCGCAATCGCAATTCTTCCTCTGTATCCTTGAGCGCGGATTCGCGCTGGGAAAACATTTTGAAGCTTAGGACAAAAAGCACTAACACTGTTATAAATAATGCAGTCATTAGGTCTGCGTAGCTCAGCCAAAAAAGGCGGTTTATATCTCGCTTCATGATACAAAGTTGTTGATGAGATAGATGACGATACCTGCCAGGCCTGCATTGAAGGCGGCAACTCCTGAATAGACAAAGACTTTCATCTCTTTGGAGTTGAGGAAACTTTCATGTTGCTTGTCGATGACCTCTGCGAGCTGTTTGCTCATATTTCGCACCTGAGAACCTAATTCTTCTTTTTCTCCATTATCATAGGACAATTGCTCCAACAAAAGGGCATTTACCTCTATACTTTTGCTTTGAAGCAGCTCTACATCTCCTCTTATATTCTTGAGGTCGCGGTTGAGAGCTTCTGCAAAATCTTTTCTATCTCCATCTTCTATCGACTCGAGGTAGCGATCCATTTTTACATAAGCGGCCAGGGTACTCTTATCGAGGGCATGAAGATTCTCCTGGATCATGTGCTCGATGCGGTTACCGGCTGTCGTAAAATGGCCTTCCAGCTTTTGGGTAAGTTCTTCCACCTTTCGCGTATATCCGTCCAGGGAGACCACCTGCTTTTCAATGAGGTTGTCATTGTCCTTCAGATAGTTCCCGACACCACTGAGTCCCTGTTCCATATTCCGGATTTGTTTGAAGACCAGTTTCAGGTCCCCAAATAGTCTGAGGGTTTCGGTCAGGGACTCATTCATATGGTTTTGATAGGTTGCAAACCCATCATTGAAACTCGCCAGGTTCTTTCTCAGAGCAGCAATAGGCTCTGTCTGGCTTTGAGGCAAGGCAGGGAGGATGTAGGTTCGAAGAAAGGCGAAATAATTGTACTGATCCTGATCATGCTGCTTTTTTGCATTTTTAAACAGGAAATTGCTACGAACCGTAAGGCCTAGTCCGGCAGCACTTCCCACCATTCCGATCATTACTCCTCCCACAAAAGACTGGATGGCGGCATCATTGACACCTACCACCGCAATCTTGATAAGGCCGACAATCACACCCGCAAAGGTGCAGATTAGTCCAATGTACAAAGGCAGGGTTATCGTTGACTCAACGATATGTTCTTGAGAGGCAGATTTGCGTTCTGCCATATCTTTTAGGATATCAAAGTCAGCTTCTCCTCCATTTTTTCTCAAATAGGCATTGGTTGTATGAACAACTTCCTGAAAAATGGGATGAAAGTGCTGGTTATCTTCCAATAAGGTGATTCTTTGGCCCGAATATCCGCGACTTCCATTTTCCTGACTTCCTTCCGTAAAGAGTTTCAGGTCTTCAAAATCAGGGTAAACCAGGGATAAAGAGGCGATTTCTCTTCTGTTGCGACTGTAGACCATGAATTGCAAGGCAATAACTCCGGCTACGGCTAAAATTTCGATGATGGTAAGCAAGTCCATTGTGATGTTAATTATTGGTTTGGAAAAGCTGTAGGTAAAGGAAGTCCTCCCTCACCCTCCGCTCGGAATCATGGAATTGTGAGCTTTCGGAGGGTTTCTCCCATTGGGGTCAAAGCTGTCAAGGCTAGGGGAGAATGGGAGGATCTGTGCAAGAAATGGGTCTGCTATTTTTTTACATGAATGTCATGAAAACTATATTGTTCAAACATCCCACTCTCGTCGTATACTTCCAGTCTTCTGGGTAAAAATTCTTGATTGTCAATGTATATGACACATCTTTTTGCGTATGAACTGGGAATCCTGATTTGCCTGCCAGCTGCTAATTCATAATAGCTGTCCAGCTGAGGATTTAGTTCTCGTATCTTAAATGGGTGGATAAGCAGTCTTTTTGATATATCCAGGAGGTTTTCTCCGGCTTTTACTGTATAATTTCTGATATGAAAACTGGGATCACTAAGTTCGATTTTAAAGCAAGATCTTCCTTGAGTCGCTACCAGGCCCACATTTTTCACATAGGTTCCATAGTCCCCTTTCTGCTTAAATTTCTGTTCTAGTCTTTTGATGATCTTATCAAAATAATTTAAGCTGGTTTCATTGATCGCATAGTGGCCTTTGCGTAGGATATCCCCATGGATGTCGCTCTTGATCTTTACGGCGGGTAACCATTGCTTGGGAATGATGGTAGCCTCATGCATATCTTCGGCAGCATTGTATTCAACCAAAAGGCCTTTTTTAGGTCCCAAAATCTCTGCACGAATCTTCAGGGGATTATTTTTCACCTGAATGAGCATCTGCCCCTGATGAAAGCTTCTGTCGAGCTTTCTTTCTCTTAACTGTAGTCTGTAACTATGCTCATAGACCTTCTCCAATCCAGTATGCATTCTTTCCAGAACATCATCTGCTCTTTGAATACCACTTGGAGCAAGGAGATTGCTGATACCTAATACACAAACTAGAACAAAGGTTTTCATATCTTATTATCGTTTTTGCCAGAAAGCCAGGGGATTAACATGAATCCCGTTTTTAAATACCTCAAAGTGTAAATGGGGTCCGGTAGTTACACCTGTATTCCCCGAAAGGCCGATGGTATCTCCTCTTTGAATCATTTGTCCTTCTGTTACATAGACTTTTGACAAATGAGCGTAAAGAGAACTGTATACCTGGTCATGGCCAATCTGTATATGTTTTCCATAGGAGCTCTTTTTTCCTGACTGCATGGTCTTTTGAACAATTCCATCTGCAGCTGCCCGTATAGGTGTTCCTGCGGGTAGAGGAAAATCGATGCCCCAATGCATTTGCTTCTTTTTGTAAACCGGGTGAATCCGCATCCCAAAATTGCTGCTTACAGGCACATTTTCTGCCACAGGCATCAGGTCGGGAATATTAAAGCGGGGTTCTGCGGGAAAATCATCTATGAGTTGGCATTCTTCTTCCCAGCTCATCCAGCCTTTTTTGACCGAATACGCAGAGAGAATAAACAGGAATATGCAGCATAGATAAAGTTTCATCAAAGCCAGGTTTGCAGGGGTTGAACCGATTGTTATGTTCACTGATATATCATTCCGAGTCTGGCATGCGAGCAGGATGTATGCCGAGGAATCCTGTACTATTCTTAAACCCAATCAGATTCAGGATCTCTCAGTGCCCCTATTTTGGCGCTTGCCAAATCTCGAGATGAGCTAGTGTCAAATTTCATTTTCATAAGCCTTCAATCCCCTCTCCTTTCAAGCCTTTTCTGGTGTTGTTTTGTAATCCTGGGGTCATAAAAATTAAAAATCAGGAGAGGGAGATCGAAGGTTTCCAAAGAACTGACCAAACTAATTCCAATGTTTGGTTCAAACGATTTTCAATTACGCTTCGATTAAAAGACAGATGGGCGGGAAAATTGCATGGTGGGTGGGAATCTTTTTTTACCAAAAGAAGGTATTCCACTGATAATCAGGGGAATAAATTTTCAAAAAAAGTAGTAGGGACAGATTATAATCTGTCCCTACTGAAATTATATTTCGCATAGATTTATGCCACCTTCACCAATAAGCCAGGCCATTTTTTGTGCTTGATGGCATGGATGACCGAGCCAATGGCAGGAATTTTATTGAATTTCTCGGAGGTACTTATATCAAAAGAATCTGTAAGCACTGAATATAGCTTTTGACATTCCCCTTCACTAAACTGAGCAAAACGGAAGATATCCTTATTGGAAATATATCTTTCTTTCTGAGCGAGAGAACGACCCAGAATCATAAAATCCCATAGCAGTAGGATTTCCCGATCAAAACCTGAGCTTATGATCCTTCGTTCCGATTCATAATTTCGGATGTTAAGGGCGCTACTATCGGTAACATCTTTTATGTTGCCGGGACCGAAGTCACAATATTCTCCCAAATAAACGAGGGCCCAATCATCTATAAATTCAGAGGAATTTTGTTCTTGTTGAGTGGATGAATTGCTGAGTTCATGAAGCTTCTCCAAAAGCTCATAATCTATTTCTGCCGGATAGCGATTTCCTATGCTTTCGTACCAGCTAATGAAATCGTCCAGATCGCGATAGAGAGCTTGCTTAAGATCGCCTTCAGGCAATTCACTATATGTGAGACGTGTTCCCATGTATCTGTATTCGAGGCGAGGAAGCTCATGAGTTGCCTCTAGGGTTTATGATAAAATTCTTTACCTAATTTCCATCTTGATCCCATATTTAGGCCTTAGGGTTACCATAGGTTCCATTTCGATTTTTTGACCGGGGACCAAATGGAAATCAAATTTCCGCAAGAGTTCTGCCAGAATGAGTTGCATTTCCATCATGGCGAAATAATTTCCTATGCACATACGCGGGCCGGCACCGAAAGGGATGTAATGTGAATTGGGCCGAGCTTTTTTGGCTGCTTCCGAAAAACGATCTGGATCGAACTCATTCGGATTTTCCCAGAGATCGGGATGTCTGTGTAAATGATAAAAATATACTCCTATGATGGTGCCTTTTTTAATGGGGTGGCCTTCCCATTCATCTTCTTCTATCGCCTCCCTGCCGACAGACCATACGGGAGGATGGAGGCGCATTCCTTCCTCTATCACTTGAGTCAGGTAGCTAAGTTTCTTCAAATCCATCACTTCCGCGGATCGATCCCCCAAAATCTCTTTCAATTCGGCTCTAATTTTCGCTACAATTTCCGGATGTTGACTCAAAAGGTAAAACATCCAGGCCAAACCATTTGCGGAAGTTTCATGGCCCGCGGAGAATATAGTCAATAATTCATCCAGCAATTGCTGCTCACTCATCGGTTCTCCCGTATCTTCATAACGCGCATCCATAAGCATTTGAAGGAAGTCGCTTTCTTTCTCCGCTGATTTTTTCCGCTTCTCGATAAGGTTGTAGAGCAATTTGTCCAGGATGGCCTTCTTTCTTTTGAATTTATGATAGCTTCCATTTATGTAGCTGAAAGGAATCGAGAGCGGATTGAAAGTCCTACTACTCACGTATTTCTGTGCAACCGAAATGCAATCGTAAATTTCCAATAAATCCCCTTCCAGTTCTTCCGAAAAAAGAGTTTTCATCGCAACCCTCGCCGTCAAAGCCATCATTTCCTGACTCATATCCAGTTCTTGACCTCTCTTTCCTTCGAGATCTATAGCATAGCTCTCCACCAGTTCCCGCATATTGGAAAACAGCCCATCCAGGCTTTTCTTGTAAAAGGTAGGCTGAGCAATCCGTCTCTGCTTTCGCCAGAAGTCTCCCCTACTCGTTACCAAACCTTTCCCCAAAAGCATCCCCAGATCATCATATGCCTGGTCCTTTCGATAATTCTTCTGATTTCCTTGCAGAACATATCGAATCAAACCTGGATTGCTGGTCATCAATGCTTTTCCTATTGGAAATACACCATAAAAGGTATCTCCATAGGTTTCGAAATTTTTGGACGCATATTCAAGTGGACTACGCACAAATTCGAAGGTGCCTTTGGTAAGCCAGTGTCCATGGTATTCGGGAAAAGTAGTGGGCATAGGTTAGATTTTTGGAAGAGTCAGGACTTAAATCAGAAAGTAAAAATAGATTTTTTTTACTTTCGCTGGTAAATAGTAACTCATGAATAAAATCAAACAATTTTTCTTTTCGACTACAGAGGATAGCCCCATGGCTGATTTGGGACTATTAATTCTTAGAGTAGGAGCAGGTTTATCTTTGGCTTTTGGGCACGGTTTGGGGAAAATTCCTGCAACAGAAGGTTTCATTGAGGGAGTAGGGAAAATGGGCTTTGCCATGCCTGCTCTATTTGCCTGGGCCGCTGCTTTGTCCGAATTTTTAGGAGGAATTTTCATCGCATTGGGATTTGCCACAAAGCCCAGCTCTGTACTTATTACCATCACGATGCTTGTAGCTGCTTTTATAAGACATGCTGAAGATCCTTTTGGAAGAAAAGAAAAAGCCATCCTCTTTGCGCTAATTGCTATTTATCTCCTGCTTAAAGGAGCAGGGAAATACAGCCTGGATGAGCTTATTTATAATCGGATGATGTAATGACAGAATATTCTAAAAGCGAAATCTCTCAACTGCTTGTTGGCTTTATTGATCAAAAGCTTACAAAAGAACAATGGACACATGAAGCTCATTTGATTGTAGGCTGTCATTATTGTTCGCAATACTCCTTTCATGAAACTTTGATTTATCTACGCTCTGGAATCATTGCGCTCAATGTTTCTATGGGAGTAGAAAATACAGCAGATAGTGGTTATCATGAAAGCCTGACGGTTTTCTGGATATGGGTAATCTCCAGCTATATTCAACAAAAGCAGGATCAGGATTTAGCGACTATCGTCAATGGCTTTTTGAATAGTCCTCTGGCATCCAAAAAGTTGCCATTAGAATTTTATAGCAAAGATTGTTTATTTCAGTTGAAAGCAAGGGCAAGGTTCGTGGAACCGGATATTTTGCCCTTTAAGCCTAAAAATCTGAAGTTAGAATAAAGATTTATGAGATATTTACTACTACTACTCATTGCAGTTGCCATTACAGCCTGCCATACACCTGCAAGTCAGGAAACAGCTGATAAAGCTCCCACACACAGTCCTGAATTAGCTTTTACCCCCAATATTGTATGGATAGTGGCCGAGGACCTAAGTCCTTTTCTGCCCGATTGGGGCGACCCTACGGTAGAAACACCTAATATCAGTCGTTTGGTGGCAGAAGGAGTGAAATACACCCATGTTTTTTCACCTTCCGGAGTTTGCGCGCCCAGTCGTGCTGCGATTTCGACTGGCATGTATCCAGCGAGTATTGGGGCTCATCATATGCGAACCGGAGGAAATCCCGCCTACTTTCCAAAAGGCCTCACTCCTTACGAAGCCTTGCCCGATCCGGAAGTTCAGATGCATAGTGAGCGTTTGAGAAGGGCCGGATATTATTGTAGCAATAATGCCAAGGAAGATCTGCAATACAAAAAAACACCAACGGCCTGGGATGAAAGCAGCCGAACAGCCCATTGGAAAAACCGCAAAGCCGGACAGCCATTCTTTGCCATTTTCAATTTAGGAGTTACTCATGAATCTCAAATCTGGGCCAAAGCAGAGGATTCTCTTTGGGTGGATGAAGACCTGAACGTCAATGTACCTCCTTATTTGCCAGACAATGAAGTCGGACAGACAGATGTTCGCCGCATGTACTCCAATATCAAAGTTATGGACTCCCAGGTTGGAAAGCTTTTAGCTGAACTGGAAGCTGCAAACTTGATGGATAGTACGATCATATTCTGGTATTCAGATCATGGCGGTCCCCTACCCCGCATGAAACGCCTGGTTTATGATTCAGGCATTCGGCTTCCGATGGTAATTCGCTTTCCCAATAAATTCAGAGCAGGTGAAACGGATGAGCAGTTTGTGAGTTTTATTGACTTCAAGCCAACGATCATGTCATTGGCGGGAATAGAGCCAGGAGAATATCTGGATGGAAAAGCCTTTTTAGGGAAATATGCCCGAAAGGAGGAAGCCCAATATGTACATGCCGGAGGAGATCGCTTTGATGCCAAATATGATATGGTCCGGGCGGTTCGAGATAAGCAATATAAATACATCCGAAACTATCAGCCGGAAAAACCTATGTATTTGCCCGTTGCTTATAGGGAAAATATGCCGGTGATGAAAGAACTGCTTCGTATGCGAGATGCGGGAGAATTAAATGAAGTACAGGCACTATGGTTCAAGGAGAGTAAAGCCCCTTTCGAATTTTATGATTTGGAAAAGGATCCTCATGAGGTCAATAATCTGGCTGAAGACCCTGCCTATGCTGATAAAATCAAAGAATTGAGTGATGAGATGGATCGATGGATGGGGGAAATTAAAGACAGAGGCCTGATCGAGGAACATGAATATTTGGAATCCATCTGGCCTGGACAAATTCAGCCGGAAACAGCTGCTCCTATTATTGCAGAGGAAAATGGCAAGATCAGCCTGAATTCTTCTACTGCAGGAGCTTCTATTGGCTATCAGATATTGGAAGCAGGAGAGGAAGTTGGCGAAAGATGGGAAGTCTATGAGGAACCTTTTGAGCTTGCTGATGGGAAAAGCCTGCTAGCAGTCGCTCATCGGATCGGCTATAAGCGAAGTGAGATAGTTGAAAAATAGTAACACCCAAAATACCATAAGAAAAAAGGCGAAGCATATGCTTCGCCTTTTTTCTTATTTGTTTTATTCGCCCCTCCCCTACTCTTGCGGAGGTGTAATCATAATATGGGCTCTATGAGTCCCGGGATCCATCAACCATGCCGCACCGGGTACCACGGGCTTCAGAGGTAATCCTGTAGATTCTCCAGTAGCCCAGGGAATATAAACGACAGAACGATATTTAGTGCCTTCCAGTTCTCCGCTTTCAGCATTGTATTTACCTTCTTTCCCATACACCAATTGAAGGGTGCTTGGCGTTTCCGGCATTTTTAGCGTTCCAGCTTTTGCTTCCTTTTCGCGCGTATCAAAAATCTCTTGTGGATTTTTTCCTTCAGCTCTCAGGGCTCTTCCTCTTGCCATAAAAGGCTCAAGGTTGATATGATAGGAAGCGATATTGAATCCTTCCTGATTGGGATTGTCGGCAACACATACGGTGTTATTACTTCCATCACGTAGTTTCACAACATTGCCTTCGCTATCGTAGCCATAGACCATAGCTCCTGCGCGATCAGCTTCACCAGCGGCCATTACCGCCGTAGCTATTTGTAAATCTTTATTCGGGATAGTAGGAGCCTGTGCACATGCAGCAGCACAGAGCAGGAGAAATACGGTTGAAATTGAAAATATGAGTCGCATAGTGGTGTAAATAGGTTTCATTTGTAGTTCAGAGATAATATACGCAGGATTTGGTTTTTGTCTGATGATTCAAGTCTTTATTTCAAAAACTTCCGATCATCAGATAATCGAATATCACGTTTGAAAACTTCGACCTGCTTAGCCGCTATTTCGCACAAACGTCGGTAACGAGCCTCTTTACTTGCTCCTGCACGTATATAATCGGCATTGTGGGTTTCGAGATTTGATAAGACAACTAATTGGATGAGACTGGCATGATCCCGTATATTCCCTTTGGCATCAGGATTTGCTTCTCTCCATTCTTTCGCGGTCATTCCAAAGATGACCAGATTGATGAGATCCGCCTCATCAGCATAAATGAATTTACCATCTTTTTCAGAGATACGAGGCAGAATGGTATTTTCAATTGCATCTGCTTGCAAGGAGTAATTCACTTTAGAAAGGAAACGGCCTGCATCCCATTCGAGTTTCTGGCGCTGGTACTCATGAGATTTGAGATGTTGGAACTCACGTATTAGCATAAGTTGGAATAAAGGACTTACCCAGGAAGCAAAAGCAAAAGCCAAATCTCTATGTCCAAAAGTGCCGCCATATCGGCCCGCTTTCGCCTCTAATCCTATAGCCCCGGTTTCCTGAATCCAGTTTTTTACCGATATTGTAAATGCATTTCTGCCTGCCTCATTTCTAATCTTCTCGAATTCGAGAAGATTAAAATCTGGATTATTCATACTCTCCCAAAATGAAAGTAATTCAAGGGTATCTCGATTTCGCAACCAATTGTTTATAGCTTGACTGGGATTTCTCCTATCTCTTACCATATCGGTCAAAGAAATATAGTCCTGCTCATCAATCGATTTGACAGAGATCTCTTTTCCATCTATATAAATCTTTTCGCTCATTTACTTTTCTATTTTCCTTATGCCTAGCAATCGATTTATAGGGATGATGCGATAAACTTAAGCTATCCATTGTCTTAGCATCAGGAGTCTTCGCGAGAAAGCTTGAGGAAGCTACTTCTTTCTATATCCCTTCATTGAAATGCATGTAATCTGGTGGGATTCCACCTGATTAGCCATGGCTTTATCCTAAACCCGGAATTTGCATAGCTGGCAATAGTCCTCCATATTCCAGGGCTATTTCCCGATCATGCTTGACTTTTTGGTATGCCTCGGATATAGCCATGTCCATAAAGGCCTTCATATTCGGATATTTGACCAAAAGCAACATATGCGGTTGATCTGTATAATCGCCGATGATGGTTCCTTTTACCTCACCTGCCCATACAACTTCTGCTCCTGCCTTTTTTACTAAAGAGGCAACATTTTTACTATATACCTTATAGGCTTCTTGTCCCGTTTCTTCTCCCCTACCCGTCTTTGCTTTGAACTTGAGAATATTGATCATGGTCACGGGCTCATCCTGGGGATAATCCTTCATGGCTTTCATAAAGGCTTCTTTTGAAGCCACAATTTGATCCTTCAGCAGCATATTTTCTAGAATTTAGCTTTTTAGTAGATGAATTAGGCCTCGTAGCCCTCACAATAGGCTTCCAGCACCAAAGCAATCAAGGAATTTGTGCTTTTGAGCTTTTCCCGATTAGCGATGCTTTCCAAACGCTGGAACAGATCTTTTTTCAGGCGGATGCCGGTGTATTCGATCTTGCGCTCTCTTACGCTTTCCAGGTTTACTGAAAACAACTGTTGCTTATTAGAAGCAGGTTTCTTCCTAAGCTTATTGGCTTTTTTCTGAGGACTTTCCTGAATTTGCTCCTGTATTTCCTCTTCAACTGCCGCTACTTCCTCAATTTTAGGCTCGACAGGCTTTTTCGCCACTTTTTTGGGAGGCGCTGTTTTTTGCTTGGCAACAGTTTTGGGGCGACTACTCTCCTCGCGGGTAATCGGAGGGGCACTATTGAAGAGTGCATCGAGTCCTTTTGCGTGAGATAAATCTTTCTTTGCCATATCTGTAGATATAAGATGTTCTTTTATTCTAAATAATACCTGGGCTATTTTTTACTTTCGGGTACGGCGAGGCCCAATCGCAACATCGTCTCTCTAACAAAAGCGCTATAATCAGCTGCACCATTACTTTTAGGTGCATAATCATATATGCTCATATTGTTCATTTGTGCTTCCATGAGAGATATATTTTCACGGATGAAGGAGGTGTAAACCAACTCCCCCATTCTCCGTTCTGCAATGCTGGCCATATTGCGCATAGCTACCTTATGCGGATTGTAGCGATTGAGCAGGACGCCCAAACACTGGAGGTCAGGATTGATGTGATCCTTTATCCGATTTGCAGCATCCAGCAGGAGTTCCAAACCAGAGGCCGCAAAATATTCTGCATTTAAAGGAACGAGGTAATAGTCACTGGCCGAAAGGGCATTGATGGTCAGGTTGTCGATCTTGGGAGGTGTATCGATAAGGATGATATCGTATTGATCCCGCACCTGATCCAGAATTCGTGTCAAAACCTTCTGCCTTTGATCTACCTGAATCAACTCATGATCGGCTGCTCCGAGGTGTTTGGTGGAAGGCAGCAAATCCACTCCAAGTTCGGTGGGCAAAATTATCCCGGGCACATCGTAGTCCTGATCTTTGGAGATGGCCCAGATGGCTTCATACAAAGTTTTAGAAACGCTATTGAGCATTTCATGATGCCCCATGCTCAAAGTCAAATTTGCCTGGGGGTCCATGTCAACCAATAATACCTTCTGGCCATATTTTGCCAGGCCTGTTCCCAGGGCTATGGTGGTTGTCGTCTTACCGGTCCCTCCTTTTTGAATCGCTATGGAAATGATCATCGAACTCATGCAGCTTGAATGATATTTTTTATTGCATTTGTTAATTATAAATCGCAGAACAAATCCCTACATAGAAAGCATTCATTCTGCCAACGCTCCTGCCATCCATTTTCTCATGCAGCATTTAAGCACTCAAACCTACACATTTGCCCACAAATCTACTCGCACAATCATCAGGCAAATCTACATATTTACCAGCTACATAAATACTCACAGTTTTACATACATATTTTTACAGCATTTCAACACCCATAAATTACCTCATTTATAAATGCAATTAATAGTCAAAAACTACATTCAAAACATCGTAATAAATGCAAACACAACTTGCATCATTAATAACATGCTGAAAAATATGCTTTTATAATGGCATAAAGCATAAAGAACTGCATGCAAGTTAATACATATTTTTATTACTGCAAATTTTATTAAGTTTTTACATGCATTCTATCTACACGAATACATTCACGGCTACATGCTAGTCTTCATAAAGCATGCCACAAACATCTTCTTTCATTTTGCATGCAATTATGCATGCAAAATTTGCCTCCATGATGCATTCTTGATTTCCGCATATAAAAGCTTTTCAAAAAAAACATGGGGAAGAAAGGGAAGAAAAAAAGATACACAGGGCAATCCTGCTTTTTTCTTTCGGTTTTGGTAAAACTTTGAAATACGCCTAAATGGAGTGGAAAACAGGATCAGACATAGCTCCTGAGGGCTCATATAGTTCTTCTAAACAAGAATAGCAGGAGAAACAGATAAATATTCAGCTGAAAGATCACTTTCCTTAGATCAAATTTTCAGGGGGCAAGGCCTGGCGCAGATTTACTCACATAAAAAGCGGGCAAATTTGCTGTATTTTTCTGCATGCAATTTTGCATGCAAAGTATCTGCTTGATTCTTTGAATTCAGCTATATACAGATTTATTTATAAAGAAAGAGTCGAATCCAAAGATCCGACTCCATTCTTTTATATTCACTTTTTAAATTTCCAGCGCTTAGTTATCAAAGGTAAACAGGTCTCCCTGTTTGCCGATAACTTCATAGCTATCTTTTCCATTTCCAGGAACGAGCCTCAATTGGTAGCCCGTTTCTTTGTAGGTCCACTTCATAAAAGCATCCTGTTTGGGAGGAAGTCTATCCGAAAGAAAACTCTGAAACCAAAACTGAGTCTCTTCACTTTCTTTATTCAGGCGACCATTCTCAAAAACTTTTTGTTTTACAAACACATGATCATCTGCCCAGGCTGCGAAGGCCAACCAGTCATCTTCACTTGCGTTTTGTAAAAGCTCTCCTACTTCCGCTCTTCTCACTTCATCAAAACGATCCTGCAATTCTCTGATCAATTCTTCTTCCTCTCTCTTTTTATCACGACTGATCTTTTCCTGTTCTTTCTTTTCTGCGCTTTCCCGATCAAATAAATTTTCCGAAACACCACCTGCTTCCAGTACTTTTTTCAGGTAGCCTCCTACACTGCTTTTGATCTTTCCGGCTTCGTATTGTCTACGTGTGTACTGAATTGCTCGCTGAATTTCTGCAGCTGGTAAGGCTCTCGCAAATTCTTCGGAGAGGGTAGGGGAGAGGCCCATTTCTTTCAGGGCGGTCACCATCTCAGGTTGATCCAATCCGGTTTCGAGTCCGACTCGTTCTGTTTTCTGTTTGTGAATGATAAAACGAATGGCTGTAACTCTCCGTCCTTCCTTTTGCTCCTCAAACTCAAAGCTGATATCACACTTCTTTTGAAGTTCCACCTGGGCTTGGAGAATCACACGTTTTTTGAAATAGTTGTAACTGCGGTATTTCCCAATCAGCCCCAACATCTCTTTGAGCCTTTCCACTTCAATCGTTCTTTCTCCTATCCGTTCAAACTGCTTGAGCAACTCATAGATCCTCACTGAATGAGAACTTTGAAGACTCAAAACATTTCGAATGTCATAAATGGTGAATTGCTCTTTGAGCTGGAGGAGGTAAGGCTTGAGATCAGGATCGAATCGGAGTTCGACCATTCCCTTCCTTTTTTTGTATTCTACCTTACTGACAAACCCTATTTTGGTAAAACCTCCTTCATCCAGAGGAACCCGCATATAGCGTTTGATGAGTTGGTCGGTGATGACATCCAATCTGTGGTAGATATTCTCGGACATTCCACCTCCGGCATCCATAAGTTCGCGAACCCTGACCTTGTAGGTTTTGAAATCGCGATCATCTTTGTGCACCTGGACGACCATAGCAAGGAACAAACGCATCTCAAGCACACTCATCGAGTAGTGGGCATTGATCAGTTTGTTATCTTTGACGACCAGGGACTTGGAGCCCTGTAGCAAAGGATTAGACATTGTTGTTGCCATTTAGCGCTTTGTTCTAAACGAAGGTAGGAATTAAAGCAACAAATCAAAACCAAAGTTGCCAAACACCAAATCCGTTGCCGTTAATCAGGCTAAATTCCTGTAAATGAATTGCTTAAAGCTACATCCTTTCTGTTGCATTTAACATCTTATCTGTTGTTTTTCGCACCAATTCTGTTGCATTTATAGCTGAAATTCCCTGAATTCCTCGTTTAAAGAAAATAATCCCATCCTTTCTGTTGCTTTTGAAAAAAAATCAAAAAAAATTCCCTTCTGAAAGACGCACATTCAATCTGTTGCTTTAATTCCCATCCATTTTGTTGCTTTATAAGAGAAATCAATTGGCATAAGAGGTTTCCCAGGCCTTTTTTGCCAATAGGTAATCTTTATCCATCCAAATTGTTGCGATAGACATCCCTTCTGTTGCGATAACTTTTATATTCTTCAATATTATATCCTGATTATCAGTTAGTTACGAAGACAATTCATCAAACATCTAAGTTGTTGCCCTTAACATCCCTCCTGTTGCTTTAAGACATTTAATCCGTTGTTTTTCACATCCCCCTCGTTGCTTTATACATCCATCATGTTGCTCTTAACATTCATTATGTTGCTTTTAGGTGCTTTAACTAGTTGTTTATCAGTTAATTATGAGGGCCGAAATAATACAAATACTTAAATAGATAAAAGCAACTAAACAGAAGTAGGGGTTTGTATTTTATTCCTTTTTAAGAGATGAAAGACCCAATAATGGGTGTATTTCTGCAAGTTGCTTAGCACATCCTTATTGTTGCTTTTGTGTAAGTGCCTGATTATCAGCAGTATTTATTTTAAATGGCTTCCAATATTCCGCACACCAAAAGTGTTGCTTTAAGTAAAAGGGCTAAGCAACATCCCTTTTGTTGCTTTTGGGAAATCAAGCATAGCTGAACATCCTATTTGTTGTTTTTAAGGAAATGAGGAGAATATTCCCTGGAAGGATAGGGGCTAGAGAGGGCTTGTTGTATCTTTATCCTAAAGAAAGCTCAATGAAAAAACGATTACTCATACTATCAATAGGAATATTTTGTTGCTTTAGTCTTTCCGCTCAGGACTCCATAGATAGTTTTAGGAAGTTGTTTCAGGGGAAACAGGAACTATATGTGAGATTTCCGGAATCAAAGCTGGCAAGTCTGGCTAGAATATCTGATGAGATCTCCCTCGATCACAATCCCCGTAGAGATGGATTTATTTATGCTTATATATATCCTCGCAACATTGAGGTATTGTTAAAGGAGTCCTTGCAGCTTGAGGTCTTGCCTGCTCCTTCAAGCCTGGAAGCTCCCATCATGCGCAATTGGAAGGAGTTGACTTCCCGTTTAAAAACCAATAGTACAGTCTGTAGCATGAACTGGAATTTCTTTCCCACTTATCAGGCCTATGAAAACCTGATGCT
Source organism: Bacteroidia bacterium (assembly GCA_033391075.1). NCBI lineage: Bacteria > Pseudomonadati > Bacteroidota > Bacteroidia > Bacteroidia bacterium. The sequence goes on from JAWPMV010000004.1 coordinate 40,178, forward strand.
GCAATTCCAGACTGATTACCCGGCAATTTGTAAAATAGATACCATCGCCCAGCTCAATAGTGGGAGGCGTTTGCTGGTGGCACATATCGGCGACAATTTGGATGTGGACGAAGATGAACCGGAATTTCTCTACACCTCCAGTATGCATGGAGATGAAACTACGGGTTACAATTTAAGCCTTCATCTGATTGCCTATTTATTATGTAATTATGGCGCTGATCCGGAAATCACGAATCTCCTCAATGAAGTAGATATCTGGATAAATCCTCTGGCGAATCCCAATGGAGCCTATGCGGGAGGGAATAATTCGGTAGCAGGAGCAACGCGGGCCAATGCCAATGGTTTTGATTTGAATCGCAATTTCCCGGATCCAGATCCTAATGATGGACCCAGACCGGGAGGAACCCAGCAAGAAGAAACTACTGCCTTTATCAATTTTGCCGCAGAGCGGGACTTCACTATCAGTGCCAATTTGCATGGAGGAGTTGAGGTCGCCAATTATCCCTGGGACACTTATGGAAGAAGGCATCCGGATGACAATTGGTGGATACATGTTTGCAGAGATTATGCAGATACCACACAGGCCAATAGTCCCGTCGGATTTTTCAATGATTTTAATAATGGCATCACCAATGGCTCCGACTGGTTTTTTGTAAGCGGAGGGCGACAGGACTATATGAATAGCTTTGAATACTGCCGCGAGTTCACCCTGGAGCTATCAAATAGCAAAAACCCGCCCTCGATTAGCCTGGAGGCTTTCTGGGATTATCATCAGGCAGCCTTGGTCAATTATATGGAAGAGGCTTTATTTGGTCTTAGAGGGATCGTAACGGATAGCATTAGTGAAGAAGCGCTGCTTGCAAGGGTATTTATAGATGGGCATGATCAGGACAGCTCGCACGTATATTCCAGTATGCCTATTGGTAATTATCACAGGTATCTCTTTGCAGGAAGCTATGATGTGAGTTTTACTGCAGAAGGATATTTGCCAAAGACCCTCACCGTCGCTATTCAAAACGGGCAAAGCACCAGATTGGATGTACAATTAGTTCCAGATGTGGCTGCGGGTATTGCGGATCGTAATAAAATTCCCTTCAGTTTGTTCCCTAATCCTGCTTCAGATAAACTGGAAATTGAATTGAAGGAAAGTTTTGGGGAAATGGAAGTACAATTGATTGATCTTTCCGGGAAAATTCTTCAAGTACATCAATTCGAATTTCAAACAGATGCTGAGCTAGAGGTTAAAGAGCTTGCGGCTGGGATGTATTTCGTCCGGATCAAAACAGAAAGAGGTTTTGGGATAGAGAAATTTTTGAAGAAATAAATATTAAATCAAAGATTTGTCATCTCGGCCTTCATGCAAGAGCCGGGATCTCTTGTCAACCCAATTGATAGCTAGAGGTCCCGGACATCTGATAGATCCAGGGATGACATGTTTTATGAAAAGAATTTAATCTTTTACAACTTCAACTTCTTAAAAATAAACTCCGGCACATTGCGGATGATCAACATGACCCATCGCCAGATGGGGAGGACATAGATCGTATTCTTCTTTTTGGAGGCAGCTTTGACAATGATTTTTGCCGCCTTATCAGGATTAGCCGTAAGTGGAGCAGCTAAAGGAAGGCCTTCCGTCATTTTGGTTCGCATAAAACCCGGTTTCACAGTCATAACATGAACACCTTTGTGAGCCAGCCTGTTTCGCATACCATCCAGATAGGCCGTAAAGGCAGCCTTTGCACTTCCATACATATAATTGCTCATGCGACCCCGTTCTCCGGCAACAGATGAGATGCCAATTATGGAACCTGCTCCTTTTTGGGCGAAAACTTCTGCAATGGGGTTTAGTAAAGAAACAGCCCCTGTATAATTGACCTCGATGATCTGGCGACTTTCCCCGAAATCTTTTTCTGCCTTTTCCTGCTCCCCCAAATACCCAAAGACACAATACACCCTATCCATTTCTGAAATCTCAATTCTGTCCAGCAGCTGGGGATGTTGTTCAAAATCGATCGCATCCAATTCAAAAGTTTGAATTTCTGCTTTATGGCGAATCTCCAGATCACTTTTGATCCGATCCAATTGGACTTCTGTGCGTGCCGTAAGGAAAAGATTGTCTCCCTGTGAAGCATGTATTTGCGCTATTTGATTGCCCAAATCAGAATTTGCGCCGAAGATCAGAATATTCATGTGCTGAGGCGAATTTGTTGGTCGGAACTAAAAATGGAAGGTTTGGGAAATTCTGGATAGGTATGTTCGTACATGGCTTTTGACATAAAGGCATCTTTGGCCAGGTAGAGCCTCCCTTCAAATTTGAGGACGATTTCATCCAGTTTCTTCAATAAGTCTGGAAGTCCTTTTCGAATGGGAAAATCCATCGCCAAGGTATAGCCCTCCTGAGGAAAAGTATGGGGGGCCAGTGGATTGGATTTGCCAAAGAGTTTGAGAACGGTCAGGAAGGAACCCTGTCTACTAATCCGGATTTGGTCCAGGATCTCTTTGAGGCCTTCCCTGCTTTTTTCCTTGGGGAGTACAAATTGATATTGAGTAAAGCCTTTTTTGCCATACATGCGATTCCAGTTGTGGATGAAATCGAGGGGATAGAAAAAAGGTTCATAGGGAACAATGGCTTTGCTGCTTTTGGAGAACTGCTTATGGTAGTAGAGGAAATTGAAGGCTTTTATGCTAAAGGTATTCAAAACAAAGCCTGGCAATTGCATGGGCATATTCAATTGCAGCTTTTTAGGCTGTGTCAGGGGCTTCTCTTTCCATTTTGCGGGTAAATCCTCCTTTTTGGCATGTTCTCCTCTTAAAAGCAGGCTTCGGCCCTGATTCTTGCCTTTTTGGAGGCAATCGATCCAGGCGACTGTATAGGTCCATGATTCGGATTCCTCAAAAAATGCCATGACCTCTTCAAGATTTTTAGCTTTGAGGGATTCCTGGCGAATGAAAGCAGTCTCTACGGGCTTTAGACGAAAACTTGCCCCGAGAATAAATCCCGTATTTCCCATGCCCCCAACTGTCTCCCAAAATAATTCAGAATGCTCCGCTTTACTGCATCGGATCAATTCTCCTGTTTCAACAACTACATCAATAAAAAGGAGGTGTTCGGAGAAACATGCATCGACATGATGATTCTTTCCATGCACATCGGCAGCTATGGCTCCGCCAACAGTGATGAATTTGGTGCCGGGAGTAACGGGCAGAAAGAATCCGGAGGGAACTACAACTTCCAGAATTTCAGAAAGCAAGACTCCTGCTTCGCAATGGAGGATACCTGCTTTTTCATCAAAGGCCAGAAATTTGTCGAGTCTTTTGCTGGAAAGAATGGCTTTTCCCAATGAACTATCGCCATAACTTCTTCCATTTCCCCGGGGAACCAGGCGCTGGGCCGAACTCAGCAATTGCCGCACTTCTTCCGCACTTTCCGGAAAGTGAAGTTCTGCCTTCACTTTCGGATAATTTCCCCAATTGCTCAGTTCCTCTTTTCGCATGCTCGAAATAATTTCATTCCACCCGAATAAGCAATTTTATTTTCCCATTCTTCTTCCTTTCCTATAGCTGTTTAGCAGGATGTAAGCTTTTTGCTAAAAATAATAGATAAATATACTAAAAATGCTTTCATTTTGCTCTTGTATTTAGTATATTTGTATAAATACTTTAGCATGACCCGAAAGACTGGAAATTTGATCGACGAACTCCTGGAATACACGATGGAAGAGATGAAACTTCTCAAGATGATGAGCAAATGTAGAGCAGAAGGAAATCTGGAGGAGCTGATGGTTTGTCTGGAGATTATTGAAACACAATACGCCAAGGCCAAGCCCTATCGCTTTCGGCTGGAAATCTTGAGTAAGATTATGGGGGGACCGAAGGTGTCAATTGAGAATTAGGGAAGTGTTAGGGTGTTTGTGTGCATGTGTGTTAGGGATGAAAAAAATTCCACTAATACCCTGGCACTCTAAAACTCAAATACGCTTACAGCTTTAACGAAATAGCTTTTTTTATAGATTGTCATTTAGCCATGACCCGAAGGTGAGGACCTTCGGGTTTTTTATTGTCGGATAAAAACGGTCAAACTTCTTGCTCCCTGAGCCCCAATAACCAAGGCCTGTTCTATATCAGCTGTTTTGGAAGGGCCTGCTATGAAGACAGAAAAGCCCTGCTGACTCAAGTCAATTTTTTCCAAAGCTTCATGCATATTGCCTACAATCGACTTTGCTTCCAGGACAAAAATCAGATGTTGACAGATGAAAGGGAGGACTCGATGTGGCAATACGCTTTCGTCCAGATAGCATGCCCCATTTTCTGCAACAGCCAATTGAACGGGAAGTATGACGACTTCTATGGGAGGTAGATCTTTAGGGGAAAGGCTCGATACATCAAGCGTAGAGCTGAAGTCTTCCACCCCTGAGTAGATACTTATTCCCTCCCCAAATAGATTCGCCAGCTGAGCTGCATTAATCTTGCCCTTCTGATGAAGAACTTTCCCCCCAACTGCTTCCATGACTTCTGTAAACTTTTCCCGGGGATCAAAATCATAGCCGAACGCAGCATAATCCGGAAGAGGTTTCGGATTCGCTTTATTTTGTTTTATGCGATGCAGGATATCAGCTTTCATTTCCTTCATGTTTATACCAATCCTTAAATGTCTGTCTGGGTACTTGGGGCAATTCTCTTTGTTTTCCCCAAACATTTCGGTTCAGGTAGAGTAGGGGACGGGGGAGAAAACGCATGAGTCTTCGCATCCATTTAGTTGCTCTTCTATATGCCTTGGGACTTGAGAGGACTTTTGCCGCCATGCTCATTTCCCTTGCTTTGGCTTTTGGCAAATGTCCTTCTTCTGCAATGATCTGCCGCCATTTATAGAGTTGTTGGTGAATGTCGATCTTGACCGGACAGACATCGGTACAGGAACCGCAGAGCGTTGAGGCAAAGGGTAAATCTGAATATTTCTTCAGGTCTTTACCGGGTGTGAGGATCGATCCGATAGGGCCGGGAACCGTATAGTCATACGAGTGTCCACCACTGCGTCTGTAAATCGGGCAGGTATTCATGCAGGCTCCACAGCGTATGCATTTGAGAGAATTGCGAAAATCTTCTCTACCAAGTTGTTCACTCCTGCCATTGTCCACGATAACAATGTGCATCTCTCCTCCTGGCTTGGGTTTGAGATGATGGGAGGTATAGATGGTGATGGGCTGACCGGTGGCACTTCTTGCGAGCAATCGGGTGAAAACCCCTAAATCTTTTTGTCGGGGAATAACTTTTTCCAATCCCATGCAATGAATTTGTACAGGAGCCAGGTGAATGCCCATGTCCGCATTCCCTTCATTTGTACAGACTGTGACCCCGCCTGTTTCAGCGACAGCAAAGTTAACACCGCTAAGTGCTGCATCAGCCTGAAGAAAATGACTTCTTAAGTGTTGCCGTGCAGCTTCGGTAAGGTATTGGGGATCGGTAGCTCCTTTTTCCGTCTGGAGTTTTTCGTGGAAAAGTTCGCCTATCTCTTCTTTCTTTAAATGAATGGCCGGCATCACGATATGGCTGGGAGGTTCGTCTTTCAACTGAATGATCCTTTCGCCCAAATCTGTATCAATGATTTCGATGCCCTGTTTTTCCAGAAAGGGATTTAATCCACACTCCTCCGTAAGCATGGATTTACTTTTCACCAGCCTTCGGACTTTTTGTTTTTGGAGAATGTCATGGACGATGTGATTGTGGGTCTCTGCATCTTTCGCCCAATGAACCTGCACCCCATTTGCCAAGGCATTTTTCTCAAATTCTTCTAGGTAGTGGTCCAAATGTGAAAGGGTGTGATCCTTGATCTGTGAGGCCAGTTCTCTGAGTTCTTCCCATTCTGCTATGCCTTTGGCCAGTTTATCCCGCTTCTCCCTGACCACCCACAAAGATTGATCATGCCAATCGGTTCGGGCTTCATTTGCTATAAAATCAGCTGCTTTTTGGGGATGCTTACTCATAGCTGGGTGCCATTTAGGATTTCTACAAAATGCCGAACGGGAATGTTTTCTTTATTTCTGCGCATAATTCCCTCCAAATGCATGAGACAGGACATATCTCCCGCAACGATAACCTCTGCTCCCTTACTTTTATGGTCCTGAATTCGATCTTTGCCCATCTTTACAGAGATGGCTTCCTCATTGACTGCAAAAGTTCCCCCAAAGCCACAACATTCATCCTGCCGATCCAATTCCACAAATTCAATTTCATCTACCAAATTCAAGACATCTCTGATTTTAGAAAAACTGCTTTGAACCCTTTCGCTTCCACTTGCCAGTCTCAGCCCTCTTAGGCCATGACAGGATTGGTGAAGACCTACTTTATGAGGGAAACGGCTTTCTATTTTGTCAAGCTTCATTACATCCACAAGAAACTCTGCCAGATCCAGGCTTCTTTCACGAACATGCATTACTTCCTGGCTTTGAGGAAGCAGGTCGTAGTGTTTGCGGACATGGTAGGTACAGCTTCCGGAGGGAGCGACAATGTAATCGTAAGAGGAAAAAGTCCTGACGAAATGCTCATAAGTCGGAATCGCGTCTTTCTCGAATCCAGCATTGGCCATGGGTTGTCCGCAACAGCTTTGCTGCATAGGGTAGTGGACCTTACAGCCCAAATTCTGCAGGAGTTCCAAACTAGCGATACCTACTTGCGGATAAAACTGATCCACATAGCAGGGAATGAAAAGGCCAATATTCATGGGCAATTCGTTTTGATTGACCTGAATTTAGGGAATTGTCTAAAGATTTAACAAGTGAGAAGCTAAAGCTTTTTTAAGGAGCTACCCTTGAGATCTGGTTCGGGAATAAGACTTGCGATGAGCACACAGGCCAATGAACTTGCCAGCATAACTCCAATTACCGGAATCAGGCTTCCATTGAAGAAGAAGGCAGGTATGGTTCCGAGTATACTACCTGCCCCATATACAAAGAGCAGGTTTATGGAAGTAGCACTTCCAGCCAAATTTTCATAATGACTGATAAAGACTGCAACTCCATTGGGATAACAAAGGCCCATGCTCGCCTGGGTAATGGCGAACAGAATGGCAGCTATCCAGAGTTCCGCATCGAAAAAGAGAAAATAGAGTAGGAGGAATACGATGCTGGTAAATTGAATCCATCCTCCTCTTTTAAACAAATAATGAGGATGTATTACGGTTTGCCTTTGATTTGAGTAAAAAGTCGCACCCATCAGGCCCAGGGAATTTGCAGCGAGGTAAAAGGGAAAAATTTTGGGGCCTATGTCAAAGTATTCCATGTACACAAAAGCTGATTGTGTAACGAAGATCATGACTACTCCGGTTGAGAATCCTATGGAAAGAGAATAAAGGATAGGCCTTAAGTTGCCTACTTTTAGTTTGAAAACCCGGCCGAATTGTTCAAAAATCTCCTGCATATTGAGCTGGGGATTTTCGACCACCTTTGTCTCAGGAATTCGAAAAGTGTGCCATGCCATCACAATTCCTGCAAATACAAAAGTCGCCCAGAAGATGGAGCGCCATCCAAAATCCATGAGGTAGGACCCAATGAAAGGCGAAAGCATGGGAGCGATCAGCATAACGATGAGTACCATGGCATATTTTCGCCCGGCTTCTAAAGGAGGAAACACATCTCTGACGGAGGCCATGCAGATCACAGAAGCCAAGCCACCCCCTAATGCCTGAAAAATGCGTGCAGTCAGAAGGAATTCGATGCTGGGGGTGAAAATGATGGCCAGGGTAGACAGGATAAAAATTGTAAGCCCGACCATAGCAATACGCTTTCTCCCCAATTGATCGGAAATCGGACCTCCAATTAGTTGACCGAAAGCATTGCCCAACATGAAGCTGCTGATGGTTGAATTGAGCACATTGATATCACTATCAAATTCTTCCACCATCCCGGGAATCGCAGGTACGTAGACTTGCATGGCAAAAGGCCCGACAGCTGCCAGCATAGACACAAACAGCAAAAAATTGTCAGGGACCTGAACCCTTTGAGCGGAATTAATCTCCATAGCATTGAAATGGGAGAGCAAAGGTGAGAAAAAATACGGGGAAAATTGATATAAAGGGTTAATAAAAGGAAACCCTTGAGCAATGGATGCTTAAGGGTTCCTTTATGAGGGGATAGCAAGGGAATATATGCTACACAAAAGATGTCTTCCCAATCCAGAAATTATTCAGGCTTGCTATGCTTGCTTTTCCCAGGGAGCCTTTAATTCAAGGGTTCATACAAATCCATGCGTTTCAATTTTCCCTCTTCAAACTGCAGCACATGGGTACTGTAACCTTCTGTCGTTTTGCCCGAAGATTTGATCCGTCTTTTGGTATCGAGTAGAACGAAGACGACATGGTCTTTTTCTGCCAGGGATACAAGCTCAAATCTTTCAAGCTCGATCTTGGGTAAATTGCCAAAGTATTCCTGAACCCCCTGCGGACCTTTATAGATACCTTTCATAGGTGAATCTTCTGAACTGTGGCTATTCCAAATCGTTTGTTCATCCAGTATAGAAAATATGGGTTCCAGATTTCCTTCAGCAAAGCCTTGATAGGCGGCTTGAGTACTTAATAAATTGCTGCTAGCTGTCATGTGCTAAGAATTATAGAATAAATGTTGTCTGTGAAAAAAGGGCTTATCGTCTGACGATAAATGGGCGGCTCAGGACTTCACCATCAATTCGCAATTGATAGAAATACATGCCTTGTGCTAAATACAGTGTATTGACTTTGAGTTCGTGTTTGCCTGCCTGTGCTTCTCCCTCCATCAATTGCTTGATGAAAATTCCTCTTGAGTCCAGAATTTGGATACTTACCTGTGCAGATTCGGCTAGTTCAAAGGAAATAATCGCTCGATCAGAAGCAGGATTGGGGTAGAAGTTCATGGAAGCAGCGGATACTGCTATCCGATTTGCATTTGCGCATAAAGCTCGTCGGGCGGGGCCTTCATATGCGGAGGTGTTTCCTCCTGATCCATTATGTGCTGCCAACCAGGCATCCAGCGCATTTACTGAGATGCATTTCTCTTGCTCCTTGCCTGTACAAGCATCTCCTTTTACGAGGGTAACTGTTACTTTGGCCGCTCCTCTGCCGTTTCCACATTCCTGGCAATCAGGAATCCCGTTTCCATTGTCGTCCGCTTCAAGCGGATCGTTTCCACAAGGATCGCAGGTATCTCCTTTGCCATCGCCATCCGCATCTGCCTGACTGGGGTTGGCAAAAGTCGGACAATTGTCACAAGCATCCCCTACACCGTCTCCGTCTGAATCGGCCTGATCGGCATTTGCAGTTGAAGGGCAATTATCTACATCATCGTTTATTCCATCATTGTCATCGTCCGGATCCACGCAGTCAGGGCTTCCGTCTCCATCATTGTCGGGAGAGCTGCTTGAAGCATCTTTAGGATCGGATCCGCAATTGGCTTCGTCGGCATCACTTTGTCCATCATTATCATCGTCTGTATCGGCATTGTCGCCAATTCCATCTCCATCTGTGTCCCGGCTTTCTGACTGATCAAAAGGGAAGGCATCATCTTCATCTGCCACACCGTCATTGTCATCATCCGGATCACAGGCATCTCCGTAAAAATCCCCATCGAAATTAGCCTGATCTGCATTGGCCAAATCCGGGCAATTGTCCACATCATCAGCAACTCCGTCTCCATCGCTATCTGTGGAGCCTATGGTAAAGGGATCTGAATCTGAAGAATTCAAAAATATAACTGCGCCACCGTTAGTTTCAGCTGAAAGCGTATAGGATCCTGCTGGTTGGTTTAAAACCATTTGGGCAGTAGCTATTCCATTAGGACCTGTTTGGGCAAATTTCTCTTGCGTACCTATAGTAAAACGAATAAAGACGCCAGGGGCTGGACCTCCCGTTACATCATCGATTAAGGTAGCTTGTAGGTTTATCGTTTCATTTTCAGCCGCTGCAAATACCCCATTATTGGTGAGAGTAGTCGGTCTTCCAAGCACCGTAACATTGGCTACGCAGCTGCCTTGATTGCCACTCAAATCTGAAGCATAGACAGTTACATCTGTAGTAGTGGGTCCGGAAAAATTATTAGGGATAACAAAGATAGAACTAGCATTTATGCCACAATTATCCGTGATGGAGCTGCTTACGTCAGTATAGCTAATTAGACGGTTTCCACTAAGCGGAAGCATAAATTCAAGGTCCTGGCAAACAATAACAGGGGGCTCGGTATCATTGCTACAGTCTTGCCCAAAAGAAGGCAGAGCGGTATACATGATAATCAAGCCTATAAAAAATGAGCGAAAGATCGAAGTAGAAAGTGAATGCATCATATTCATTAGGTTTAATTTCCTTCCAAGGAAGTCATTCGCTTGCTTTCATGCTGGAGATTTAAGTGAACAAGAGGTTTTTCTAAGTGAATGCATCTTTCTCTAAGTAAGGATTCCGGAAAAAGGGAAAATTCTGATTTCCGTACTAAGTATTCACTCGTAAGAGGGAGCAGGCTTTTCACTTAATTTTTCGGCACCTCTACTTAATATTTGGCTAAATTGTGCTGAGTGGCTTATTCACTTTGGATATATTTCCATAAATTGAAAGGAGAATTTCTCCTGATTAGCATTCCCATTCGAACATCCATTCTATGGAACAGATAAAGCTTTTGATTGTAGAGGATGAACCCATCATTGCAGCCGATTTGAAACGGGCGATGAAAAAGATGGGCTATGCAGTTATGGAAACGCTTGAATCGGGCGAAGAAGCATTAGAATTTATAAAAGAGACGCCTCCTGATCTGGTCTTGATGGATATACAATTAGAGGGTGATTTGGATGGGATAGATACTGCACACGAAATCAGCAAAATCCATCCTTTACCCATCATTTACCTCACCTCAAATACCGATCCGCGCACCTTTAACCGAGCCAAACTCACCCAACCCTTTGGATTTCTATCCAAACCTTTTCGCCTGACAGATATCAAACACAGCATAGACCTGGCTTTTCAGGATCAGGAAGAAGAGCCGGTAGAAAGTGGGGAAAAGGAAAGTCGCTCCTACCAGATGAATGATCGAATCTTTGTTCGATCAAGAGAGCATTTGGTTAAGATTAAACTAGAAGATATTCTCTATGTAGAAGCAGATAGTTGTTATTGCAACATCTACACGAAGGAAGAAAAGCATGTCATTGTAAGCACGCTCAAGAAATTTGAAGCCTCTGTCATCTTTCCCTCTTTCGTACGGGTCCACAGATCCTACCTGATCAATGTCCAGCATGTGGATAAAATCGGTGATTCCTATGTGATGTTTGGCGAACAAATGGTTCCGGTAAGCAAAAACCATAAAGAAGACTTTCTGGCCATGATTCCTCGCTTTTGAATCTGACACATGCATGAATATTCTGTCTTTCCCATGATCTATCGATATTTCCTCCTCATTTTTTTCAGCATAAGTTGCTCGGCCTTATATGGAGCGGAAGCTGTCTTAGCGGATTTTGAGAGAGTATGGCGAAGTGATTTTCCTTCGAGCAAAAAAGTCCGTTTGATTGATAGCCTGGCTCAGAATGCCTATCCTTTCAACAATCCTTTGCCTTTCGAACAATTGCATAAAGCCTTGGCCCTGGCGAATCAGATAAAAGATGAAGCAGCCATTGCAGACGTACAGCTAACCCTGGGAGCACATTACAGCAACATTGATTTGCAGGATTCTTCAGATATATACTTGCAAGCTGCCCTGGAATCGCAGATCAAATTGGGGAATGAGGCCCAGATAGCCAGGTCTTACAAAGAATTGAGTTGGTTATACCTCTACATCCCGGATTATGACAAAGCCCTGGCCTATGGCTACGAAGCCCTGGACCTTTTTGAAGAGATGGACAATGGATTGGAAGCGGCGATTGTTAAAAGCAGAATAGGGGAGATTTTTGAGACCCTGGGGCGATACGAGGATGCTTACCCTTTACTTCTGGAAGCAGAAGAAGTATTGAAAGAGTCAACAAGCTACAGATCGATGGGCTACAACTACCTCCGACTCGCCCGTTATTACTGGCACAAGAAAGATACCTTACAAACCGAGATTTCCTATTCAGCCTATGTACTTGCTGGAGAAAAAAGAGGGCGGAAATCCTACCTTGGATCAGCCTACCACCGACTTGGAGGCTTTTATCATGATATCGGTGACTATGAAAAGGCTGAGCAAAATTACAACAAAGCCTTAGCGGCAAATAAGGGAAGTGGATACATCCTGATTGACCTCATGGCTAAATTTAAATTGGGGGGACTCTTTGTGGACCAGCGAAGATTTGAGGAAGCGATCTCTGTATTGGAACAAACCATAAGTGAAACTGAAGAGCTGGCAAAAAATGAAGGAGCAGTACTGGCGGTGGATTTTGAGCGAATCTATGACGTAATGGCAAAAGCCTATGAAGGCATGGGGGCATATGAAGAAGCATATGCCTACCAATCCCGGCATAAAGCTGTTTCTGACAGCCTGTTTACCGCAGAAGCCAACCGAACCATCATCGAAATGCAGACCAAATATGAGACGGAGAAGAAGGAAGCAGAATTAGAGCAGAAAGAGCAGCAATTATTTTATCTTCTGGCTTTTTTGGCTGTTTTGTCTTTGATGGGAGTAGCTTTATTGCGAGCCTATGCGGGTAAAAGGAAGCAAAACCAACTCCTGAAGAAAAGAAATGAAGAAAAAGAATTCCTGATCAAAGAGATCCATCATCGCGTAAAGAACAATTTGCAGGTTTTGTCCAGCTTGCTCAGTTTGCAGTCTGATTATATCGCTGATCCCGCCGCATTGGATGCTGTTCTGGAAGGCCGAAATCGCGTCCAGTCTATGGGCCTCATTCACCAGAAATTGTACATGGGCGATGATTTGGCTGCTGTTGAAATGAGGAATTATGTCGAAGAGGTGGCCATGCATCTCCTGGATTCATTTTCCCTGAGGGAAAGGGTTAAGATAAGTTATGATATAGAAGTACCCCCTATGGATGTTGATACCGCCATTCCTCTGGGCCTGATCATCAATGAACTACTCACCAATTCTCTGAAATACGCATTTTCTGACGGAAGAGAAGGGAATATCATGATCCAACTTTCGCTTAATCCTGAAAAGCAATTGGTTCTGGAAGTCGCTGATGATGGGGTAGGGGAGAAAGCCATTCCCCAAAATGGCCAGTCTACTTCATTTGGGACAGACCTCATTAAGATTCTTTCCAAAAAACTTAAAGGGAAAATTACGGTGGCCAATGGCAGGGGCTATAGTACGCGCATTGTCTGCGCCAAATACAAATTACACATATAAGTATTTCTGGTATTCCATTCTCATAAATTTGAATTATTATTTAATATTTCCTACCTTAAAAATATCCTGCCTTATTTAGTTTTTTCTCAAGTCGAAATATATTTCTGATTCCCACATGTCAGAGGCCTATCTATCTATTTTTAATTATTAACTAAAACACAATGAAAACCATCAAACACCTCATTTTCTTATCCCTCGTTTTAATTTTTTTCTCCTGTACGGATGATTCTATATTAGATTCCCCCAATCAGGCACCTGAAATCAATCCTCGATTTCAAAAAACACAGGAAGTAATTATTGACCAAACTTCAAGGATTGCCAAATCGGCTTCAAATGCTGAGCAGTTTATGGCAGATGTAAATAACTCTCTCCAGGCACAAGGCCTGGCATTGCAAATGTCAGCCATTGAATCTTATGGAGCTGATGGTATGGGTACCCAGTTTTTCTTCAACAATACAGGCAATAAGCAATTGACGGCTGATTTCGTCCCCGGAGATGCTCGTAGAGGAGGATTTATTGATATTGCTTTTGCTCGTGATGGAACAGAAGGAGCTACTTCCAGCGGTCTCACACAAGGAGATACTGATGCTGCTATTCTAAGTGCTATGAATACCTGGGATAATATTACCTGCTCCCAGGGCTTGGTGCTGAATAATCTTGGGTCAAGTGGTTTTGATTTGGGATATGTTGAGGCCCTAGTAACTGGAGGAGCTCAGGGAAGTTTTTTCTTCACAGACCTCATGCATTCAGGATTTAATACCACTGTTACAGATGCGGTTTTTGGCCCAGGATCAAGTGTATTAGGAGTAGCTTTTACTTTTGTCTGGATTGATTTAAGTACAGGCCTACCCACAGATATTGATAATAATGGGAAGGATGATGTAGCATTCCGAGATATCTATTACAACGACAGCTTTAGTTGGGCCATAGGAGCCAATATAGATGTAGAGACCGTTGCCCTTCATGAAGCTGGTCATGGATTAAGTCAGGCTCATTTTGGAAAATTACACCAAACCGGAAATGGTAAATTCCATTTCTCTCCTCGCGCAGTTATGAATGCAGGTTATACCGGGGTAAATACAGTAATTACTGCTACAGATAATGCGGGGCATTGCAGCAATTGGGGCAGTTGGCCAAATAACTAAAAGTCTCAGGGAATCAGAAAAAAGAGTCATTCACTCAGTGAATGACTCTTTTTCGTTTTTTAGGGAGCTATCGTTTAGGCAATTTCCATGCGTTTCCCCATAAAAGGCTGAACGCCGGGATCGATAGGATTGCCGCTGCTTCTTCGGAAAGAAACAACTTGCCCAAGGTGGTAAATGATATCCACCAATGGACCATGTATCATATTCCAGATGTCAAATTCCATAGCATTTCCCTGAACGGAACACTTGATTTTTTTGCTTTGAAAATCTTCATCTGAACATTGGCTGAGCAAATTCTTGATTCGGTCCAGTTTGTGAAGTGTTGTCTTTCTGAGTTTTTCGAAACTCAACCCATTTTCTTGTTCTGGGAAGCTGGTAACTTTTCCTTCGAGGGTATTGCAAACAAAAGAGGCCATATAATCCAGATGAGCCAGGGTTTGCAGTAAGTTTCTTCCCTCATTTCCCGGGGAAAATTGCAGATCTTCTTCACTCAGATTTTCGGTAGCCCAATAATACCTGAAGCCAGCTCCATCTATGATTCTTACCAGTGAATTTGTACCATTGAAGGTATTGGGAGCTTGAGTAATTTCTTGAAAATGATGCATTGTATGATTTTTTAGGGTTAAAAATTTAGTCTTGCTGCCTTAGCTTGCTTTGGCATACATAGTTTGAGGGAGTATAATCTGGCTTCTGTGAGACTTACTTTCCTTCACCAATTGTTCACAGTATTCTTTAAAATCATTCCAGACCTTTTCGTTCATTTCGTCGTACATCTTCTTCTTGAAATACCTGAACCTAAGCCTTTGGATAAAATTCATCTTTCCGAAGGTAGAAAGCTGAAAACGGGTGATCCCTTTGCTAATGGCGACCATACTGAAAATATTGTCGTATTGATCTCTGTGGTTGGATTCGACGAAAGTGATCTTGTTTTGATCAAAATTGAACCCATGAGCGATAAAAAATGGATCGGTTTCATTTTGACTTATAATGCATCGATGCGTTGAACCTGTTTGAGCAATTTTGTGATTGAGTTTATCGCTGCCCACCAGATGAAACATAAAATGGTGGCGGAAGTCCATATCTGAGATAACATTAAAGACGGTTTGAATGGGTGCCTGTATCGTAACTTCGGTGTTCAAAAGACTCTCTTTCTTTCCATGAATGCTATAATCTTCTATCCGCGGTTCGGGTATGTGTTCTTCCAGGGCTTCCAGTTCCAGAAAACAGTATTTAGCTTTTCCAAAATCGTATTCACTAGTCCGTTTGTTGATGTCTGACCAGGCGACCTCTTCCAGATTGAGCCAGGTAGAACAGGCCCTTACCAGATTTTCAGAAAATAGGCTGTATTCCTCCGATTCGATTTCGTTTTTGAGTAAGCGATGAGCTATGATTACGTCCTTGCCAAAAAGCTTGGTGCGGTCTTTTACCTGCTTATCTGCTACCTCTCCAAAATGGGCGATAAATTTCAGGCTAAGCTCATTAGCACCGCAGCATGCTCCACAACTGCAAATCCGGTGGGTTTCATATTTTTTGAGGTGGGCATGGAAGTTGACATACATTTTTTGCACCTGAGCCAGGAGTTCGGCTGCGGTGGGTGCTTTGCCACGTCGATAAAAAAGGAGAGCGTCACCTTCTATTTCTGAAAGTGTCAGGCCGATTTCATTGGAGTCAATCAGTACTTCCAGCAATTCTTCGATGATATGCTTGGCGTGCTGAATTTCAGTAGTGCTTACAAATTTTGTAAAACCACTGATATCCGGGATAAAAATGAGGCTTTGATTTAAGTCAAATTGTGTGGCATTCATGAGTCCTTCTGTTATTGATTCTATGGTCTCAAACAACAGAAGTTGTGCTTTATTTTAAAGCGGCATTTTCCCAATAGCAGGTATTCTTTCCGAATAGCAGAAATGTTGACCCAAGCTTGTTAGATTACTTTCACTCTTCTGAGGAATTCATCCCAATAAGAGCGGCTGACTGGAATATATTTTTGATGGATTTGGATATAATTGTCCTGCATTTCGTCTATATGATTGAGATTGACAACATAAGACCGATGGACCCGCATAAGAAAATCTGCAGAGATCTTTTCTTCCAAACTTCTCAAAGGGAGGGATAAAACAAACTCTTTTTCAGGAGTTATAATCCTGCTATAGGCCCTTTCGGCTTCCATATACAAGATATCTGTAAGCTTGATTTTCACCATTTTATTTTTCTCCCGAACAAAGATTCGATCATTTAATACGAATGAATCAATTTCTTTTTCATCATCAGTATTGTTTTTACTTAGCAGCTGTTCGATCAATAAGTCTATGGTTCGGATCAGGGTTCTTTTTTTGAAAGGCTTTTCGATAAAGGCAAAGGGTTGGGTTGCTTTGGCCCGTTCAAAAGAAGCATCATCGGTATTGGCAGTCATATAGACAAGCGGCACATCCATTGTTTTCTGAATTTCCTGCACTGTTTCGATACCGTCCAGTTTCCCTTTCAAATGAATGTCCATGAGAATAATGTCAGGCTTTTCTGTTTTTAGAAAGTTTAAAGCGGCTTCCCCTTCCATCATGATTCCCATGACCGTGCAGCCTATGTCTTCGAGATAGTGTGATACATCTCTTGCTACCAGCATTTCGTCTTCAACGATAAGGATTTTTACTTTATTCATAAAAGATTAAGCGGCTTGTAATGAGTAGGGAAATCGAATTTCTGTATGATAGCCTCCAACATCTTTCACTGTTAGATTTCCTTTCAGTTGTTCGGTTAACATGGATACCAATTCACTTCCGAAACCTCCTTCCCGATCCGGGGAGGCTTTGGTACTTTTTCCAGCTCCATTGTCTCTGATATCCAGTACCATGTTTTCATCTTCTTTGCGTAAACTTATGTTGATTTTTGCTTCGGAAGTCCCATCAAAAGCATATTTCAGCGAATTGGTGAGCAGTTCGTTTGCAATCAATCCCAAAGGAATCGCATAATCTACATCCAATTCGATATTATTCATGTCGAGTTCAACCGCTATGTCTTCATCATAATCGACATAAGCATCCAGCAAACTATCGGTCAGGGTTTCGAAATAGGTTTTCATCTCTATAGCTGCCAGATTATTACCCCTGTATAGTTTCTGATGAATGAGGGACATAGACCTGACCCTACTTTGGCTATCCAGGATGGCATGCTTTACGGTATCGTCCTGAATGCTTCTGGATTGCAAACTCAATAAGCTGGATATTACCTGTAGATTGTTTTTGACGCGATGATGGACTTCTTTTAGTAAAAGCTCTTTCTGCGAATTGCTTTCTCCCAATTCACTATTCAGATCCTTTAGCTGTAGGGTGATCTGTTGGTTTTTGCGATAGTTATAGAAGAGACCAAACAAAAGCATGGCGAACAAGGCAGCCAGTCCAAAAGCAAGCAGGCGAATCTGTTTCTCCTGCGCCAGCTGCTGATCCTTCTGGGCAATGGCTTCGTCTTTTTTCCCCGTCTCGTATTTGATCATCATTTCGGATTCGAGATTTTTGATTCTACCCATATACATAGAATCCTTCTTATTACGGGCCTTTTCGGTATAAATAAGGGCCTTTTCATATTGTCCCAGATTCCGGTAACATTCGGAAAGGTAGCCATAGGGAATCCAGAGTTTGGGAAAATTGTATTCTTCGTATAAACCGATGGATGCTTCCAGATAAGGCAAAGCTTTGGCATATTCACCTTTTAAGGTCAGGATATTCCCGATGTCCAGTTTCCAACTTTCTGCATCTTCTTCTCCGAATCCTTCGAGTACTTCCTCATACGCCTGCACATAATGCTCCAGTGCATTGTCCAGATCCTTCGCATCCCGGTAGGCATCCCCCAGAAATCCATAAGCTCGTGCAATGATTCCCACCTCTTTCATGTCCTGTTCCTTATAAATTCGGATGCACTCATTGCCGGCCTCTATGGCTGCATCGTATTCTTCCAGTTTGGTATAAATCCCGATCAGGTCCATCAAATTGACCGTAATCTCATAGTAGTCCTCAGATCCCCTGAACATTTTCCTTGCCAACTCTCCATAACGCTTTGCCTCCGGATAATTTTCTGTTACATCATAAATGGTAGCGATGCTGGAATAAACACTGGCAATCCCCATTTCATCCCCTAAAGCTTCATAAATGTCCAGGGCCTGAAAGAGGTAAACGCGGGAGGTGTCAAACTGATTTTCGTTTAGAAAGACATTTGACAGAGCCAACAAAGAAGCTGCTTCCTGTTTCTTATCATTCAATTCCCGGTAAATTGCCAGGGCCTTGAATTCATGTTCCATGATAGAATCCCGTAAATACGCATTATAGTATTCATGCCAACTGGAAATGAGGCCATGAGCTTTGGCGATGGTAGCTTTGTCCGATAGCTGATAGGATTGCTGAAGAATCTGATGAGCCTCCTGAAAACTTTGCTCCTGAAGGGAATCGTTGTTGAGGATTTCATCCAATTGATCCAGGCGTGCATTCAATTCCTGAATGACTTGCTGATTTGACTGAGGGTACCCTATTGTAAAAAGTAAAGAGATCAATAATCCCCCTGAGATGAAGGCGTTTTTCATTTCAAGATGCTAGTGGTCAAAAAAAAGAGATTGATCCTTATTGAAAGGTAGCTCAATAAATGCTGAAAAGCAATCTGTTACGATTAATTAAAATAGATCAGAAGTGTTTCGAAGCTTTTTTGCCTAGGGGAATGTAACAAGGATGCGGTACAATTTATCCTTTCGTTTTTCTGAGCATTTAGTAGGGAATCTGTTTTGTGATTTTCTGGATTTCTGGCTGGTCCCGATATTGCTTCCACATAGGATCACAGCGGATGATGAGTAAAGCCGGGTCTCGTTCTTCATAAGCTCGGCAGAGTATTTCAAGGGCAGATTTTTGTTCTCCTATTGCCAGATGCATTAGCGCTTGAAATCCAGGGCTTATCCAGATGGTTTTCTCTTCTTTTGCTATATGTTCCAAAAGGTTTCGACACAATTCTTCATTCCCCTTTTGTGCTGCATAAAGGAAGCGTCCGGAAGAATAAATGCTGATGTGTTTAGGGAAGCCTTGTATCTTTTCGAATATCTCACCTGCCTTTGAGACATTTTCGGAAGCAAAGTAGGCATTCGCCAATAATTCCTTCGCAGCCATACTTTCGGGATACTTTTGTACGAGGGATCGGGAAATGTCAATTGCTTTGTCATATTGACATGCTCTGTAGTAGATATCCGCCAGGCTGTAATGATTATTGAAGCTTAAAGGTTCCATGCTAAATGATCGCTCTGCATTTGCGATCGCTGCATGCTCTTCCATAAGCATGCTATGGAAATAGGCTTTCACCCGATACGTATCAGCAAAATTGGGCTGGAGTAGAAGCGCTTCCTCATATTGTTGGCGTGCTTTTTCAAATTTGTAATGAAAGTAAAAATCTACCAGGCCCTGCATGGTATGCGCCTCGGCTATGGAACTATCTATCTGCAAGGCTTTTTGTGCTGCATGCTCGACCTGAGGAAATCCTGCTAAAGGCGAATGGTTTGTAAAGGTAACTTTATAGAAATGTGCATAGGCAAGACTGGAATATGCCGCTGCAAATTCCGGATCTATCTCTATTGCGTTGGAAAAGCAGTTAAGCGCAAGATCTATGTTGATGCGTTTATCTAAATAACTTCTGCCTTCCAGGTAGAGTTGATAGGCTTCTACATTGTGGGTTTTGGTAGAGGTAAAGTTCTTGGCTTTTTCATTGCCGAGCAGACTCAATTTCATTTTATGAACGACTTCTTTGGCTATTTCTTCCTGAACAGAAAAAATATCTTCCAATTCCCGATCAAAACGTTCGGTCCAGATTTGAAATCCGTCCTGCGCATTTACCAATTGAACCCTGATCCGCACTTTGTTTCCCATTTTCTGCACACTTCCTTCCAAAATGTTTTCCACTTGCAACTCATCCCCGATTTCTTTTGAGGAACGTTGACTGTTTTTGAAAGAGAAGGAGGATTTTCGTCCGGCTACTTTCAAATTGTCTAGCTGAGAAAGCCCATAGATGATTTCCTCAGAAATTCCATCACTGAAATACTCCTGCTCCGGATCAGAACTTCTGTTTTCAAATGCAAGAACCGCAATGGATTTTTCCTGGCTTTGTGTCTTGAATTTCCCCTGAATCTCGTTCTTTCGAGGAATGGGGAATCCATCTTTTGCAATGGCAAAAACCTCAATGGGGTGCCCGACATTTTTAAATTCAAAATGCCCCAGAGAAGTAAGAGGAACATCCTGTTGGTTTTTTAGTTCGCTCTGGACCTTTTCAGACAATAATACAGCCCCGGGAATGCTCATGGACTCAATACGTGCAGCTATATTCACACTATTCCCAAAAATATTTCCGCCCTCTTTCAATATATCTCCCTGATGAAGCCCAATACGGACAGGAGCTTTGGGAGGTGTTTTTAAGGATTTTTGCAAAGCAATGCTACAGTGTAAGGCAATGACTACACTATTGAAAATAATAAGGCAGCCGTCTCCGTAAAATTGAATGATCTGCCCATTAAATTGAGGTACGATGCTTTCGATATCTTCTCGGAAGTGATTCAGAACCCGCAAGGCTTGCTGTTCATTTTCCTGCATCAGCGCTGTATATCCGGCTATATCAGCAAATAAAATGGCAGCGAGTTGGCGTTTGGAATTCATGTCATTCAATAGAATTAGAGGGGGAATTTGGTGAAAATATTGCTGGATGAAAAAAAAGGAGGCAATTGTACGAATCGCCTCCTGAAATTAAGGTTAAGGATCAACCTTTATATATAAATTTTTATCCAGAAGGATTTGAGACTTTTCCTTGCTCTGAAATCCTTTTTGCTTGAGTCAGATATTCCAGATCAGTCTAATAATATTGACTAAATCAATTTCTACTAGAGGGCTATACGGCAGCTTTTGAGTATCTGCTAAAGCCACCGACTCGCTCAAAAATTTCCGAATTCCATTGACCAGCTAATTGCTTTAGGGACTCACTTGCTGAGCCTGCTGCGGAAATCATTTCAAAATTTTCAATCAAAGTTTGAAATTCTGTTCCAAATTGAGGAGTGAATATATCTAACCATGATCTGAGGGATTCCTCACTGGCAAATTCATTAATTAGAAGTCTTTGCTGATCACTTATTATATAGCTTTGAGCAAATAGATAACCCGGATGGAGGCTCGATACGGCCCGTACTTTTGAAATAAAGCTGTCGAAAGCTTCTGCGTCCTTTGCGGT
The DNA here is from genome assembly GCA_033391075.1 of Bacteroidia bacterium. NCBI lineage: Bacteria > Pseudomonadati > Bacteroidota > Bacteroidia > Bacteroidia bacterium. The sequence continues at coordinate 61,830 of JAWPMV010000004.1, forward strand.
CACAATTTCGATCGTCTGTATATTATTTGAAGTGCGTTCCTCTGTCAGGCGATTAAAGCCTCCTGGGACTTCTTTTAGGGCTCTTGCATCAATCCCATATGCTTTGAGGCCTTCAAGGGTATTTTTACTAGGCTCCGCAAGAAAAGCGAAATCAAGTATAGCTTCTTGCATGGGCATCATATGAAGTTTTAATTCATCCAATGCAGGATTGGAAAGGTGAAAATCAATATCTGTGTTTTGAGCATATGATTCCAGCCAAAGGATTTCGCCTTTTTCCTGATTTGCAAAAGCCTCATACTGTAAGCAATTTCCTTCTGTGGCTTTAACAATTTGAATCATTTCTGCAGCTGAACTTGAAAACTCCGCCAGCTTTCCTTCCCTGATTTTTATTTTTAAAAAAGCTCTGAATATGTCCATAATTCTATTGAATAAATATGATGTGATTATTTCGCAGTACTTCATCAATAAAATCAGGGAATAAGAAATAAGGTAGAAGCGTTTTCCGAATGAAGAAAAACCTTTCCGAACGCAAGCTTTACTTTCCCAAGGAAATTCTTGCCCCTTCCACAAATAGCTCCTAACTTAAATGCAAACGGATCATTTAAGACTATGAAGAAACTCAGCTACGCTTGCGGAACCAGTGAGAAGCCCCTACTCGGAATCACCATCGGTGATATGTTTGACCAAACAGCCGCCAAATATCCCAACAATGAAGCCTTGATTGTCAGGCACCAAAATATTCGATATACCTACGCTCAGATGAAAGAGAAGGTAGATGAATGTGCACGTGCGCTTTTGGCCTTAGGGATCAAAAAAGGAGATAGGGTAGGAGTTTGGGCTCCCAATCGTGTTGAATGGACCCTTACTCAATTTGCTACTTCCAAAATCGGGGCGATTCAGGTTAATATAAATCCCAGCTATCGCTTGCATGAACTGGAGTATGCCCTTAATCAATCAGGCTGCACCGCTATCGTAGCTGCTGATCAGTTCAAAACTTCTTTGTACACTGAAATGCTCTATGAATTGGCCCCGGAATTGCGAAGCTGCAAGCCAGGTAAATTAGAGGCTAAACGTGTACCGGATTTAAAGACCGTAATTAGTCTGAGGACTGAACCTACAGAGGGGATGTACACCTGGGCCGAACTCCTGAGCCATGCAGACCAGGTTTCACAAGCAGAAGTCGAAGCTATTCAGGCGACGCTTACTTTCGACGAAGCCATCAACATCCAGTACACAAGCGGTACGACTGGCTATCCCAAAGGAGCTACTTTGAGCCATCACAATATCCTCAATAACGGATATATCGTCTGTGATATCATGAAGTTTACCGATCAGGATCGCCTGATTATTCCCATACCCCTGTATCATTGTTTTGGAATGGTCATGGGAAATCTGGGCTGTGTAGCTTTTGGTGCAACGATGATCTATCCCAGTGAAGGCTTCGAACCAGAAGAAGTACTCAAAGCGGTTGAGGAAGAAAAGGCGACGGCCCTGTATGGAGTCCCGACTATGTTTATCGCTGAGCTGGAGCACCCCAATTTTGATCAATACGATTATTCGAGTCTGAGAACGGGAATCATGGCAGGTTCCCCCTGCCCGGTAGAGGTGATGAAAAAAGTCAATAGCCTGATGAATATGTCTGAGGTGGAAATTGCCTATGGGATGACCGAGACAAGTCCTGTGAGTACGCAAACCCTGCATAATGATCCTATAGAGAAACGGGTAAGTACGGTAGGACGCGTGGTTCCTCATACGGAGGTGAAAATTGTTGATCCGGAAACAGGTGCAGTAGTTCCAGTAGGCGAAAGCGGGGAACTTTGTACCCGGGGCTATTGTGTGATGCTGGGATACTGGAATGATGAAGAAAGAACCCGAAGCGCTATCGACTCGGCTCGTTGGATGCATACAGGCGATCTGGCAACCATGGACGAAGAAGGTTATTTCAATATTGTGGGAAGGATCAAGGATATGGTGATCAGAGGGGGCGAAAATGTCTATCCAAGAGAAATTGAAGAATTTTTATACAGCCATCCTAAAATCAGTGATGTACAGGTCATCGGAGTTCCCGACAAAAAATATGGAGAGGAAATTATGGCCTGGGTCAAATTGAAAGAAGGAGAGAACATGGATCCAGAGGAGATCAAAGCATATTGTAAAGGAGAAATCGCCCATTTCAAAATTCCCCGCTACGTCAAGTTTACCGATGATTTCCCTATGACGGTTACGGGTAAGATTCGCAAAGTTGAAATGCGTGAGGTCAGTATTAAAGAGCTTGGTCTTGAGGCTGCTGATTCTGTTGAGACTGCATAATTTTCTGGATTTATTGTTTAATGGCTTTTTTCCACCTTTTTAGAAAAGGTGGAGCCAAAATCGCAGAGCCCAAAGCCAGCCGCACTTGCCGCCCCGTCTCCCGATGGGCTCTGCAGGGCCAGCGCAGGGGGGAAAGGTATTTGGGTATTTGTGTGTTGGGGTGTTAGCGGTAGTTATTATAGGAATTCACCTACCCCCGTCCCTACCCACTACCCAAGCGCGATGGGCCAGGCTGCTGAATCTGGGTGCGGGGGCTGGACTGCGTGATGGCTTTGCAGCAGCTTGATTTTTGCTTCTATTCATCTAAGGAAAAGAAGAAAGAGAAATTAACCACCTTTCAATTTCTCTCAAAAAATAGCCAGGAAAGGGAAAAAATAAGCCTTCTAAAAAATAATTTTAAATTTTTTTCAAAAGCTTTAGCACATTCACACTTCTCGCCCGTCTTTACTAATAGATGGAAGAATCGGCAAAGCATTCGAGGAAGGGTTTAGAGGATCTCATAGCCCATGAGAGTAAGCGCCTATTGGCCTTTATCAGGCAAGGAGTGGCTGAAGAGGATGCGGAAGACCTTCTACAGGATGTACTGTATCAACTTACGTCAACCGGAACAGATAGTATCGAACATCTGAGTGCCTGGTTATATACAGTAGCCAGAAACCGAATTACAGATTTGTATCGGAAACGCAAGCCCCTTTCTTTTTCCCAAATAGAAAAGGAACGACAGGATGAATCTGATGTGCTGTATCTGGCGGATATTCTGCCGGATATAAAGAGCGGTCCTGAAGAAGAATTGTTGAGGAAAACCATCATGGAGACCCTGGAAGAGTCTATCGAAGACTTACCCACTGATCAAAGACAAGTTTTTATCCTTCACGAATTTGAAGGCAAAAGTTTTAAAGAAATCTCAGAAGATACAGGAGTTGAGGTACCCACTTTGCTTTCGCGCAAGCGCTATGCGGTACAGAAACTTCGAATCCGCTTGAGAAATTTATACATGGAATTGATTACAAATTAATTGATAAGAAATATGTGTTTTAGCAAGAGACATCACGGAAAGAATTTTGAGGGCCATAGATATAGGAGAAAGGGACCGGGAAGCATCATTGGCTTCATCGTGAGAGCATTTATCCTGAAATTTCTCTGGAATATGTTGATTCCGAGTTTATTCGGAGGACCGGTTATCGGGTTTTTCCATGCCCTGGGATTGTTGTTGCTCGGGAAAGTGATTACCGGAGGTCCTGGATTCCGTGGACGCGGACCCAGAGGAAAAAGTCGCGAGTGGAAGCGGAAGATGAAAGAGAAAATGGAAAATATGACTCCTGAGGAAAGACGCGAATTTAAGGATAAGATGCTGGGTTGGGAGGTGAATGTGATTGAAGTGGAAGACGAGGATACGGAAGATGAGGACTCGGATAAAGGAAAAAAGAAGAAGTAAGCCCAAGACCTGGTTTAGAACCAGGCGTGACTTAGCGTAATGTACAGTTGATGCCCGAGATTGCTTCTCGTAAAGAGCGCATCTAAAAAGCCTGGACTTCCGTCAAAAGGACTCCTTTCCGCAAAAGAATATAGCTGACTTCTGTACGTAATCCTTAAACGAGTTTGGGGCGAAATGTAGTAATAAGCATTTAGCCCTAAATTTGTTTCCAGGGAACTAAAATCTTCAAAGGGACTAGGTTGAGTATTGAAGCTTCTTATAAATCTGCTCTGGTAAAATTCAGAGCCGAATCTCCCCTCGAAATAGGTCCGTGTGTTGGGGTAGAAGCTGAGCGTATAGTAAGCCGATGCCTTAATAAAAGGTTTATCATCCCAGGCGCTGATATTTTCTGTGATTTCCAAGCCATTTTGTAGATTCAAATAATCTGAAGATTCCCTGCCTATTCCAATCTCTGTTTTAATTTGAAATACTTCCTGCCAGGATTCTGATAAAGGTTTTTCATGGAAAAAATCCATATATAATGCAGGTTGAAAGCTGTAGTTTTCTCGTATTTCTTCGGTTTGCGAGCTATCTGTGCCCGGACTGATAGAAATGTTTGTATTCTGATTTTTATTAAGGCGATATCGTATGTGTGGATTTACGCCCAGGCTGAATCTGCTTCCTGCTCTTCTCCGAGGCTGATTTCCAAAACTCCAGATATCCTGGACAATAGTAAAGTAACCTATGCTTTCCTCTTCAATAATCCCCCTTTCAGTCAAAAAGGCATGTATTTGCTCCAGTTCCCAAATTTTCTGCAAACGAAAGTCAAAATAACGTCTGTTTTTCAATTCTGATATATGTGCAGCAAATGCAAGGATATCTTCTTCGCTTAATTCTCTGGCGAGGTATTGATTTTTCTCCAAAGCCTGAAGAATAAATAAGCCATGGCGCGCATCATCCACCCACTCAATTCTGCCTTTTCCAATCACCAGCGGCATGTTTATAGAAAGCCGGTTGTCAGCTCTACGATTGTCTAAGGTTCTAAGTTCATTCATCCGGAAATCCCGCACGAACTGATTTTGAGAGTTATTTACGTATTGCAAATTCAGGCGATAGCCGATAAAGGTCTGCTTGTCTGAATACTTTAGATGACTGGAACTAAAACCCAGGTTCCCATTAAATTCGTTTCTTTTTGATTCACCGATATCAGAGGCCGCTAAATACCGGTAAGGCCTCATTCCCAAATAAATGTTATGATATTTCTGAGCAGCAGCTGAATTATGAAAGGACTGATAAGCAAGATTAAAGTCTCCCCCGAAAGAGGAACCATTATTTGGACTGCTAAAGGTGGTATATTGGGTCCCTCCTAAATGGAAACTTAGGTCGAGGCTCTGACGGTTCAAAGTAGGACGAGCATATTTTGAAAGGTCAAAAATGGGAATCTGTGCTGACAGATCAGCAAGGCATATTAAGGAAATGACCAGAATTAGAGTGGTAGTTTTCATGGGATTGTAGTTTTCTATATATAAAAATAGGCTAGTACTTTTGAAAGTGCCAGCCTTTAGTGAAAAGGTTGTAAAGATTGTTTAGGGAAGGCAATCTTGTTTTTTATGTTTTATTTTGCCTGCTAACTTCTAATTTGTTTTGGATAAATAGCATGAAACAGATCGACATCAATTGCGACATGGGCGAAAGCTTTGGGAACTTTCGGGTAGGAAATGATGAAGCCGTTTTCCCCTATATCACCTCCGCCAATATAGCTTGTGGCTTTCATGGAGGCGATCCGGTCCATATGGAAAAAACCATTCTCAATGCCTTGAAATATGGAGTAAAAATCGGGGCTCATCCAGGATATCCGGATTTAGCGGGTTTCGGAAGAAGGACCATGGACTTGAAAGCAGAGGAATTGACAGCCATTATCAAATACCAGGTTTCGGCAATCAAGGGTATGGCGGAAAGCCTGGGAGGCAAACTTTCCTATGTGAAACCTCATGGTGCCTTGTACAATAAAGCTTCAAATAGCGAACAAGAGACCCGGGCAATTATAAAAGGAATTCGTGCGATTGATCCGGAATTGATTTTTATGGGGCTTGCAGGCAGTATTATGGAGGAAATTGCGAAATCAGAAGGAATTCCTTTTGCAGCAGAAGCTTTTGCAGATAGACGATATGAACCTACAGGCCGGCTGATGTCCAGAACGAAAGAAGGTTCAGTACTCGGAGATGCAGAAGTCGCTTCAGATCAGGTGCTTTCCATAGCCAGGGATCATAGACTCACTGCCTCCAATGGAGCGGTTTTGGAAGTTCATGCCCAAAGCGTCTGTATTCATGGAGATAATCCGGCAGCTGTCGATATTCTCAAATCCATAGATCGAAAATTACAAGCAAATGGGATCTCCAAACAAAGTTTCTCATGATCAAAGATATCCAGACATATGGAGACCGTGCATTATTGATAAACTTTGAGCAAAAGATAGATGCCAAGGTCAATGAGGAGGTAATAGCCTTAAATGAATGGATACTGGATCAGGACATAAGGGGCTTGAAATATACCGTTCCTGCTTATTGCTCTCTTACCCTGGCTTATGAACCCTCTTTGCTGCAGCAAGAGGAATTAATGGAAAGAATTTCTGCTTTCGCCCGACATAAGAATAGAGACAAAAATGAGAGTGGAAGATTGCTGCATATTCCCGTTTGCTATGAAGAAGCATTTGCTGTGGATAGGAAGGAAGTCCTTTTACAAACAGGACTAAGCTGGGAAGAAGTATTGAAACTTCATACTCAAACACGATTTCGCGTATATATGCTGGGTTTTTTACCAGGATTCACCTATATGGGAAAACTTCCGGAAGCACTGTTTTGCCAAAGAAGAAAAGAACCTCGACTACGTGTACCCAAATGCTCTGTAGGACTGGCAGGCTTTCAAACCGGAATTTATCCCAGTATCGCTCCGGGAGGTTGGCAGTTAATTGGAAAGACCCCCCTGGAAATATTTGATGCGAGTCGTCCTGATCCCTTTCTCTTTCATGCTGGAGACGAACTCCATTTTCAGCAGATTGATCTGGCTGAATTTGAGGAAATGGAAAAAAAGGTAGAAGCAAAAAGTTTTGACTACGAAAGTTTGATTCAATGATTCACTTTCACATAAAAAAATCAGGACTGCAGACTTTGGTGCAGGATGGAGGGAGAACAGGCTTTCAAGCCTATGGGGTTCCACTTTCCGGGCCGATGGACTGGTTTTCTGCCCAACTAGCTAATCGCATCCTTGATTTGCCAGATGATCATCCCGTTTTAGAACTTACCCTCATTGGACCTCGGATAGAAATAGAAGGAGCGTGTCAAATTTGCCTTACAGGAGCGAATCTTTCCCCAAAACTCAATGGAGAGCCAATGGAGATGTATCGAGGCATAGATATTAAGTCAGGCTCTGTGCTGAGCTTTGGGAGACCTCTAAGGGCTTGCAGGGCATATTTAGGAATCAGAGGAAGCTGGAAAGATGAAAAGTGGCTGGGTAGTAGAAGCTCTTTTGTTTCTTCTGTGGAAAACTCCTTTAATTTCGGCGTATTAAATAATACCAGTGTTATGGGTCTTGCTCCCCTACCTCGCATAAATCCGAAAGTCTTTCCAATAGAAAGGCTTAAACCCCAGGAATCACCCTTCTCAATTCGAGTCCTTGCAGGGCCAGAATTCGAAAGATTTTCACATAGAAACATTGCCGATTTTTTTAGTCGGAATTTCGTCCTGAGCAATAACTCCAATAGAATGGGTTATAGACTTGAATCCAGCCTGCCCAGCTATCATCCTGAGCAGGAATTGATTTCTTCAGGAATAGTTCCGGGAAGCATTCAAATCAGCAATTCGGGCCAACCCATTATCCTTATGGCAGAAGCTCAAACTTCAGGGGGCTACAACCGAATCGCCAATGTCATCTATGCAGATATGCCCGCATTGGCTCAGGCCAAACCCGGCGATCACATCAGATTTGAGTTGGTACAGCTGGAAGAAGCCCGGCAAGCGGAAAAAGAATTGCGAGAATTGCTGGAGCTTATCTAAAATGTGTAGCGATGTCCTTTTCGGCTGCAATGTAGCCAAAGGAACTCCAACTTTTCCCTGCCAGAATTTTTTCAAAAACGGCTTTCGCTTTCTCTTTTTCACCAGTATAAAAATGCCAGTTTCCAATGGCATAGTTGATCGCATCAGCACCCGAACCGGGAGCTTCGGCTTTCTCCTGCAATTCCTCCAAACTTAATTCTCCTTTGTAAAAAAGATCAATATCGTGGTAGTTGAAATTTTCGATGATTTCCAGACTATCATGAATGGATTCCATATAGGCATTGGCTCCGGCTTCGTCGCCCATGCGCCTTGAGATCATATAAAGCCAGTTTGAGGCTGAAACCACATTATCCGGATTGCTGGAAGTTGCCAGGCATTTTTTATAGGCTTCCAGGGCTTGAGGGAATTCATGTTTGAGGTAATGAGCCAGGCCCAAATGGTAGTAGATATTTCCATGCAGGGTACTCACCGGGATATTGAGGGCATTGGGCATTCCATCTGGTTCGACTTCATTTTCTTTTCCTTCTCTTAGCTGGGCGGCTTTTTGAAAGTCGGCAATGGCCTCATCAAACTTACGAATCGAGATATATCGATGTCCTCTGTGTCGGTAAAAACGAGCATCTTCCGGAAACTTTTTGATTGCATCACTATAGACCTTGATCGCTTCATCGTATTTCCCCTGATACGCAATAAAACGAGCATACCATACCATAAGATCGGCATCTTCCGGATTGGCTTCAAAATTGGCTTTGTGCGTTTCAAATTTTTCGAGCAAAGCATCGGAAGCTTCTGCTGCATAAAGGGCCTCTCCCAAAAGAGAAGTTGCGGCTGCTTGCTGTGTAGGAGCAGAACTCTCAGATTCGACTTTTTTTCCTTGTTGACAGGAAAAAAGGAATAAGAGGAATAAAAAGGAAGTAGTCAGGTGTATTGTTTTCATATAGCAAGGATTGAGAACTAAAGATACGGACTTAATCTATTTGCCCAATAAAAAGCGAAACTCATAGATTGTTTTTTCATACAGAAAACTCGCTCAATAACTTGCCTTAATTGTATTCCTATTCTAACGTTTATCACCTAAAGCAATAACATGAAAGTCAGAAAACTACTATTACTGATGATCGCCGTCATATTGTGTCTTCCCGCCCTGGCACAAAAGAAAGACGGATCTCCCATGAATAATGGGACCTTTGCAGGGCTTAAATTGAGAAATATTGGGCCTGCATTCACTTCCGGTAGAATCGCCGATATCGCGATACACCCTGACAATAATAATGTATGGTTTGTAGCAGTAGGTTCCGGTGGTGTCTGGAAAACTATGAATTCCGGAGTTACCTGGAAGCCTATCTTCGATAATCAATCTGTTTATTCTACCGGTTGTATCACCATTGATCCGAGCAATCCGCACACGATTTGGTTGGGTACAGGTGAAAATGTCGGAGGACGCCATGTGGGATTTGGAGATGGAGTTTACAAGAGTACTGATGGAGGAAAGAGCTGGAAACATATGGGGCTCAAAAGCTCAGAGCACATTTCTAAAATCATTGTACATCCGGAAAATTCAGAGGTAATCTGGGTTGCTGCTCAGGGACCATTGTGGAAATCCGGAGGCGAAAGAGGATTGTACAAAAGTACAGATGGAGGAAAAAACTGGAACAAAGTTCTGGGCGATGATGTCTGGACAGGAGTTACAGACATTGTAGCTGATCCCCGCGATCCGGATTGGATGTATGCAGCTACCTGGGACAGACACAGAACCGTTGCTGCCTATATGGGCGGAGGACCTGGTTCTGGTATCCATAGAAGTACGGATGGAGGAGAGACCTGGACCGAATTGAAAAAAGGAATTCCCGGATCTAATTTGGGTAAAATTGGACTGGCCATTTCTCCCCAGAAACCGGACATCGTATATGCCGCTATAGAAACGGACAGAACCAAAGGAGGAGTTTATCGCTCCACAGATAGAGGAGCTTCCTGGGAAAAGCGTTCGAATACAGTTTCCGGAGCAACAGGACCTCACTATTATCAGGAACTCTATGCTTCTCCCCACGAATTTGACAAACTCTATCTGATGGATGTTCGCATCCAGGTTTCAGATGATGGAGGTAAAACCTTCAACCGTCTGCCTGAGCGTCAGAAACACTCAGATAATCACGCCATCGCTTTCCGCATGGATGATCCCAATTATCTGCTGGTAGGAACCGATGCAGGTATATATGAAAGTTTTGACAATGCCGATAACTGGCGTTTCATTGACAATCTGCCGATTACGCAATACTATAAACTGGCGGTCGATGATGCCAAGCCTTTTTACAACATCTATGCTGGAACCCAGGATAATGGTTCCCATGGAGGACCTTCACGGACAGACAATCGCCACGGCATCCGAAATGCAGACTGGTGGATTACGCTGGGAGCTGATGGGCACCAATCAGCCATTGAGCCCGGAAATCCCAATATAACCTATGCGGAAACACAGCAGGGAGGATTGCATAGAATTGATCAGATTACGGGAGAGCAGGTCTACATTCAGCCCCAACCGGGAGAGGGTGAAGACTTTGAACGTTTTAACTGGGATGCTCCTATTTTGGTGAGCCCGCATTCTCCTTCTACCATCTATTTTGCTTCCTCAAGAGTTTGGAAGTCGACGGATCGTGGAGATAGCTGGGAAGCCATTTCTGAGGACTTAACCAGAGATCAGGAAAGGATCACCCTGCCAATCATGGGTAAAATTCAAAGCTGGGATAATCCCTGGGATGTAAATGCGATGTCCAATTACAATACCATTACTTCCCTGGCTGAATCCCCAAAAGTAGCAGGATTGATTTATGCAGGTACGGATGATGGAATCATTCAGGTAACGGAAGATGGAGGAAAGAATTGGAGGAAAATAGAAACCAACTCCTTGCCTGATGTACCGGCTACAGCCTTTGTAAATGATATCCGTGCGGACCTTTTTGACGCAAATACAGTATATGTGGCTTTAGACAATCACAAATACGGAGACTTTAAGCCATATTTATTAAAGAGTACTAATAGAGGAAAAAGCTGGGAGTCTATCAGCGCCAATATCCCGGATAAGCATTTGGTATGGCGCATGGTTCAGGATCATGTAAAAAAAGACCTCTTATTTGCCGCGACTGAATTTGGGATCTTCTTTAGCCTGAATGGAGGAGAAAAGTGGATGAAATTGAAAGGAGGCGTACCTACGATTTCCTTTAGAGATATCACCATCCAAAGAAGAGAGAATGACCTGGTAGCTGCTTCCTTTGGCAGAGGATTTTTTATTCTTGATGATATCAGTCCATTACGCGAAATAACGGAAGACAAACTGGATTCAGAGGCTTTATTGATGGCTGGAAGGGATGCTCTTTGGTATGCTCCTCGTAGCCGCGTAAATGCTATGGGAGCCGGATATTATGTAGCTCCTAATCCTGAGTTTGGTGCGGTCTTTACCTATTACCTGAAAGATAATTTTAACACCATAAAAGGAGATCGTAAGAAAAAGGAAAGAGAATTGGCTAAAGAAGGCAAGGATATTCCTTTCCCTGGATGGGATGCATTGGAAGCCGAGCGTAGAGAAGATAAGCCTTCAGTGATGCTGACAATCAGAGATGATAAAAACAGGATTGTAAGACGTATCAATGCTCCTGCACGTAAAGGCTTGCATAGAGTAGCCTGGGATTTGCGATATGCTTCTAAGAATGCCATTCGTCCCAACGCAGCTAGAAGAGGCGGCGGCGGCGGCCGCCGAGGAGGATTTGGGGGTTGGATGGCTATGCCGGGATCTTATACTGCAACTTTATCCAAAGTAGTCGATGGGGAAGTAAGTCAGATTGCCGGTCCCGTGGACTTCAAAGTAGTGCCGTTGAGAGAAAAAGCTGCTTTGAAAGCGATTGCAGATAAAGACAGAACTTCTTTCCAAAAGCAAATGGAATCCCTTCAGCAATCCATTTCCACTGCTTCTTATATGCTCAACAATAGTATGGGCAGAGTAGACGCTATGCAGACAGCACTTTCCCGTACTGATAAGGAAGACAATGCGCTGGTAGCTAGTGTTCATGCTATGCAAACGCAATTGGAAGATATCAATACTGAGATGAATGGGAATGAATCGAAAGGAGAGATTGGCGAAAGAACCAATCCAACGATTCGCTCACGGATGTTTGTAGGCTTCCGTGGTCTTATGACCACTTATGGACCTACACCCAACCATAGAAAGAGCATAGAGGTCGCGACGGCTGAAATGAAAGAGCTGATGCCTAAACTGGAAAAGATATTTGAAGAAGACTTGCCAGCATTGGAAAAGGCCTTGATGAAAGCGGGTGCTCCCTGGATAGAGGGAACTGCAATGCCGAAGAATGAATAAGTTAGAGTAAATACACGCCAGATAAATAGCAAGGGCGCTGAGTAATCAGCGCCCTTTATTGTTTGTGTTATTCATGATTTTGCTAAAAGTCCTTTTTTGGTGTAAGTATTCTTAGATTAAGAGACCGCGTTTAAATGGTATGAAGGAATCTATCAAGTGGGGTGTTTATGCTAGATAGATCTTTGGGTATTTATGAGCAAATTGAGGTTCTGCTGTAGAGATATTGATTTCCTTATAAAGATACTTCAAATTAATGCGTCCTGAAGGGAAGACTTGGTAGCTGTGCAGCCTTTATTGGGAGCTGTGTCGATTTTCCTTGTAGCTGTGTCAAGGAAGTAAATCTATCTCATAGATAGTTTTTCAATCTGTTTCAGGAATAAATCCTTACGACGACTAGCGACTGAAATGATGACTCCATTTTTTAGTTCAACTTCTCCTCCTCTTCCTTTCGTATAGGTCTCTACATAATTGAGATTTACAATATAACTTTCATGGATACGGCAAAAATCAGGCTCAGGCAATACTTCCTGATAAGAGCTTAGGGACTTACTTACCACAATGGGAGCTTTATTTAGGACATGGCAAAGGGTATACACATTGCTGGACTCCAGGTAGATGATGTCATTGAGCTCAATGAAATGAATGCGTCCATTTTCCGGGAAGGCAATCTTATTTCTCTTCTGGGGAGAATTTACCCGGGGAATCAGGGGAGAGTCTGGCTTAGACTTTCGGGTTTCAAATCTCCGCAGGGCTTCCTGCAGTTCTTCCTCCGAATAGGGTTTTACCAGATAGTGGATGGGATTGAATCGGAAAGATTTGAGGGCAAAGTTGGGATGTGCGGTTACAAAAACGAGTTCAAAATCCTGGTAACTGCTTTGGTTCAACACATCAAAACCGTAGCCGTGTCCCAAATCTATATCGAGAAAAAGGAGACTGGGCTTCTCTTTTTCCAATAGTTTTACCCCACTTTCCACAGTCATTGCATGCGAAATCACGGAGCTGGGAATACCCATCTTCAACAACATCTGCGTTAGAAGTTGAATATTGAGTTGTTTATCGTCTATAATAGAGATTTTCATCCGTGTGTTTCTCGCTTGTGCTTATGATTCTTCTTTTTGTGTATTGCTTAATCCCTGAAATGAGCGGAATAATGAGTTATCAATTTCTGGCAGATATTTGATTTTGGGGAACATGAAATTAACACAGGTTCCAGCTGCTTTTCCCTGATTTTGGAGATCTTTGATTTCCATTTTCATGTTCAGGCCATAAAGATTGTTCAGTACAGAAATTCGCTCATAAATATTTTTGATGCCGACCTGTGTGCGAGACTTATGGGTGATGGATTGTTTTTTCAGTTCTTCTGCATACTTTCTCCCAACTCCATCGTCTTCAATGATCACCTTCAGGAAGTCTCCCTGGTTTTTGAAATTCACATTCAGATTTCCAAATCCTCGCGGACTGATCCCGTGGCGAATTGCGTTTTCCAGAATGGGCTGGATTAACATAGGAGGTACCTGGAGGTCATAGGCCATGAGTTCAGGATCCATATCGATGTATATCTTCAATTGGTCCCCAAACTGCAATTGTTCCAGCTCCAGGTAATTTTGTACCAATTCCATTTCCTCCAGCAGCGTAATAAAGCTGTATTGAGCATTTTCCAGTACGCCTCTTAACAAACCTGCAAATTTATTGAGGTACTTATCTGCTTCTTTCGACTTTTTATTCTTAACAAGGAATGAAATCGAATTCATTGCGTTGAAAATAAAATGAGGGCTCATCTGACTTTGAAGCGCCTGGTATTTCAGTTCGGTAATGATTCTTTGTCTGCGATCCTGTCGGTCCTTCCACCTCATTGCAGAAAATACCACGAATCCTACAAGGAGGGCTAACAGAATTCCCATAAGAGTTCTGAAAATGAGGGTTTGGGTAAAATGAGGAATGATGCTAAAGCTCAGCTTCTGGACCTGGGTGTTTTCTGGAGAAAGATCAGCATTTGCCCGGCTAGCATATACTTCAAAGGTATAGTTCCCAGCTTTTAGATTGGTATAAGATATGTTCAGGTTTTCGGTTTGCTGCCAATCATCTGACTGCCCAATGAGCCGATAATTGAAAAGGATTTTTTCTTCTTTCTGGAAGGAAATCGCATCAAGATTAATGATGGGATTGTTTTGCAGATGGTTCAATTCTATGCCTCCCTTTGTCTCAAATACTGAGTCCCTGCTTTGGATGCTGTTTATGTGTACGGGAATATGAGGCAGTTTATTATGTTGGAGGTTTCCCGGGTCTATCATATAGAGGCCCTCTGAAGTACCCAGAAAGACTTTGTTGTTAAATTTTACAATCCTGCCATCCGAAAGGACGGGAAGGCCCTGTTTTTTCCCCAAGGAAGCAAGTCGTTTATATTTTTGTGTCTTTGGATTAAAGCCAAATTTATCAACGCCTCCGAATCCTGAGATCCAGATGCTTTTTTCATCTTCCAGATAGCTGCAAAAGAAGTTTTTGCTGGCTGTAAGATCCTCTCCCTTTTTAAGTACCTGAATATCTTCACCCATGACAATGACTATCCCTCCTGCATAGGTAAGGTAGATATGATCATTAAATCCTATGTTTATATCTTCGAAATACCGGAGTCCCGGAACCTCGCTGAAGTCCGGAAGTAGCTCTTTGGCTGGCTTTATCTTCCCATCTTCAAAGATGTGTGGGCCTTCGCTACCTACAATCCAGAGCCGATCCTGGGAGTCCAGAGAAAGCGCATAAATACTTTGTTTAAGTTCGTCTTTGCTGACTTCAGTCGTAACCTTTTTATCCTTTATGTTAAATTTAAATAAGCCCCTTTGGGTTGATACCCAAATGTTTCCTTTGGAATCACGGACCATGATATTATAATACTCTCGGGCGAAATAGCGGCCTTTTACTATCTCCATAAGGCCCAGATTTTTATCGGAGAAGAAATATTGATTTCCCGTGAGTACCCGATCCTCGAGAGATAGCAGACTAAAGGCAGAATTTACGGTAGGAACCTCTATATTTTCTAACTCATAATCTTTGTCCAGAATACTGAGGCTTCCGTCATTGCTGCAAAACCAAAGGTAATCATCCCCAACAGCGATTTCCTCGATTTGATTTTTTCGATTGAAAGAGGGCCAGTATAATTTTTCCAAATCATTGCTCGAAAATTTGATTACCCCACCACCGACTGTACTGTACCAAATATTGGATTCGGAATCTTCAATAATGCTGGTAATATGGTACTGGGGAAGCTTATCCATTTTCTCCAGTTTGGAGAAGTCTGCTTCAGGAGCCTTCCATAGTCCATTCAGGGTACCAAACCAGAGGTTGTTGTTGTTGTCCTGATTCAGGCAGGTAATATTTGAATCGAAGGGATTTTTGGCGTAATAGTAAATCGAGTCACGATCAAAGTGCATGATTTCGTGCACAGTTGTAGCCAAATAGGTCCCATCATGAAGTTGAATAAATTTGGAAATGGGATAATCGATTAATCTATCTGAAAAGGGGATGTTCCGGAGTATCTGTTTCTCAATATTTAAAACAGATTTGAAGGATCTGCCTGTATAAATAAATTGCCCTCCAGGAAGCTGATATACAAAACCATTGGCTGCTATACGAAAGGCCGATTCTTCTTTGCTCAGATCGACCATTTCTACACTATCCGCCCCAATTTTGAAGACTTGCTCATATCGGGGCTCAGATAGCCTCTTTCCCGGGCTAGCCAGGGTGGATTTGTTATCAGCGGAATACCAAATATTGCCTTCACTGTCTTCGGCTATCTCATGCACAAAGGTTCTTTTCAATGAACTGAAAATCTTATCTGCATGTTCACGAGGAATGCCTACACCATTTTCATCCAACTGGGCAACGGCTCCCATTGCGCAGAGCCAGAATCTCCCTTGAGAATCTTCCCATAGTCGATTTGCAAAGCCTCCAAAATGTACTTCTTTGAAATTCCGGCCATTATATTTCAAGGCAGATCCGTCACCAACAAACCAAATATATCCTTTGCTGTCCTGCATGATATAGTTGATGCTATTGGATTGCAATCCATCTTCTACTGTGTACTGCTTGTACACGGTAGATATCTCCTGACCGTAAGAAGAGAGTTGTAAAGCTCCGAGCAAGAGGAGTAAAAACCCAGTAAGGCGCATGTATAGTGGTATTAGCCTAATGTAGCTGATCTTGTGTTTCACGCTTGTATTTTCCCTATAAATTGCAACGCAGTATGCTTAGGAAAAAGGTATAACAAAATAGCTATATTTTATTTGAATACCAATTCAGCCAATTCTACTCAGACTTAGTTTTTTCCTTGTTTTCTCCCCTTCTTTTTCGTCAAAAAAGAGTAGAAAAATTCTCGATTTGAACGTGCAATTCCCGCAATGGGAAAAGATGATGGAAAATGAAAAATCATAAAATACTGGTAGTCAGATTGTTATGATTGATCTTTTCCGAAGGTATAACTCTTGCCAAAATAGAGTAGCTCAATTGCTTAAATAAATATTGATGAAATACCCCAATTCACAAAATCAGCACAAAGCGGGAATCCTCATGTGGATCATACTGGGAATCTCCTGCATTAACCTTGGCTTTCTCCCTGGGATCCATAAGAGCCCGGAGACAAAGAACGTAGCACGAGCTCTTTATTATGACTTAGACAAGCACAAGAGCCTCGCCTGGAAATTGGAAACAACTTTTGATCCATATAGAGGTGGGAACTCTTTGCGAACCAGCTCGAAAAATTCAGTGCAACTTCAAATAGAGCTTAATGGAAAGTTTAGAGAAGTGAGATCTGATAAGATTTTGACAGGTAGATGGAAACTTGATGTTGATAAAGAAAGCTTGAAACTAAAAGTCGAACGAATAAACGGCAGACGTATGGGACCCGAAGAACCTATTCGCCAGTTTTCCCTTATTTCTTATAACAAGGAATACCTGGTTCTCGGAAAAGCGGGAAGACATGGACAGGTAGAAATGAAATTTAAATCCCTGTACGGCAAACCGACCAAAAGGGCAGAGGTACAAGACCTGCTTCTGTTTTAAAGAAATCTAATAGCCCTTAGCTTTTTGTACGAAAGGTAAGCCTGGAACAGCTTACCTTTTCTTTTTTTAAAAAACCAGATTAGAAATTTTGGGAGGGCCTGCTGAAAGACTTCGGGTATTTACCGTTTCCAAAATCAGTTTGCGTGGTCTGTCATCATGAAAAAGTTCCCAGGCATTGGGAAAGCGCATCCCTGACAATTCTTCTATAAAGGTAACATTTACCTGATAGGTATCAGCTTCTTCAAAATCTGCAAAAAGACTTCCTTCATCTGCTTCGAGGCCTCTACTTCGGGTCTTTTTTACGATCCCATGCTTTTTCAATAAGCCATCCTGCCCTACGAGAAAGCCCAATCTGAAAAGTTCTTTTTTCTTTCCAAAGTAAATAACTTTCCAGAATAAGGTGGGGATCTGGATTTTTTCTCCTTTTACCGGAGAAACGAATTCTGGGTCACTATCTTTAAAGATTGGTCCGGTAAAGGTATTTATCTTCAGACCGTGCTCTATGGTTTCTTCATGGAGAATATAGTCTTCTATTTCTCTCCATATAGCACGATTGACATCCTTGTGTTGAGGAACAGCATTGGTATAGAAAAAAGTTGAAGCTGCTGCTCTCTTAGCCAGGCTACGATTTCGACCCCATTGGACATCCTCACGTTTGGTCATGTGCCCTTTGTCAAAATCACTTTTGGGAGCACTATATAGTTCCTGTCCCCATTGATGTTTTCTGTCTATTCGGGGATCTTTATACCACTTATCACCTTTATTGTCGAAGATATCTGCTCTTCTTAGTTTGACAAATGATTTACCATTCATATTGGCAGCTGTAAGCAGGGGTAGTTTCCGTTCGGCATGTTGAATAACCGAATAGTGAACATACTTCAGTACATTAGTCTTACTTCTGGAAACAGGTGCCACTTTAGATTGAAGTTCCGGTGGCAGGTCAGGTAAAGGAACGGGTGTGGGGGAGGACAGAAAATCTGCCTTATATCCCTGGGCATTTTTTAGGACTTCCATGCGAGATAGTTTTGTGTCGTCTTTGCTGTATCTTTAAATATAACGTATTATTTGTTGAATGTACAGTCAGCATTGGAAGATGAGTCTATTTAATAAACTCATTGATGGATATGTTGGAGGAAATTGATGGCTTTTGTTTTGATTTTATCATAGGCTTCCAGCTCAAGATCTTCTTTATTCACCAAAGAGCCGCCTAAACCCAGTGCGACCGCTCCCAGAGAAATCCATTCTTTAGCATTATCTATATTCACTCCTCCAGTTGGCATAAGCGGGATTTGACTGAGGGGCCCCTTGACTGCTTTGAAGTAGCCAATACCCATAGCATTTGCGGGGAACACTTTGATTACATCTGCACCTGCTTCCCAGGCCATCAAAATCTCAGTAGGAGTCATGGCGCCCATAAAAACAGGGATTCCATGTTCATGGGCAGTTTCGATGATCTCTTCTTTGAAAATGGGCGTGACAATGAATTGTGCACCCGATTTAGCAGCATTGGCAGTATCCTTGCTACTAATTACAGTGCCGGCCCCTATGAGGGTATTTGCTGGAGAGTTTTTTCTCAAATGCTTTATATGATCCAAAGCGTTTGCCGAATTAAGGGTAATCTCCAATACCTCAATGCCGGCCTCCATGATCGCCTTAGCCGTAGGTAAAACCTTTTGGCTTTCTGAGATTCTCAGAATTGCCATAAGTTTATGGGTGAATATTTTATCAAGAATTTCCGTTCTTGTCATAAAAGAATAATTTCACTTTGCCTTTTTCTGTATTTATTGAGCTAAAATTTGGGAATCATTCTCCCAGATCAAAATTATTGATCGTAAATGTATCAGTATAATGTGCTTATGAGTTGCGACTGGGGTACTTCTTCCTTTCGCCTACGCCTTGTCGAGACAGAAACAGCTGAAATCCTGTACGAAATCCATTCTAATGAGGGGATTAAGAGCAGTTTTGCCAAATTCTCATCTGAAATCGGAAAGTACGATGAGATCGAAAAGATGTATAAACGCTTTCTGATGGATAAAATCAGGCTTTTGGAGCGAAAATCCGGAGCTACCCTGATGCATGTCCCAATTATTTTCTCTGGTATGGCCAGTTCGTCCATAGGCATACGCGAACTTCCCTATGGAGAACTTCCTTTTCGATTTGATCGGGTGAGCTTACCCTATGAATGGATGCAGGCTGAAGAATTTTTCCCCTATAATATTTTGTTAATATCTGGCTTGAAAAAAGAAGGGGATGTCATGCGAGGAGAGGAAACACAACTCATCGGCCTTTCAAAAGTCAGAGATATCAATAATAGCCTTATCCTGATGCCTGGAACCCATTCCAAGCATATGTTAATCGGCACAAATGAACTGCTGGATTTCAAAACTTATATGACCGGTGAGTTTTTCGAACTTATCAGTAGGCATTCTATTCTGAGCCACTCGATCGAACTTCCGGAGGATCATCATGATTACCTGGCTTTTAGACATGGAGTAAAAGAAGGGGCTGAAGGAAATCTACTGAATCGTTTGTTCCGTGTACGGACCAATAGCTTATTTGAAAAATTAAATAAGAAAGCAAATTACTATTATTTGAGTGGACTGATTATTGGCTCCGAACTAAAAGAAGTCGAGGCTTTGCGGCCAGAACGAATCTTTTTGTGTGGAGAGGGAGTGATTAAAAAATTATATAAAGAGGCCCTTTCCAAGCTGGGATATGCCGATCAGCTAGAGATCGTAGATGGAGATGGATTGAACCTTAGTGTTCAGGGGCACTTGCAAATTTTGTATCACTTGCAATGATTCATGGGCAGGCATATGGTAAATACAGCTCCTTTGCCTATTTCCCCTTTTGCACTAATATTTCCTTCATGTCGCAGGAGGATTTGCTGAACATTTGCGAGTCCAACTCCTGAACCTGTATATTTTTGTCCCGTATGGAGGCGCTCAAAGAAGTTGAACAATCTGTCCGCTTCCTTCATGTCGAATCCTACGCCATTATCCTGAAAATGTACGAAAACTTTATTAGGCTCTTCTTCTGCCCATATCTTGATTATGGGAGGATCAGAATCCTGACTATATTTTATGGCGTTTGATATGAGGTTGTCCATCATGCTATACATCATGGATTTGTCTGCATAGACTTTGGGCAGCCGAGAAATTTCCCACTGGATATGGGGAAAGCTTCTTTTGGGTGCAATGCTTTTTCTGGAATTACGCAAGACTTTGTTGAGATCGACCCATGATCTTTGGAGGCTAACTTTTCGGGTCCATGCATATTCGAGTAGATCCCGTGTCATAAGGTCAATTCTTTCTGAAGCAGAAATGATCCCTTGCAGATAGGAAATACCTTCTGTAGATAATTTATCTTTCGCTTCTTCCATCAACCACTCACTGAAGCCCTCTATATGAGCCAGGGGTGTCCGTAGGTCATGCGTTACGGAATAAATCCATTGTTCAAGTTCGTCTTGGGTTTTGATGAGTTCGTTCAACGTATTGATTTCCAGGGTAACGTCTTTTGTTGTTCCCATCAATTTTGTCCCCTGATCCCAATTTGTATAGGTACTGCGCAACCATTTTGAATGCCCATCAGGTAAATGTATCTGGTAGTCCAAACTTTGGGATTCTTTCAGGTCCTTACTTTTACTGGCGACCGCCTGAATTTTAGCCAAATCATCGCTAGAAAGCCGCGAAATGATTTGCTGATATAATTCATCTGGATTTTTTGAAAACTCCTCCAACTCATACAGCTTTGGCAAGCCCGGCGAAGGTGTAAGTTTCTTAGACTCCAGATCAAAAATCCAGGAGGAACTTTTAGAAACCCGTTCTCCCTCTAACATGAGGAGTCTTTGTTGTTCAAAGGCTTTATTTATTCTCTTGACTTCCTGATCCTTGAATACTTGTTCGCTGATGTTTTCGATGATGGCTATTACCTCAATTTCCTTTTCTCCCGTAAGTAACATCCGAGATATAGTCATCTTAACATAAATGATCTCTCCATTTTTGTGGATGTATCGTTTAACAAAGTCTGCAGATGTCTTTTCTCCGGAAACTACCTCCTTAAATAAACCCAAATTGCTATTTACATCATCTTCATGGGTGAATTTTTTGAATGCTTGACCCTGTATTTCAGGAATTTCGTAACCGATTATTTGTGAGTAGGCTGGATTTGTAAACTGAATGATTCCTTCTGTCGAACACAGGCATATTCCCATAGGGGCATTTTGTGCAAGGGTCTGGAATCTTTTGAGGCTTTGGACTTGCCTGTCTTCATAGATGGAACGCTCCAACTCAAAGGCGACATGACGGGAAAAATGAATGAGGGTCGTTTCCGGAATCCAGTCCAACTCCATTTCTTCTTCTCCAAACATCACTAAGTGTCCGATGATCTCTTCTGCTGAATCGAAAAGAGGAAGGCCATAATAGCTATGCAGGATTTTGTCCTGTAGGAAAGTGTCTTTGGGAAAGAGGGTTTGAATATTCCGAGGGAAAAAGACAGGAGCCCTGTGTTCAAAAATGAGTTCACAGGGGGTATCCTCAAGTTTGTAGGAACTTTCTCTGAGGTGATCTTTGGCCCAAAATGCTTTTGCCAGGATATTCTCTTCTTCTCGCTGGTATTCTCCGATGATCACATAGGGAATGGGTAAAGCCTCTGCTATACCTTTTGCCAGCCTTTCAAAGATATTTCCGCTGAACTCTTCTTTCTGGGTGATGTTCAACAGATTGAGAAATTGATGGAGGAGATCATTCTCGGATACACTACTCAAGGCGAGGATTGCGGCACTGTCAGACTGCTTATCTTCCCGTAAATCTTTAATAAGACTGAATTTAACCCGAACTCTTTTTCCATCTTTCTTCATGAGATCCCATTGAAAGATCTGTTTTTCCAGGAGTCCGGCAGCCTGTTGATCTAACCATTGATGAAGTTGAAATTCTTTTCCTGGCGGGATAAAATAAGAAAGATTGAGGCCCAACAATTCCTCAGGCTCAAAATTCAAAATGTCGCAAAAATCAGGATTTAGATCACGAATAACTCCTTTCCTGTCGAGTTCCACAATTCCATAAAGATTGCGGTCCAAAAATCTTGTGGATTGATTCTTTCCTCTTATCTCCCCTGCATATGTGATCACATGGTTGTCCATCTTCTATGGCTAATTTGGCCAAAAGCAAGTTGGGAAAATCGGCGCAGGAATCGCAGGATATTTTCAGGGATAACTAACGCAGAAAAATCTTGCTCTGGAAGTTGGTGAAATTTGGTGAACTGTTTAAAACAAGCCTTAGTTTGGATTATTGGCTCAAATTAAATCCCTGATAAAGAGAAAATTAAGTTGGTTTTGAGAATTTTTTACAAGGGAGTGATGACAAGAAGCAAGGACTTTCGATGTTTTAGTAAGTCCCGGGTATACATCTTGATTGACATGGAGAATGGATGAAATCTAACAATGCTATTGCAGCCTTAGTGAAACCCCCTTATGAAATACATGCTTCTATGCTTTCTTCTACTTGTTTGTCAGGCTCCTCTTCGTGGCCAGGGCAACCAGCACAAGTTTGAAAAGCAATGCCTTCTCTCCCAGGATCCAGTTAAAGGGAAAAAGAGTAAACCAGCAGCCAAGACTTGTAAGCCTGTCAAGCCTTTAGCAAAAAACAAATCCAAAACTTCCAGAAAGACTAGCCGCAAAAGAGGAAATATGGGGAATAGTGGTGGAAGGGGTAATATGTACTTTGCCAGAAATAATCCTTAATCAATACGAGGAATCTCCATAAAGAATTTTGTACCCTTGCCAGGAGCGCTTTCTATGTTCCACTTCCCTTCGATATTTTCCAGGCGTGAAGTGATGTTTCGGATTCCATAGCCATTGGTCATTTGGTCTATATCAAACCCTTTCCCATCATCGCTAACGGTAATGAGAATATGTTGTGCCTCTTCCGAAATACTGATCCATCCATGATCTGCATCCGCATGCTTAAGGATGTTGTTGATCATTTCGAAAATAATATTGTAAATGGGGTAGGTGAGTGAACCAAAATCAAAATCAGGTCCCGTATTAACAACCAATTGAAATTTGACCTTATTATTTTGCTTTAGCTGCGTCAAAAGACTTTCCAAAGCCGAGATGAGTCCGAGGGTTTCTACCTTCTCAGGCATAAGGTTGTGAGAAATGAGACGTACATCCCCGTAGACATCATTGACCAGCTCAAGGGTTTTATTCAAAATCCTCTGCGCTTTTTCATCAACAGAAGGATTGATAGCTTCCAGTTGCCAGCGAATCGCAGCAATTTTGGTATTGAGATTGTCGTGAAGCTCTACAGCCATTCGCTTCCGTTCGAGATTCTGACCTCTTAATTGAGCCAGCAGGATTTCCTGGTTCTTTTTCTTAAGCTCTTTATTCTTTTTCCGCAGACTAAAATTCAGCCAACTGATAAATCCAATCAAAATACCTCCGATGATGGCCAGCCACATGAGGTAGTCGCGGCTTTGTTGTAGATTCTTATTTTGCAGGCGGTAAATTTCTTCTTCCTTTTCTTTACTCTCATACTTTGCCTCAAGTTCTGCAAAACGCGCTGTAGCCTCCTCTTTTTTCATGCTGTCCTGAGCCGCAATGTATTTTTCATAATAATGCAGCGCCTCTTCATATTTACCTAAAGATTTATAGGTCGAATAGAGATGATTGTCGGCCCTTGCGATGAATTCTATCCAGCCAGCTGCTTCTACATATTCATAGGCCTTTAATTTAAGTTCCAGGGCTTCCTCAAAATTCCCTCCATCTTCATACACTTCGGCTTTGTCAACGTAGAGCGCATAGATCACTCCATAGTTTTGCCATTTTTCTGCTTCCTCCAGAGATTTTTTAAAATAGCTTTCAGATTCTTTTAGCCTGCCCAATCTTCGGTACACATTGGCCAGTCCCAGATAATTATCAGCTTTGAAATAACCTTGCCAGCCCCATTCTTCCAGCACCTGATCTGTGAGTTGATAATAATAGAGGGCGGAGTCAAATTTTTCCTGACGAAAGGCACTATAGTAATAGTAGTCTCCAAAAAAATTGAGGGTCAGGATCTGGTTTTTTCTATGGTCTGCCAGTTTTGCATACTTATAGCCTTCTTTCAAGCTTTTGAAAGCCTGTTCATGCAGTTGAGTATTGAGGAGGATAAAGCCGGAACCAATCAGGGCCGTAGATAAATCCTGGTAGTCGGGCCCGCTTTCTCTCAGGATTTCTATGGCTGAATTATAGTATTGCAAGCCTTGATCCATATCGCCATCCAGTTCGAAGAAGCGAGCTTGTACCCTTTGTAGAATGCCCTGAGCTTTGGGCCAGTCAGAAGCCTTACACAAAGTTGTCAGGCTATCAATCAATGCTTCGAGATTATTCTCTCGATCATTGATTTTATAGATAGCATAAGCCGCATAATTTCTGATGGAAACACTGTCTCGCTCCTGAGGATCTGCTATCTGGAGTTCTGCCTGAAATTTGCGGAACAGAGAATCTGCATTTTGCCCCTTTAGTTGGAGGCTGCCAGTGATTCCCAGAAGGATAATCAACAAATATGCTTTTCTAATACTCAAACCAGCTTGTATTTCAGCGCAAATTTAACGAGGCCGATGGAATTCCTTACATCCAGCTTTTTGAAAATATTATGTCGATGGGTTTCAACCGTCCCCAAACTGATAAATAGCTTTTCTGCAATCTCAGAAGAAGAATGCTCCTGAACAATCAATTTGATGATTTCAATCTCTCGCTTTGTCAGATGTTTGAGTTTATCTGCCTGATCCGCATCGGGATTTGCTGTAAGCAGAGATTTCATGACTTCCTGACTGAAATGCAACTGTCCCGCTGCTACTGTTCTTATTGCTTCTTCCAGCTCTTTTCGGTCTGCTTTCTTCATAACATAACCCGAAATCCCTGCTTTGAAGGCATCCTGAATCCGGTCGCCCTGGTCGTTTACAGTTAGCATCAGGATTTTCATATCCGGAAACTTCTCTTTCACCTGAAAACTCAATTCAATCCCACTGATATAGGGCATCGTCAGGTCTGTTATCAAAACGTCCACCTCCAGTAGTTCAAGCGCTTCCAGAACCTTTCGGCTGTCATTGATTGTTTTGATAACCTCTATTCCTTCCATCAGGTCAAAGAGCAATTCCAGGCTATCGAGGATGATCTGGTGATCATCAACCAAAAGGACTCGAATAGGCTTTGACATATAAAGCGATCTTAGTGAAAGAAATAAGTCAAACCAATATGGAGGCTGGTAATGGTAAAGTCAAGCTTTTCGTCCAAATTGTTTACCTCTGTACCAGAAAGGGAGGCTGTACTAAAATTGCCAAATGCAATTTTTCCATTGGCATTGATGCTCAGGTTTTCTGTGAAGAAGAAATGAAGCCCTCCTCCTGCACTGAATCCAACTCCACTGCTTTCCAGACGGAAGACATTTATTCCATCAAAGGTAATCGGATCGATATTGAGGGCATGTACGCTCAATGCGACTTCGAGGAAGGGACGTACTCTCCTCAGTGTAGCTCCAAAATTGTAGCGTCCCCCGATTTCCAGATTGCCCAGGAAGTAGCTATCCCAATCAAATTCCTGACGGAATCCCAGGCTACTAAAAGCGAGCATGAGTTCAATATTCTGATTGATGCCGTAAGCAGCTTTTAAGCCAATCCCGTATCCAGCGGGTTCCAGGTCGTCCAATTCTCCGAAAAAGACACTTTCTGAGTTCCAGCTTCCATAGACCCCATTGAGATTGAGGGAGAAGCCTTTGGTATTTGAACGGATATCCTGTGCGGATACTTTCCCCAAAAATAAAAGGAGGACAAAAAGACTGCTTATATATTTCAAGTTTTGCATGATTTCTAATAGTTAAGGATGATATTCGTTGATTTTAGTTTGATCTTATTGATTCTTTGACCTCGATTAAAGCTTACTACTGTTTTGGACAGATTGCTGTACTCGGGATAACTGATCGCCAACCATCTGCCATTGCTGGCCTGTACCGAATGAAGCTGGATAGCGAGGAAGGCTTTTTTCTTGCCTTCAGAACGTCTGAGTTTTTTGATCTCTGCCCTTACTCTGGCACCTTTAGGAATGATCAGATGATCCCCTTGATAGATAGGGCTGATGGTTTGCAGGTAAACGGTTTGGCCGCTTGAATGTGTTTCCGTAGAAACTGTTTCTGCAAAACTGGCTGCCAGGTACATATCCGGTATGCGGACTTTAACGGAGCCTTTGTATTTACTTTCTTTGACTATCGGTTTGCTTTCCTGTTCTCGGGCTACCGGAGGCTTTGGCTCTTCTTCAATCCGTTCTTCACGGACTGTTTTTTGAATCGGTTTCTTTTCCTCTTTTTCTACGATTCTGTCGGGACTCTTCTCAACCTGGGTTGTACTTGTTTTTTTAGTCTCGGAGCCTGATTTGTTTTCGTTGCTTTTGTTGCTTTCTTTTTCTCGCGAGTCTTTCCTCAGGCTCCTTTGCCCATTTCCCGATTTTGTTTCCTCCTTTTCCTTTGGAGCCGAATCAAACTTTTCGATAAACTCAATCTCCTGAGGACTTGCTTGCTGGGGAAGTACCGTATTTGAGCCCAGCAGTCTCGAATCATTTTCATTGCCCTCCTGAACCAACTCTCGTTTATCTTCTACTGATCTTTGTCGGGGATCTATGGGATCTGTTCCCTGATCATCGCCACCAAATAATCCCATGATGAGAATGAACAGACAAAGAAGAGCTGCACCCGCCAGTATTCTCAGGTCAATGTCGAAAGGTAATTTTGTGTCTTTCAGCTTTGAAAAAGAGAAATTCCGAACAGGTAAGGTAACAGGAATTGCGGGGCTCTTTCTACTTTCTTTCTTCTCGATTCTTTGACTTAGAAGACGGGTATCGATCTTGGCATTTCTGTGGATGCTTTCCAGCTCTCTAACAGCTTCGTCCGTACTTTGATAACGTTTCCCTGCCTGCTTATGAGTGAGCTTCTTTATAATCTGGACGAGCTTTCGATTATGTCCCTGAAGGTTGAAAGTGGGACTCTTGTGAGCAATATTGTACATCAGGGCTGCTTCGCTATCTCCCGCATACAGGCTCTTTCCTGATAGCATCTCGTAAAGCATGACACCTACTGCATAGAGATCCGAACTCTTTGAGGGTGCTCCGCCGGTTACCAGTTCGGGAGCGAGGTATTCGAGGGTTCCGATGACGCTATTTTGTCGGGTCATCCGCTCAGTATTTTCCAATCGAGCGATCCCAAAGTCCATCAGTTTGACAAATCCGCGTTGAGTGATCATGATATTCCCTGGCTTGAGGTCTCTATGCATGATTCCCAAATCGTGTGCTGCGCCTAATCCTTCGAGGACCTGGATACAGATTTTGACCGCTTCTTCTTCCGGAATTTCTCCCTGAAGTTTAAGAACATCATCCAGGGCTTTTCCTTCCACGAATTCCATGACGATGAAGTGAGAATGATCTACTTCCCGGAAATTGAAAAGGGTTGCAACATTGGGATGAGAGATTCTGGCGGAAAGATGTGCCTCATTCTGAAATCTTTTGAATGAATCAGGATTATTCACCAGAAAAGGATGCAGCATTTTGATGGCTACTGTACGCTTCAAGTGTAGGTCAGTAGCTTTATATACAGTGCCCATTCCCCCTTCACCAATGCGTTCATTGATATGGAAATTGGACAATTTGCGGCCAATCATGATAGTTTTATTTTTTGAGTTTCCTTATTAGAAAGCTCTGGATTAGGATAAAAGGTCTCGGCAATCAAGACGGAGATATTGTCATGTCCTCCGCGTTTCTTTGCCAGGTCAATGAGTTTGTCTGCGACTACGCTTAGTTTTTCATTTTTCAGAAATTGAAGCATCTCCTCATCCTTGATGTACTCGTATAGGCCATCGCTACAGATCAGCAGTTTATCACCTTCTTCAAATTTTTGCTTTTGTAATTGGTAGTCCGCTTGGAGTTTGGCTGAAGTTCCCATAGCCTGGGTGATGACATTCCTTTGTGGGTGACTCAGACTTTCTTCATAGGTGATCTTTCCTTTGTTGAGCAAATGCTGGACATAGGTATGATCATTGGAAAGCTGTATCAATTTTTCTCCTTTCAGAATATAGGCCCGGCTGTCTCCTACATGTGCCAGATAAATCTGGTCTCTGAGTAAAACAACTGCTGTGCAGGTGGTTCCCATGCCTTTGAGTTGGGGCCTGCGAGAAGCCTTCTGAAAAATGGCTTTGTTGGCTTTGTCAAAAGCTCTTTTGAGCGCATCCAGTACTTCGAAATGCGTGTCGAAGTAATTTCTGGTGATGATTTCACTCGCCATTTTGGAGGCAATCTCTCCGCTGCTATGACCGCCCATTCCGTCGGCAACCAATGCCAGACAACCGTGGCTGGCTCTGATCTTTTTGTCGAAAGGTCTGATGAATACCAGGTGGTCTTCATTGTTGTCGCGAACTGAGCCCACATCGGTGGCCGCTACTGCTCTGTAGTCGATCTCAACCAGGCCACTTTGTGGTACTTCAGCGAGTCGTTTCTTTTTTCTCCGGAAAAGGAAAGTCATAGCTTTGGGAGTGAAGATTGCAATGGAAGTGATAAGAGAATTATTGGATCACAGGATTCAGGTGCATGAGGTCCAGACCGTATTTGATCGGTATAGCGAAGGTGATTCTGGCGCCTTCCTGAGAAGTTGTTGAGGCTGCGAAAATCGCGATCACTTTTCCATCTTTGTCAAATACAGGGCCTCCGCTATTTCCAGATCCGGTTTCACTGGCTGTAAGCTGGTAGTATTCTCCCATAGGACTGTAGTAGGCATTCAGTTCAGCATTGTTGACCATATTTGATCCGCGAATGATTTTGCCAATGGTTCCATCTGTGATGGTCGGATCAGGAACGATCTTCACTTCTGAGCTTGCGCGACCAAACTCACGGGTAGCTCTTCCATACACTACTGAAGGAGAAATACCAGGATATCCCATAACAGCGATCTTTTGTCCCTGTGCTACTTCATAGCCATCTTCTTTCAATTCAACAGGATTGAAACTGGCAGTATGGTCTATTTTAAGCATAGCGACATCATGATTCGGACTGGATTGAACAAAACGTGCATTGATGCGAGAATCCGTTTTAGCGAAGGTGACGTTCATGTAGGTCCGTTGTCCGTCAAGAATTTTTCCGGAGATAGGCTCACGTCCAAAGAATTTGGTTTCAGAAGGAATCCAGCGAGAAGGAGCATTTACAGTACCCGTGATTTTCCATTCACCATTTACAAACTGATAGAGCATTCCCTGAGCAGCTTCTGGCGGAAAGGAATATGGATATTTCCAGGGCTCGGCGATGTGTTTATTTGTCAGGATATATCCATCCTCATCTACTATAAAACCGGTTCCAGATAACTGAGACATTGCAATAGGTGCTCCTTCTTCAACATCTTTTCTTAATCCTAAAAGAGGTTCGATGACTCCTTGTTCCATTTCAATGTAGAGAGGCATGAGGTACTCTTTGCCTGTTTTGGGATCTTTTTGTCTTGTGTATTGATGGTAGATATCGTCTCCGGTAGGAGCATGAATTAGTTTGAAGCCAAATTCGATGAAAACTACTTTCTCTGTGTTTTCTCTCGCAATTACTTCAGGTGAAAATTGGGTTGGAATAGGAGGAAGGTCCTGTTGAACGACAATGGTATCTTTTCCGACTGGGCCGTTATTCGCAGGTAGCAATTTGTCTTTGAATGTGTAACCTAGAGTAGTCGCAACGAGCAGAACTGCTGCGATAACAGAAATCAGGGTTTTTTGGGAACGTTTTCTTTCTGTAACAATCGCTCTTTCGAAGGTTTCTTTTCCTATACCATCTTTTGCAGGTTCTACCTGAGCTTCGAGATTGTATTCCATAGTAGCATCTGCTGCAGGGATATTGATGAGTTGGGTTGCAGCGCTGTCGCTCATTCTTGGATTCAAGTCAAATTGAAAGCGAGGTCCTTTTGCTCCCAAAGAGACTTCATCTCCTGGATTCAGGTTTTGGCTTCCATTTACCTTTTGTCCGTTTACATAGGTGCCATTGAGGCTGTTATTGTCGGTGATAACAAAACTACCGAAACTCTCTCCTTTAGTGATGTTTCCATGTTCGCGGCTTACCGCATTATCTTCTTGTGAATCGAATTGTAGATCATTCTGCGTAGCGCGTCCGAAGCTAATTGTATCGTTAGCCTGGTAATCAAATTCCTCTATCTGGTTAGCTTTGCCACCGTTGAGGTGTTTGATGATGATGTGTCTTATCTCTTTATTCATGACTTTGAATGTTAATGTTAAGTGAGTGTTCTTAGCAACATCACAAAGTTGAAGAGAAGGACTGCCGAAATAAATCCATGCTTCCCTATGAAAGGCTTTCGGGAGGCCTGTATTTTTTTCTATAGGTTTACCTATAGAGGTTTGCCCTGGAGCCTTATTTTGAGAGCCTATGAGGACTTATGATTCAATGAAAGCTTAAAGCAGGGACTATGCATAGGATATTCATGCGTTTACCGAAAAAGCAGGAGAAGGCACATATTTTAGGATTTTGATATCCAAATAGCTTCGTATTTTGTTATGATTTCGTTAGTACTGATGAACCTGCTACCCAAATTTCAATGCGCTCATGAAACTACGCTGCTTTTTCCTCTCTCTGATTTACCTATTTGCTTGCTTTTTCACCCAGGCTCAAGGCCTGAAAGAGGAGGTGCTCCAGGTCCAAAAACAAGAAATCGCTGATATGTATGAGTCAGAGTTTGGGGACATTCGGGACCTTATCAGTGGTCGTGAGCATCAAGCGATTTTTCACTTTACCCTTGGCCACCCTTTCTGGCAACAAAAAGCCTGGTTTCTGGGAGATTTGAGAACAGACCTTCATTATTATTCCGGTCTGACTATGCGATATGATGTGTACCGGGATTTATTGTTATATCTCCCGGATTCAATTTCAGTAGACTATATGGCCGTAAATCAGGACCAGGTGGAATACTTCAGCCTGAATGGGACACATTTTTTTCATTTAGGTATAGGTGAGGAAAAAGCGGCCATGGATGAATTGGAAATGGAGAAAGGATATTATCAACTCCTCTATAAAGGCAGCTTGCTTATGTACCTCAAAAACCGGAAGGAGTTGAAAGGGAAAAGTGGGGATCCCCGAAATCATAGTGAATTTTATGACCGTTTCAGCAGGTATTTATATCTGGATGGAAAATTTTATTTGATAAAAAAACGAAAACATTTGTTGAGGGCTTTGCCCAAGCACAAAACCGAAATGAAAGCCTACCTTAGAAAGAACCATATAAATCTTAAAAAACTTTCTGATGCAGGCTATGCACGCTTATTCAGCTACTACGACTCTTTATGAAACAGCTTTACTGCATCAGTATTTGTCTACTCTTCTTGCTGACTGGCAAGATAGGGAGGCTGGCTGCCCAGGAGACTGAGATTATGATTCACAAGAATTATAACCAGCGAGATTTTAAGGAATTTGTTCAGGAAGTAGAAAGCGAGCGAAAGCTCAAATTCTTTTACCTGGATAGCTGGGTGGATAGTCTGCAAATTATCCAGAGAACAAGTCCTCAAAGTCTCCGCGAGATTTTATCTGCCAGCCTCGCATCCCGCCAACTAAGTTTTGTCATAGATGATAAGCGGCGAATCATCCTTTCCCTTTCGCCCATCAGAAAGGAGCTCAAAACTCAAAGTGTACGAGCCCGGCGTATGCAGGTGCCTGAAGGTAGCAAAGACCTCATTGCATATTCTCAACTATTAGCAGTCAAACCGGACCTTTCTAATGAAGAAATAGTGCGGGTATATGATATCGGAAGTTCAGATGTCAATAAAGAGGAAGCGACAATTGTCGGCTATGTGAAGGATGAGGATACAGGAGAACCCATTATTGGAGCTACTGTTTTCGTTGCAGATTTGAAGCTGGGAGTGAATACCGATCAATACGGCTATTATTCCCTGACATTGCCCACGGGAAATCATATGCTTACTTACAGGAGCTATGGTAAAGAAGAAAAAGAGCAGGAAGTAAACCTTTTTGATGATGGAAAACTGGATATGGAGATGGAGGATGCGATTCGTCAATTGGATGTGGTTTTGATTGAGGCAGAAAGGGATGAAAATGTAGAAAGTTCCCAAATGGGCTTGACTACGCTCGGTATAAACGCCTTGAAACAAATGCCAACCTTTATGGGAGAGATTGATGTGATCAAGTCTGCCATATTATTGCCCGGTGTACAGACCGTAGGGGAGGGGGCATCAGGTTTCAATGTTCGGGGAGGTAGTACAGGCCAAAATCTGATACTCATCAATCAGGCACCTATTTTCAATTCCTCCCATCTATTTGGCTTTTTCTCTGTATTCAATCCGGACATCATCAAAAATTTTGACCTTTATAAAAGTGGTATCCCCGCCAGATATGGAGGAAGGATTGCTTCTGTTCTGGATATATCGATGAAAGATGGCAATAAGAAAGAATTTGTCGCTTCCGGAGGGGTAAGTCCTGTTACTTCTCGCCTGACTGTTGAAGGGCCGCTTAAAATGCAGAATAGTTCCTACATCATAGGTGCAAGAAGTACCTACTCCAATTGGATTCTGCAAGAACTGGAAGAGCTTTCTTTCAGAAATAGTAAAGCCTTTTTTGGTGATCTTAATGCAAAGGTAAATTTGGAACTTAGCCGGAAGGATCGTCTGGATATCGCCGGCTATTTTAGTCAGGATAATTTTACGCTCAACCAGGATACTGCCTATTCCTATAATAACCTCAATGGTTCCATCAATTGGAAACATCTCTTCAACAATAAGTTGTACGCGGTTACGTCCGGAATTTTTAGCCGATACAGATTCAATGTAAAATCCGAGTCCAGCCTGGAGAATGCTTTTAAGCTCAATTACCAAATTCTCTACAATGAGCTGAAAACAGATTTCACCTATATCCCGGAGCCCAACCATCAGTTTCGCATGGGGGCAAATGCGATTTATTATCAGCTCAATCCCGGTACCCAAATTCCCCTAAATCCGGAGTCTTTGATTCGTAATCAAACCCTCGAACAGGAACAGGCCGTGGAATCCAGCATCTATTTTAGTGATGAATGGGATGTGAATCCTCGCTTGAAATTATATGGCGGAATCAGGCTTTCGGGCTATGCACTTCTCGGCCCCAATTCCGTAAACCTCTATCGCCCCGGACAGCCATTACAACCAGAAAACATCATTGATAGTACGCAGTATGGGTCTGGAAGTATCGTTAAGTTTTATGGAGGACCTGAAATCAGACTTTCGGCCAGATATTCTTTAGATGAAAAAAGTTCTGTTAAGCTGAGTTTCAATCGCCTGCGCCAATACCTGCATATGCTTTCCAACACTACCTCAATTTCTCCCACAGATAGCTGGAAATTGAGTGATCCCTATATCAGGCCTCAGGTAGGAGATCAGCTGTCTTTAGGTTTTTACCGAAACTTCCGCCAAAACAGCATAGAAAGCTCAGTGGAATTGTATGTGAAAAATATCGGGGACATGATCGAATTTAAGAATGGCGCACAGCTATTGTTAAATCCGGAAATAGAAACAGATGTGATCAATGCAAGAGGAAGAGCTTATGGAGTAGAGTTCTTGCTACGGAAAGATCGGGGAAAACTCAATGGATGGATCAGTTATACTTATTCACGGGTTTTTTCCGAAATCAACGGGCAATTTCCGGATGAAATCATCAATGGCGGGGAACGTTTTCCAGCCAATTTTGATAAACCTCATGATATTTCTTTTGTAGGGAATTATAAATTTTCTCGCCGTCTCAGCATATCCAGTAATTTCGCCTACAGTACAGGAAGACCTATTACGTATCCTGTCTCCCAATTCCGTTTTGGCAATACGACCCGACTCAATTATTCTTTGAGAAATCAGTTTCGCATTCCGGATTATTATCGCTGGGATTTCTCGATCAATCTCGAAGGAAACCACCGGAATACGAAGTTCGCTCATACTTCCTGGTCCCTTTCATTCTTCAATATTCTGGGCCGCAAAAATGTCTACTCCATCTATTTCGTAAGTACTCCGACAGGCGTACAGGGATACAAACTATCCATATTCGGCCGCCCAATCACAACCCTAACTTTCAACTTCAAGATCCTATGATTAGAGTTCTTTATATATCTCTTCTGTTGTTCTTCCTGCTGGGAGCTTCTTGTATAGAAGAATTTCAACCGGTGATTCCCGGTGCGGATAATCTTATTGTGGTTGAAGGAAACATACTCGAAGGGACTGCTGGAGCAAAAATAGCCCTTTCCCGATCTTTTGATTTTGGGCAGAATCGAGTACAGAGAATTTTGGATGCGGAAGTTGTTATTCGCGATGATCAGGGAAATTTCAGTACGCTCAACATGACCGATCCCGGAATTTATGAATCTGATACTACTGAACTGGTCGGCGTGCCGGGTCGTTCCTATCAACTATATGTGAAAATTCCTCCTGCTATCGAATTGGAATCTGAATGGGAACTCTTACGACCTAGTGCAAATCTTGAAAATGTGCGGGTTGAGTGGGAGCAAAAAGAAGATGATATTGGCCCTACTGAAGGTGTCCAACTTTATGTGGATACAGATGCAGAGAATGGAGCCGCCAGCCATTTTCGCTGGGAATATGAAGAAACCTGGATTTTCAGGGTGCCATATCCTGCAACAGGTGTTTGGAATACCCAAACCAATATCCCGGAACCTTTTCCCAATTCCTTCCGACCACAAACATGCTGGAAGACCCAGATTTCCTCAGATGTATTTATCGGTTCTACAGAAGGATTGGTGGGACAAAGAATTGCAGATGTGCCCGTTCGGTTTATCTCAATTCGGGGAAATGAGTTGAGGCTGCGCTACAGCATTTTGGTAAAACAATATAGCATTGGACCTGATACACATGAATTTTGGCGGCGATTGAAAAATGTAACCGAAGACCTGGGTACCCTTTTCGACCCGATCCCGACAGAAATCAAGGGAAATGTAAAATACCTGAATAGAGATATAGAAGTACTGGGGTATTTCAGTGCAGATGGCTATCAGGAAAAACGGATATTTATCGATCGGGCAGATTTGCCTATGGCACCTATTCGGACGGGTTTTGAAGAATGTCGGCTGGATACAGTTGATCGCTTTGATGTAAATAGCGAGATCATAACCGGGAATGTATATGTAGAGGATATTTATGGCCCTTTTGGTAGTTTGATAGGATTCGGAGTAACCCAGGCCAGATGTGCCGATTGTCGTCTAAGTGGAAGTATTGAAAGACCTGATTTTTGGGATTAAGATGAAAAAGTTATTAAGCAAAGGAATACTACTGCTGGGGATTTTTAGTCTGAATCTCCCTATACACCTCTTTGCACAAGAGGGAATACAGGAACAGATCAAACTCCATCTCAACAAAGATCTTTTTGTTGCCGGGGAGATGATTTGGGGGAAAGCCTATATCCAGGATGCCCTATTTGAGAAACCTTCTCAATTGAGCAAGTATGTCTACCTCGAACTTTGGGATGCACAAGGAAGTCTCATCAAACAGAATAAGGTACTTGCTGAAGGAGGTTCGGGTGGATTTAGCATGCGTATTTCCTCTCAGCAATCCAGTGGAAATTATGAACTTAGAGCCTATACCAAATGGATGGCCAATGAAAGCTCAGCGAACTTTGCTAGAAAGCTTATCAGAATTTACCAGCCGACAGAGGCCTTGCCCTTAGCATCTTCAGATGATGATAGACTCAGGCGAAACAGCTTACTTCAAATTTTTCCGGAAGGGGGCCAACTGATTCATGATTTAGAAAGCCGAATTGCGATACGTCTTACTGATGACCATGGAAAACCTAAGTCTGCGGTAGGTCGAGTAGAAATAGGAGATGGAAGTGTTGTCGCAGCTTTTCAGACAGATGAAAAGGGGCTGGCGACTTTTAATTTGCGCCCTGATTCTGCTCAACAATATGGCATACGTATTCTGGAAAATGCTGATAGTAGCAAATTGTATTCGATGGCTAACATCCAGGCCGTCGGTGTGAATATGCAGCTGCTTTCCCGAAATGCAATGCAACTGGCTTTGGAGATAAAAACCCGGGGAGTTGATGGACCCTTATTTCTGAGTGTAAATAAAGGGTTGTATGAAATGCAAAAAATCCCGCTCAGTTTGTCTGAGGGCTTAGCAAATACCCTGGTGAATTTAATAGATTATCCTTCCGGGAAATGGTTGTTGAAGGTAGTAGATGAAAAGGGCAAACAACTCGCCTGGAGGTATATTTGGAGGGGGGAAAAAGAGGAGATGAAACTGGACCTCAAGCTTTCCAAACAGGCAGCAGCTACTCGTGAGAAAATGGTCCTGGATATTTTAAGCACAGATGCCAGTGGAAATCCGACTTATACAGACCTTGCGATAAGTGTGAGAAGAAAGTCTCCGGAAAGCAGGCAGCCTCAGAGAGACTTGACCAATGATATGGAGATGATGACGCAGGCTGCGCCTCTTGCGGGTAGGACTAGAGGAAAAAGGCTTTATCCGGAAATGTACGGGCTTACCATTAGCGGAAGGGTAAAGGCCCTTAGAAGCCGTGATTTGAGTTCTGCCCGACTGATCTTTTCTCTGCCTGGCAAGAATGCCTATATGCGGACCATGAAAACCAATGAAAGAGGTCGCTTTAACCTGGTTTTGGAAAACATATATGGAGTTAGAGAGATTGGTATGTTGGCGGTAGATAAGGAAGGAACTCCCCTTAATATAGAATTGGACGAAGTCTATTTCGGCGAAACTCCTTTTCCGGCTCCCTTAAACCTTCGTTTTACTGAGGAGGAACTGGCCTATTTGGAAAAGGAAGCTTTTTACCAACAAGTGTATAAGGCATATCAGGATACCTTGAATGAAAGTATCGTGGGCATAAGTCCTTCTTTTCAAACTTTCTTCCATCCGCCGGATCGGGAATATATTCTGGATGAATATACTCGCTTTGATACAGAGGAAACCTTTAATGAAATTGTTTATAGCGTCGGCCTGAGGAAGAAAAAAGGAAATTACTTTTTCAAAGTCTATAATAAAATCAGTGGAACCCTTATGAATGAGACTCCTTTGGTTCTTTTTGATGGTATTCCGCTAAATAATGTAAATGCCCTTTTGGAAATCAATTCCAAACTAATAGAGAAGATTGAGGTTTTAACTTCTCTTTATTATCAGGATAATTTTCCGATTCATGGGATAGTCAATGTGGTCAGCTTCAAAGGGGATGCTTCATCCCTGGATCTTCCCGCTGCCTATTTGCGCAAACCTTTTACCTTTCTCAGTCCGGAACGCATCTTTCATAAACTGGATCATGAGGCGGATCAGGAGAAATATCAGCGGATACCTGATTATAGGACAAATTTATTATGGGAACCCAAGCTCATCAGCAAAGCAGATGGAACTGCAAGCCTGGAATTCTATACCTCTGATCTGGTGGGTGAATTTGAAGTCATCGTGAGCGCTACCAATCTCAATGGAGAAATGGGAAGGAAAAGTCTTACATTTATAGTAGAGGAATCTCCCAAGCCCTAATTTTGCTCCTATGTTAAGACTAGTTCCTATTCTCTTCGTCCTTTTTGGAGCCATCCTGACAGCTTTGATCGCGATGTCTCTTACCCGCTTTTTTGTTGAAAGTAGTGGACTGGCTGGCTCTGCCTCTGTCCTGATTTGGGGGATCTTGGGACTGATCGGAGGCGGGATCGGAAGCTTTATACTTAAAAACCGTTTGAGCCAAAGTCAGCTAAATATGAGCACCCTGGTTTTCGGTCTGGCTATTTCTGCCTTTATTTTCTGGATTTATATCCGGATTCAGCAAAATAAAACAACTGAACCAATCCCTCCTCTTCCGCCAACGGAAGTTCCCAATACAGAAGATGAGCGAGTTTAAGAATTACTTTTCTTCATGGCTTCCCCTATGCTAGCTTTAAAAGCTCGCCCTATAGGCAGTAGCTTCTCTCCAATCTCCACATCCTGAGAGGAATACGCCCTGATTTTATTTTTAGCCACCACATAGGATTTATGAATTCGTAAAAAATGGGATTGTGGAAGCATTTTATGGAAGTTTCCAATAGATGATTTAAACAGGAGATTTCGATCCTGAAGTACGATTTTTACATAATCCTTTACTCCTTTCACATACAGAATTTCATCCAGCATCACCTTTTGGGTTTTTCGATCTATTCTTAGCAGAATATGTTCTTCTGTCTGATTCTGTGAAGTTGAGCTAGTCGGAGAAAATTGATCCAGGAATCGATCGATGGCCTTGATAAACCTTTCAAAAGAAATCGGTTTGAGTAAATAATCCAGGACATTGAGTTCGAAACCCTCAACTGCATAATCTCGATAAGCGGTAGTAAGAATTATTTGAGCATTATGCTCCGTAGATCGTAGCAATTGCAGCCCATTCAATTCAGGCATCTCTATATCCAGAAAAATGAGGGTGGGTTTAAGCTCCTTTATCTCAGCATAGGCTTTGATAGAATCCGTTTGCTTACCTGCAATCTCAAATTGTGGCAGTCGCTTAAGGTATTCTTCAATAACCTTAATTGCGAGGGGCTCATCGTCTAGGATATAACAGGAATAGGTCTTCATCCGAGGTGTAAAGATAGTTCACTTCTATAGAGATCTTCCCGCTCAAGGATGAGGAGTTGATGTTTGCCGGGATACAGTAAATGTAGCCGCTGCCGCACATTTTCCAGTCCGAGGCCTCCCGGGCTCTTTTTTGCTTGAGGATATTGCTTTTTACTGTTCTCAACGACCAGCCAAAGCTTTTCATCCTGTTTAAGGGATATATTCACTCGAAAAATCCCATCTTTCCCTTTGCCCCCATGCTTAAAACAATTCTCAATAAAAGGAAGCAGCAAAAGGGGGCTGATACTAAGGAATTCATTTTTAATCTGAATATCAACTTCCAGAAACAGATCCTCTCCATAGCGAAGTTTTTCCAGTTCGAGATAGTTTTCCAAAAGCTGCACTTCTTTTCCCAATTGTACCTCTTCCTTATTTACCCGGTAAACAAAATAGTCCAGCAATTCTGTAAGTTTCAAAATGCTCTGGGCTGTTTTTTCCGAGCGGCTCAAAGCCAGGCTATAGATATTGTTAAGGGTGTTGAAAAGAAAATGGGGATGCAATTGGGATTTGAGCAATTGAACCTCTGCTTCTGCTTTCGCCCGAATCAGATTTTCCTTTTGAGTTTGACTCTTTTTCCAATCTGCTATAATGCCCAGGCAGACCGCCAAAGCAATTACCGCATAATCCCTCACCAGGTTTTTCAAAACTTTGGTCGCGGGTAAGTTGATGTATTGATCGTGTTCTAAATAGTTGATCCATTCTGCCCATCTGATCCGCAGAAAAAACAAAGCAATAGCCAATATCAAGAGACTAAGGAAGAAGAGCTGGTTTTTCCCCTGCTTAAGAAAACGAGGAATCAGAATGTATAAAATAAAATAAGCCGAAAGCATCAGAAGGGGAAGATTCAGGAAGGTGTATTTGAGCAAACTTCCATAATCTTCTGTTCGAAGATGAGGGAGTTGTGTCAGATACTCAGCCAGAAAATAGATGCTCCAGAAGGCTATATGTAAAAACAGCTCCCGAAGAGATATCTGCTTATTTGGGGCT
The DNA here is from genome assembly GCA_033391075.1 of Bacteroidia bacterium. NCBI lineage: Bacteria > Pseudomonadati > Bacteroidota > Bacteroidia > Bacteroidia bacterium. The sequence continues at coordinate 101,638 of JAWPMV010000004.1, forward strand.
ATTTGGCTATGACTCATTTCTCAAGATGGAGAATTTAGGGGAAGAAAGTGAAAATTGTAGATGAACGACCTTAAAGCGTAGACGTATGAAGCTGGCTGATGTTTTTGCTCTCTTTTCTTCCATTTGTCTACAAAGTCTCAATGATGCTCTACTTTCTCATTTTGCTTATGACTTCCTCTCTAGTTTTAGGAAAAACCATTTAACTCATTCCATTATGAAAAAGAAAATCAGCATGCTCTGCATGAATCTCGGCCTAAGCCTTGCTTTCATTATCCTTACAGGAGGAAACCTTAGTCTGGCAAATCCTTCTATTGAAAAAACAGGGGGAGCTTATTTGACATTGGCGGGAAAATTTGGTGGAAATATCAGCCAGGCCGAATTGAAAGCTGAATGTAAACTGGGCATTGAGGGTTGCGCGAAAGGATCGAAGATCTTCCAGTATAGCCTTTATATCCATGATAAGGTTTACAAAGGGAATTCGCATAGCCTGAGTGATGAGGCAATTGCGCATTTGAAAAAATTGGAGAAAGGGGAAGAATTTTACTTTAAACGGATCCGGGCAAAACTTCCTGAAGGGAATAATGTAGACGTATTTGCGCGGACCTTTACCGTTGTATAAAAACGAGCCTATATACGATTGAGCACTCCTGAGAAGAGGAGTGCTTTTTAAATTTCCTTTCTTTAACTTTCCATTCAAGAAAGGAGACAAAATGACAAGAGCCATCTTTGAGATAAAGGGCATCGATATACAGGTGAGGAAAATGGGAAGCGGCTATCCTTTGATACTCTTTCATGACTCTCCACGCTCTTCGCGCATGATGTTGGGACTGGCGGAAGAATTGAAGGACTATTTCACCCTGATAATGCCCGATACACCGGGTTGTGGTCTTTCAGATGTCGTCCCGCATACGCCCCATACCATGGCAGCCTTGATTCCTTATTTCAAAGAGCTGTTTTTGCAGATGGGGCTTAAGAAATTTGGCTTGTATGGCATCGGAACGGGTGCACAGATTGCCATTCGATACAGCCTCATTCATCCCGAACAGGTCGAACACTTGTTTCTGGATGATGCCATCCATTTGACCGATAAGCAATTCGAAAAGATTAAGAAATCCTACTTCCCGGACCTTAGCCCCAGCTATGATGGTAAACACCTCATGGAAACCTGGACTTTTATTCGGGATATGCATCGATACTTTCCCTGGTTCATGCGAGAGAAGAAAAATCGGATCGAATTGAAAGAGGATAAAGACTACTACGGGGATTATTTCCTGGATATGCTGGATTCGGGTAGGTATTATAAACATGTTTACTCTGCAGCCTATAATCATGCTCATCTTCGAAATGTAGAGGCTTTGAAAGTCAAAACCAGTCTGTTTTTTGATGAAGGAAGCCGAGTATATAGTCTGATCAAACAGTTGGTGGATTTCAAGACCATAGATAATGTTGAAATCATAGACATCCCAGACTCAGAGAAGGAGCGTTCTGAGATTATCCGCTATGTGTTCAGGAGCAATCTGCCTCAAGTTGAAGGGGATAAAGCTTATTTCCCTCCCTTCATTCTTCATCGAGGACAGAGTTTTATCCAGATAAACTCTCACAACATCCATATGTGGGTAGAGCCAGGGGATGACAAAATGCCCCTTCTGCTTCTCCCTAATCCCGGAGAGTCTGGCTATATCTGGAAGGAGCATATGAAAAAATTTAGCGAAGGCAGAACTTGTGTTTTGATAAGCTTGCCGGGGCAGGGGGAATCAGATTATTGGGAAGGATGTCGAGAAGAAGATGAAATTGATGAACTCTGTCATGGATTAATGAAACAACTGGGATTTAGTTCATTTGAGATCATGCATCCAGGTGAGCCAATTCCCTTTTTCCCAATTGATCCCGTAGATGAATATGGAGCCTATAGCATGAAAGCCTGGACCCAATTTAGAGAGATTGCGGGAGATGATCCCGATCCGCAACGTTTGCAAATCATTCTGCGGGAACGCTTGAAGTATGTATAACCCATTCCCTACAAGCCTGTTTTGCTAAAAAAGGAAACGACCTGCAAGCCAGACCTTAGGTCATCTCGAAGCTCGGCGCGCAGGAGCCTATCTGTGACCCCGCCTCGCGATGACACGATAAGTTAATGGCCTGCAGCGTACTCCATTTTTCATTAGGTCAAGGGAGTGTGGGAATGAGGCCGTGGGTCACCGTAGCCGTTTCCAAAACGCCTCTTGATATTTCGCACCAATTGGTATCAAATCTTCTGCGATTCGAATGCGATTTTTTTCCACAAACTCAATCTTATCCATAGAAACCAGAAAGGATTTATGAACCCGCATAAAATGCTGTGAAGGTAAATGAGTCTCAAAGGATTTCATATTCTCCAGGGTCATGATCCGTCCTTCGCGTGTATGTATAGCTACATAGTCTCCCATGCCTTTCAGAAAGAGAATATCTTCCAGGTTTACCTTTTGATGACGATACTCGGTTTTAACAAAAATATAGGGAGGCAGAGCAGCATCTACTATGGTAGTTGATTGATGTAGCTCTCGATAACGCTCGATAGATTGGAGGAAGCGTTGCAAATTGATAGGTTTTACCAAATAGTCCAGAGCCTTTAGTTCAAAACCTTCTACGGCATAATCGGGATAGGCAGTAGTAAAAATGATAGAGACCTTATCGCCTAATAATTTTGCCAATTGAACCCCATTCAACTCAGGCATTTGGATGTCGAGAAAGATCAGATCAACATCTTCTTCCTGTAAAAAGCTCCAGGCCTCAAAAGGATTGCTGAAATAAGCTTTCAATTCCAAATCTTCAACCTTTTCAACATAGGAAGAAATCAGTTTCCCTGCCAAAGGTTCATCATCGATTACTAGGGTTCTGATCATGGCTGGATTTCGATTACTACCTGAAAATTATATTCATTTTCCCGAATCTCGAATAGGGCTTTGTCTCCATAAATCAAATCCAGGCGCTTTCTTATATTTTCCAGACCGATGCCTCCTACTTCATCTTTGAGCTGTTTGCCTTTTTGATTTTCCACATAGATGCGGAGTTTTTGTTCCTCTGAGCTTATGGCCAGCCTTAAAGGATGATCCGGATCTCGGAGATTTCCATGTTTAACAGCATTTTCGATTAACGGCATTAGGATAAATTGAGGGATCTCATGTTCCATAACATCCGCCTCTATGTTTTTTTCTATAGCTAGGGGATAATCATATCGTAAGGAACTCAAGTGCAGAAATTTTTCTACGTAATTCATCTCTTCGCGTATGCTGACTTTCTCCCGATTTTCATAGAGAGAATACTTGAGCATGTCCGAAAGGGTATCCAGGGCATCAAGAGACCTCTCGGATTTATGAAAAACGAGAGAATATATGTTGTTGAGAGAATTGAGGAGAAAGTGAGGGTTGATTTGCGAACGAAGCAGAGAAAGCTGCATTTTCTGATTGGCGATGCTCAGGTTTTTCTCCTGCCTTTCTTTATAAAAACTGAAGGTAATCAAGTAAAATATGGCACCGAAACTCACGAAGCGAAAGGCGAAATAAAGGTTGTCCCTTCCATATCTCAAAAAGCTTATCCCTCGAGGGTAATTGGTAAAGCCGAAGAAATAATCAAATAGTACTTCCTGGATCAAATAGCGAATACCAATGGGGATAAGCAGACTGGAAGTCAATAAGAGTAGAATGATGCCCCATTTCTTTTTCGGGAAAAAGTAGTACAAACTGGCATATGCGGCTAAACAATAGAGGAAAAAAGAAAAAAGGGAGGCAAAGGTGTGTAAAACATCTTGCAATCCCTGGTCATAATTGAGGACATCTGTCTTGCCAAACATCATCAACTGCCGCAGTGGATCACCTACAAAGTAGTAGAGAAGAAAGAACAGGCTAAGGCCCTTTAAGTTAAATTTCATGTCTTCCTGATATTGTGCCGAAAGATGAAGATAATTTACACTTTTTGAGAGTGGGATCGGTAAACAGGGAAATTTCATCGGTAAACATGATTAAATGTTAAATAGCTCTATTCACCGACATGATTTTCTCCTATAACGATTACTTTTTTTTAAGGAGAAAGATCGCTGTACCTATGTATCAGTCGCACATTTAAAAACATTTAATCATGAAATATTCTGTAATCACTATCCTCCTTTTGTTTTTTATTGAAAGCTTTGGTCAAAACGATCCGATTTTATTCGATCCTGATCAAATCCTGGTACAAGCCGAAGACAAAACGCCAGAAGTCCTGCTGGTTGGGAGCTTTCATTTTGCCTACTATGGCCTGGATGCTCATAAAACCAAAGAAGAAGACAAGGTCAATGTCCTTTCTCCCGAACGTCAGGCAGAAATGAAAAAGCTGGTTGACTATATCGCCCAGTTCAAGCCTAATAAAATTGCAGTAGAAGGAGGCCGAAATTCTGGTTACATCATTCGCCGCTATGAAAAATACCTGAAAAAGCCCCATAAAAACCGGGCAAATGAAATTGATCAGATCGCTTTTCCCCTTATGAAGCAGTTTGGATTGGATACGCTCTATGGGGTTAACTCCTACGGCCTTTCCAGAGATCTGTATCGCCATCCGGATTCTGCTGTACTGGTACCCTTGATGGACAGTATTTATAAGGACTGGGATTTTAGCAACAATAATGAAATGTCAAAACGCTACAGCATGCTTTATGATAAAGATGATGAATTGGCCCTAAACAACAATTTGCTGGATTATTTCAAGCACATGAATGCTGATAAAATCATAGATAGAGATTGGGGCGCTTATCTGGTCGGAGATTTTAGAAACGGGAGCTATGAAGGAGCAGATGCCCTGGCCATGCATTGGTATTCCCGCAACCTACGCATCATGCGCAATATCCAGAATATCACAGAACCCGGAGACCGCATACTGATTATTTTCGGAGCAGGACATATGAGTATTTTGAAATACCTCTTTCAGTGCAGCCCTGAATATAAGCTCATAAAATTCAATGACTTGCCATGAGGCACATTGCATAATCCTAAACAATGGAATCGGCTCTGTAAAAGGGGTCGATCTTTTTTGTTATTCTGAGTAAAAGAAATGCCAGGATTTTTCATTCAAGTTCAAGTGCAAATTTCCGGTTCAATTATCGTCCTCTTTGAGTTTGTCCTTGATACTTGCGCCTGAACTTTTATTCACAGCAATCAATCTGATAAGTCTTATCAGATAAATTAATTTATCTCCCCCTGTAACCTTTTGCCCGGACATGTGACTATCTTTCCGTAAACAGCACGAAACCTTAGCCAGCTACGCATGGATCAAGAAAAACAAACAGCTTTTATGGAGGCCTACAATCCCTGCCACGATGCCTTTATCCGATATTGCTCGGCATTGGCATATGGCAAAATGGAATTGGATGATTTTGTACAGGAAATTCTGCTTTCAGCCTATAAGCATTTCGATAAGATCAGAAAGAAGGATCAATTTCTTCACTACCTCATCCGTGCTGCACGTTTTTATGCGATCAATAGAGGAAGGAAAAAGAAGTTTGAAATGGCACTTCATGATCAACATGCTGAAAAGTTGAGAAGTCATGGAGTTGAGCCGGAAATGTTGCTGGATATTCAATTGATGTACCGCATGCTGGATCAATTACCGACCAAGCAGAAAGAGGCCATCATCCTCTTTGAAATCAGTGGCTTTAGCATGAAAGAGATTGCCAGGATTCAGCATAGTAGTCCGGGAGCTGTAAAGACAAAGATTAGCCGGGGAAGGAAAAAACTAGGCAAAATGATGGAAGACAGAAGTCATACCCATTCCCTTAGCAGCATTTTAGGAACCATTCAAATGCTATGTATATGAGCGCGCAGGAAAAACAAAGCAGAATCTTTAGCTATCTGCAAGAAGCCGAACTGGAGATAAGTAGGGATGAAGTCAAGCAATTGATTGACAAACTTCCTCACCTCCCCCTGCCCAAAGGTGGGCACCCCTTGAGCATAAGTATTGGACTTAACCTTAATTCTATAATCATGAATAGCATGTTATTTATCAGTATTCTGAGTGGCCTGATTTATTTCAGCCAGGCAGAAGACAAAACAAGTATGATTGTTGATGCGGTAGCAGTAGAAGAAGCTGCTCCTGCTAAAGAAGAACCCTATCGGGAAATTGATACCCGTGGGATCGAGAGTTTTGAAGCATTGGACCTGGATAAGGAAAATCTGGCCGAACCAAATGAAACGGAACTTCCCGAAATTGAAGCAGTCGAATCTCTGAAAGAAAACACAATTCCTAAGCAACAGGAAGAAGAGCCCCAAAGTACAAATGAAGGAGTCGCGGATGTTTCGGCTAGTAAAACTCCAATACCTGAGTCTAAAGCTTCGCAGCTTTTGAAAGAAGAGGCAGCAGAGCATGTACAGGTGTCAGAAAGAATGAGACGATCGTTTAGGGGAACTACCTACTACAACCACAATTCTCCTGTTAAAATCAGTGAAGCGGACATCAAGATTCTGAAAAAAGACCTTCTCCGACAGTTGAAGTCAGACGGCTTTGCAAAAGGCAAGAAATTAAAGCTAGCGATCCAATGCCTTCCAAACGGTCTGCGGATCAATACAGAGCTCCTTACAAAAGAACAAGCTGCACCCTATGAGGCTTTCCTGCAGCAATATGCTATCCCTACAGCCACCGAAAGACAGATTCGTCTGATTGAGAAGTTCATTCTGATCGGCGACTTCGACAAAGATGGAGACATGCTGCGGGGGACTTTGCAGGGGAGTGGAAATATCGTCCTGGACAATCTTGATCCTATTGAAGAATACTATCCCCTATTTTCGGATAAAAAAGAAAATGAGTTGACGCTGGACGAGGGGCCATGCAAAGAGCCCTTGGATGTTGATGATGATATTACCCAGCTCAAGCAGAAATTGAAAAGAATGTTACGATCGGACGATCTCTTTAGTTCACGCAATGATGAAACCCGCATTTGGTTCCCAAAAGAAGGTATAGCCGTGAATGAGAAACTTATTCCTGAATCTGAAAGAGGAGATTACCTCGAATTGCTGCGCGAATATGGAGTAAGGCCTTGTGCTGCCCGCATCATCCAGATTACGTCTCATTATGTGGCAGTAGGAGATATGGTAGACGGGAGGTTTAAAGGCCGGATCCACGGCAGCTTTGACCTCAATGATCTAAACAATATTAAATTGAAGGAGTCCATCCTGGACTAACCTATAAAATCAGTCAAACCTTTAGCCTCAATTAAAATTTCCATGTACTTATTTATCAATCGGATAAGCTTCTTATCCCTCCTCATCTTTGTTCCTTTTTTTAGCCATTCTCAAGACTTCTCTTTGGAAGATGAGAAATTCGAATCCAAAAGTATCGCTCCGGCTCGCAGCCATAGCTACTGGATTGAATTATCTGCTGAGGAGCTGCTTATGGTGAGATTTGAGCAGGAAGGAAGTGATATCGCTATACGGGTGCTTGATCCTTCTGGCGAACTGATTGATGAATTTGATGGGAATAATGGAGCTCAAGGACCAGAACTGGTCATCATAGATCCCCAGAAATCGGGCAGATATAGCCTGATCGCACAGCCGCTGGAAGAACAAAAAAAGCCCGGCAATTATCGGGTGAAAATTGATAGACGCCTGAAAAAAGGGACAGGTATCGGAGAGGAGCTCGATCAGCTCATTCAATATTGGGCAGATCAGGGCTACCTCCCCGGTTTTGCTACGGTTGTACTCAGCAAAGATGAAGTCCTTTTTCAGAAAGCCTATGGATATGCAGAGTTGAAGGATAAAAAACCCTATACCCTTCAGAGTATTCAAAATATTGGTTCGGTCTCCAAAACCCTGATTGGCCTTGCCTTAATGAAAGCAGTGGAAGAGGGTAAACTGAAACTGGATGATGAGGTAAATCAATACCTGCCTTTCGAACTAAGAAATCCCTATCATCCAGACAAAGCCATACGCATTGCTCAGCTTGCTAATCACACCTCTAGCATAGCTGAAATGGAGGCCTACGAAAGATCCTATGTGCTCAAAGAACCTTTCAGTTACCAGAAAGGAGAGATTGGCAGGGGTGAATTTAAGGAAATGGAATTTTATGCCCGGAATCAGGAAATGGAGATGGGGGATTTTTTGAAGGAAATTCTTTCAAAAGGTGGCAAGTATTATAAAAAGAAAAATTACCGCAAAGATGCACCTGGAGAGACCTATTCCTATAGCAATGCAGGAGCTACCCTGGCTGCTTATATTCTGGAGCGTGTTTATGAAATGCCATATCATGAATTGACACGAAAACTGGTCTTGGAGAAATTGGAGATGCATGCTTCGGATTGGTCTTTCGATAGGGTAGAAGGGGGAAAACTCAGTGATCTCCACTTCAACAATCAGCAAGTAATTCCCAAATATTCTCTAATCACCTATCCTGATGGAGGATTGCTTTCCAATGCAAAAGATTTGATAAGCTATCTACAAGCCCTGATGAAAGGCTACTATGGAGAATCTGATTTTCTATCCACAGCTTCCTTTCAGGAAATCATGCGGCCTCATCTAAATCCTGGTCAGAGTCCTCGTAAGAATCGGAATTATGGCATTTTCTGGGAGTTTTGGGGAAATGATATGGGGCATAATGGAGGTGATCCCGGTGCGGTATGTTTCATCCGCTTTAACAAGGAAACGGGCATAGGACGAATTATCCTCACCAATATCATTCCTCGTAGCCCAATGGCGGGTAAGAGCTTCTCAACAATTTGGAAATATTTAGATGTTTATGGAGAAAAATTATCTCCATAGGGAGATTGCTGTAGAGCCATACATATTGGCTACTGTTCCTTGCATCTGTCGCCCATTAGCAGAAATGGACAATTGAGCATTGGCGGTGACGCCATTTGGGTATTGAACCGTCAGTGTCAACTGATAGCCATTTAATACGCCTTGTCCTTGAGACATGACTACCCCATATCCGTTAAATCCCCGGAAATAGACATTATTTCCTTGTTGGGTTAGTTGGTATAAACCTCCGTCATTTCCCCGCCAATTGCCTGCGAGATTTAACTGCTTTGAATAAAGACCCTGAGGATTGGTGTTCTGAGGAGGAATATTTTTTTTCTGAGCTTCAGCATAGCCTTCGACAAAACCGGAAACTAAGTCTGTCCAGAAATTCCCCGAACCCTTTTTCTCATTGCTTTGGGTACTGGGAGTATTTTTTTGCTGCTCTGCTTTCTTTCGTGCTTCTTCTTCCTTTCTTTTCTGCGCAGCTTCATCAGATTTTCTTTTTTGCTCGGCTCTCTGCCTTTCTTCTGCTTCTCTTTGCCTCCGCTTGTTTTCTTCCTCTTTCCGCTTGGCTTCCAGATCGGCTAAACGTTTACGCTCTTTTCTGGCTTTCTTTTCATCTTCTATTCTTCGAATTTCTTCACGGGCAATACCTGCATGTGGGCCCTGAGGAAAATTTTGGAGATAAAACGTATAGGTCTCAATCGTATGACCATCCTGAGCGGATTGCCAGGCTTCTCTTTCCTGATCTCCATAGGCTTTCATGGTCTGGATTTCCTGCTCGGCTTTCAGTTTATACCTTCCTTCAGGATATTTGATCAGATAGCTGCGGTATTGAGAAATGGAATATGCCTTTTTACATCTGTTCCAAAAATCTTCCTCTTCAGAATGTCCCTGTTTCTCCAGGGCGATCTCAGCATATTTGCCGCTGGGATATACCGCGAGATAATCATCATAGGCGATAGCCGTGTTTTTTAAACTGGCAATGGCCCAGGCTGCTTCTTCGGTATGCTTTCCATTGGGATAGGTATGTATGAAAATGCGATAGGCATCTGGTTTATGTGCTTTTTTAGCCCTTTTCCAATCGTAAGCCTCATCGAGTTTTGGGCGAAAGATAAATTCTCCTCCCTGATCTCCGACATCTTGCAAAGCCCGACCGATAGGAGTTTGTTTAGAATTATAGGAAGTAGCTGTGACTACCTTATTGATCAAACTGGAAGCACTGATCCCCTCACCCGAGTATCTTTCCAAAGCCGAAAGCAATTGTTCTGCAAAAGGACTATTGCCCTCCGGACTCCCATCAGAAACTACTTCATTTCGACCTGAAGCGAATAGCCAGCGAGAAGGATCTCTTTCCAATCTTTCACTTACACTACTTCTATCTCCGCCAACAAATACCGATCCCGAATAACAGGAATCTACTATCAGGAAGGTATGATGGGATTTGATGGCCCGAATGATGGTGATGAGTTTATTGTAGGAGAAATATTCGTCTTCTTCTTCCAGCTTTGCATCAACCGGAATCCAGTGCCCTTCATCAAATACTTCATCATAATGTCCATGCCCGGAAAAATACACCAGCAAATTATCATCTACGGTAATTTTTTTCGCTAAATCCCTGAATACATTGATCATATTCTTCCGCGTAGCTTCAGCATCGAAAAGTCCGCTCACATGCTCCTCTTTGAATTGAAAACGTTTCGTCATCAATTCGATAAAGGCAGCTGCGTCCTTAACTGCATTTTTCAATTTCGGGCAATGCAGGTAATTGTCAATACCTATAGCAAGGAGGTAATTCTTTCCGTTTTTCCTGCTTTCATGAAAAACTTCCTCGAATTTCAGCGCGCGATCTTGTTCTTCAGGCATGGGCTGCGTTATTCAGGGTCTTGAAATGATCAGGGAAGAAAAACAAGTTATTGATATATTTTGGAATTATCAACGAAAGGAAGGAAAGCCGACGAGGCTAATCCCTTCCTTATCAATTGATTGAATCCTTATTCTATTCTGTATGCTTTTACTTATAACGATTAGGGGGACAAATTTACACCCCTTAGATCGTATAAGGTTTCCGCATTTTTTTCTTCCGTAATTTATTGGCTTCCCCATCATTAAATTTCTCCTTGGCAGGATCCCATTTGAGAGGTCTTCCAAGGTGATAGGCAATATTAGCCGCACAGCAGATACTGGAAGTTCTGTGGCCCGTTTCCACATTACAGATGGGGTCTTTGCGAGATTTCATTGCATCCAGCCAATCCTGGGTATGATCTCCTCCTGTATCATACAAACGGGTTTCGCCTGCTTTGATTTCTGCCGAAACCAAATTTGCAGGATTGGAATCAAGAAACTTTCGGCTTACATCTATGCTGCCCTTACTTCCGATAAAGCGAACGGCCCATCCTCTGCCAAAATCTTCATGATACATTTCGACTCCATTTGCATAGACCATTTTTAGGCCTCGGGTCGCTCCTTTTTCACTCGGAGGAATGAACTCCATAGGACCACTTTCATCCATCCCCAATCCCCACTGAGCAATGTCAAACATATGGGCCCCCCAGTCAGAAATAATCCCTCCTCCGTACTCCCTGAATAGACGCCAATCCGGCCAGAAATCAGTTTTGATTTGAGGAGGTGCTAATCTATGATTGTAATTGCCGACCGGACTAGGTCCGCACCAATTATCCCAATTGAAATCTGTCGGGATATCTTCAGCCTCCAGATTATAAGCAATCGCGGGATCACCTACATTCACCAATACTTTCTGGACTTCTCCTATATATCCATTTCTAACCAGTTCGCAGGCATGTCTGAAATTTCGTCCCGATCTTTGTTGGCTTCCCGTTTGAAGAATCCGATTGTATTTTTCTGTGGCCTTTACCATGTCTCTTCCTTCTTTTATGGTATGGGCCAAAGGTTTTTCACAATACACGTCCTTGCCTTTTTTCATGGCATGAATCGCATGGATAGAATGCCAATGATCCGGACTTGCCACAACCACACCATCTATATCCTCCCTTTCCAGCATCTCCTCATAGTTTAGGTATGCAGCAACACTCTCATACTCATTTTTTCCTCGGGAAGTTGCATAAGCATTATGGAGGATGTTCTGATATTCTTTGATTTTGTGGGGGAAAAGGTCGGATGCTGCGACCATCTGGGCATTGGGGTTTTTTGCATAAGTTCTGGCAATGCCCGGACTCTTTTTCCCACAGCCAATGAGGGCGATATTGATCTTGTCGCTGGGGGCTACATAGCCTTTCCCCAAGACATAGCGAGGGACTATACTAAGGCTGGCCCCAGCAATCAAGCTCTTCTTGAGAAATGATCTTCTGGATTTCGAGATAGCTTTCATTTGTAGTAGTATTTTTGAGAGGTTGATGAAATTAAATATACTCAATTCCCTCGAAAGCTAATGGATCAGCTTTACCCGGCTTCCTCAAAAATAGGTGTTTTCATTTAAGCAACCTTTCCGCTTAGCTTAGTTGTCTATTTTTGGTGGTAAAGCCTCCAGACTTGAGCCCCATTGGGTATTGGGTTCTGCTCCCATATCAAGTTTCAGGGAACCTCCCTTGACCAGGTCTTTGTGGTAGAACCAGGGCTTATCCAGAACTTCTCCATTCAGATTAGCTGATTGGATATAGCGGTTTTGGGAAGAAGAATTTTTGGCTTCAATGACGAATTCGGCACCTGAATAGTATTCAGGATCGAGTTTTATCCTGATTTCCTCAAATATGGGACTGCCAATGTCATAATAAGGCTCCTGAGAAGCTCCCCCTTTCATAGAAAAGATTCCAATTTTCATGAGGACAGCTAATGCCCCCATCAATCCCTGATCTTCATCACCCGAATATCCTGCTTCAGGAGAAATTCCGGAATATACCTTTTCGACTACCTCTCTACTCCAGTATTGAGTGAGGTAAGGATTGCCGGAATAGTTGAAAATGAATGCGGTTTGCATGCTGGGCTGATTGCCATAATTGATGTATACCCTACGGTTTTGCTTGGTCTCTTCTTCTGTTTCTCCCTTTTTTGAGACGAAATCATGTCTGGCAGCTTTGAGAAAAGAAGATTGCAAGGCTTCATTGAAAAACTTTTGCCCTCCCATCAAATCAACCAGACTATGCAGATCATGGGGAACAAACCAACTAAACTGCGCAGCATTTCCTTCGACAAAACCATTATCGTATCTGAGGACATCTACATTTTCTTCCCATTTATCATCGATGTTTTTCACCCAAACCCATCCGAGCGTTTGCTTGTAGACATTTCGGTAGTTCTGGCCTCTCTCAGCAAATATTTTCGCATCTGAGTCCTTTCCCAGTGCTTTGGCCATTTCCGAGAGCGTCCAATCCTGGTAAGCATATTCGAGGGTTTGTCCTGTGCCATCTTCATGATAGCCTTTTTGGGGAGTAGGCAGAGGATGGGGAATGTATCCTCGGTCGAGGTAGAAATCGAGTCCCCCTCCGATGAAAGTCTCATGTTCATAGCCAGATTTAGCCATGATTCCTCCGGGCATATGATTTTTCTTCATGCCCTCATAAGCCAGCTCCGCATCAAAGCCTCTGATTCCCTTCATATACGCACTTACGATAAAAGGGGTAGAAGAGGCTCCGGTCATGACATAAGTATAATTTCCTCCAGAAGGTCCTCTAGGAATCAGGCCGCCATCCTTGTACATCAGCAACATGGAATTGACAAATTCCTCACTGACTTTTGGATAAACCAGGTGCCAGAGGGTATTAAGGGTCCATTGGGCGCCCCAGAAACTATCAGAATTGTAATGATTGAATAAGGGTTTGCCAGCTTCATCCAAAGGAATTTGAGCGGTTCTCTTTTTCGGACCTGTCATATCCGTATACTTCCCATCGATATCACTGATGATTCTTCTTCCCTGTAGTGCATGCCAAAGGTCTGTATAAAACCTCCTTTGTTCTTCTTCACTTCCTCCTTTGACCTCTATTTTACTCAGCCATTCATTCCATACAGTTCTGGAATCCGCTACGACCTGGTCAAAATCCCAGGCTGGCAATTCGGACTCCAGATTTTTTCGTGCCTGACTTTCGCTGACATAGGAAATCCCTACTTTCATCAATCTCTGTTCATCTTCCTCCGTTTTGAAACTCACATAAGCGCCTGTATTGGCTCCTTCAACTTCTTCTATAGCATTTAGTAGTTCACCATCTTTCCATCCTCCGAAGCTGTCAAAAGCTTTATCAAACTGGATGACATAATACACATAAGTTGCCTTGGGCCTTCTGCGTGTAGGGGCCATGAGGGCATAACCCTCTATTTCCGTATCGCTGAGCTTTTTTGCATAGCCACTTTCTGTATCAGAAGGGCCTAAAAAGGTGGAAAAATCTATATGGATATGAGATTGATCGGATTTTGGGAAAGTATATCGGTGAAAGCCTGCCCTTGTGGTAGCAGTTAGCTCTGCATTGATTCCATAGCTTTCCAGGAAAATCTGATGATATCCAGCTTTTACTTCCTCCTTATCATGTGAGTAGGTAGACCCATAAGCATCAGCACCTAAATGCCCTTTGAATGTGCCCTTTGTCGGGAGAACCGGAATGCCGGACAATTGCCAGGCGTGGATGTGGCTGAAACTTCTGATTGTATCCTGATTATAGCGATAGCCAGAATTCCAGGCTCCATTGATCACCATATCAGGAGAAAGGTTGACCATCCCAAAAGGACGAGTCGCAGAATTAAAAAAGAACCAACGGGAATTGGCGGCATCTACAAGAGGTTCTACCAGATCAACTGGATCTAATTCCTCAAAATTTGTAGATGTTTGGGTTTGCTCTTCCGTTTTTGGTTCCTCACAGGCCTGTGGCAGAATCAGGAAGCTCAGACTCAGAAAAATATAGATAATGTGTTGGGCTCGCATAGGTACAATCAATTTCCGCTACAAAATAAGTAATCAGACAGTATTAGCATACAATTTTATGCTCATCTCGAACTTTGCCAAACGCATGCTCGAAATTGCCTGTTACCTTAACAAGATGCGAATTAAAATTTTTCTTGAAACTTTTCAATTTTCTCTTTTGAGAGGTTTTTGCCTTCATTTATCAGGATTCTAAAACGAAAGACCTCAGAAGCTCCTGAAGCTAGTCGGAAATTCAGTTGTTCTTTCCCTTTAGAGAAAACGGCCTGCCCTAAAGGATTCGCAGAAAAAAGACCATAGCCTCTCGCGTGCCAGTAAGTCGGATAAGCAGGATTTTCAGGATGGTCCAGGATAATAATTTCTACTGATTCGCCCTCCAGTTCTCCAGCTAATTTCATCCATTTGGCACGCGTTCCCCAAACTTCTCCCCCCCTAATTCCTTCGCTGCTTTCATAGTTCCCATTGGCTTCTACAGAACTTTGACCTTTCTCTTTGGGAATTTGTCCATCTTTATCGGCAAAAAGTCCGGGCTTATCTGAAGGGAGTTCCAATTCTCTTCTTAGCCTGATGGCAAACATGCCCTCTTTGTTGTCGGTGAAACTAAGGTTTTCCTTTGCAGTCAGCTCACTTTCCCTGTCAATGATGATGACTCCTTCCTTTTCCTGGAAATGAAAAGTCGCTTGCTCTTCAAGCAGCACTTTTCCCTCATGATCCACCCAATGAGAACGAGCAACTAATTTCCCTTTTTCTTTCCCTCCTTCTAGTTTGAGGAACTCCTGATGTCGTATTTCTCCGTACCTATGCCGTTTTTCAGGAGGACGATCTGAGGAATTGTTCCAAAAATCCAAGCCATTTACATCGCCATAATTGAACCAGTGTCCCAGATGATGTCGATGGTCAACTCTTTCTCCCGGACGGGTATCAAGAGGAAAGCCTCGACTGAGGACTTTCCCACTCATGGTCTTTAGGGGATAGAGGACAGCCTTTTTGAGTTCATCCCGATAGAGGTATGAACTGATGTGCTGCCCATTGATCCAGATCTCAATTTCCTGTTGGTCTTCTTTGCTTATGAAGCGAACACCTTCCTGACTCCAAACTACTTGAATACCCATTAGGAGGAGAGACAGACTTAGCAGATATTTCATGGCATATCAATATTGAAAGACTTTCCCTCCTGCCAAGACGTCTTGATTCTTTTCATCGAAGCTCACATATTTCCCGGTTCTGAGGGCGGCCGTAGTCATGATATTGGCGATAGAATGATTATAACCTGCTTCTACCGGAGCATTGGGGGTTTTGCGGCTTCTCACACATTCCATCCAGTTGAGCATATGCAGGGTCGTAGAATTGTCCGCGCCTGTATTGGCAGAAGTAACCACCTTTACGTCAGATTTGGTGAGGTCAAATTCCGGCAAGGCATTAGGTTTCATATCCATAGCACTTGCGTGGCGTTCCTGCAAGCTTCCATTAGGCGTTACTTTACGAGTTTTGAGATTGAGTTCGCCTCCATTGGCATAATAGATTTCTTTGGTTCCTCCTGCTGAATTGGTGAAACGAGAGGAATAAACGACCTGAAAACCCTTGGAAGGATCATCCAGGGGGCCGTAATCAAATACTGCTGTCATCGTATCAAAATTCTTCCGACCATCTTTCCACAAATAAATGCCACCATTTGCTGCGACACTTCGAGGATGAGCTAAGTCCGAGAACCAATGAACAGTATCGATCTGGTGAGACATCCATTGGCCGGGAATTCCGGAGGAATACGGCCAGAATAAACGATACTCAAGGTATTTACGTGGATCCCATTTCTCAAAGGGGCGATTCATCAGGTAACGCTTCCAGTCTGTATCAGACTCTCTTATTTCCCGTGTCAGCTTCGGAAGTCGCCAGCGACCGGGCTGGTTGACATTCCAGGTCATATGGACAGAAACGATGTCGCCAAATTTGCCTGACTTGATAAATTCATTGGCCGCATGATAATTGGGATTGCTTCTTCTCTGAGAACCAATTTGTACGATGATTCCGGATTCCTTTACTGCCTTTAATCCAATACGGGCATCTTCCATGGTTTCTGCAAAAGGCTTTTCGACATAAGCATCTTTTTTAGCCTCTGCTGCCTGGACCGTATGAAGGGCATGCTGAAAGTCTGCCGTAGAAATTATTACGGAATCGATTTCATTTTTTTCATACATCTCTTCATTATTCCGATACTGCTTGATTTTATCTCCGGTCAATTCTTTCACATAGTCAGCCCCTTCCTCTCTCCTTCTTTTCCAGATATCCGAGACTCCTACAAGCTCGAAATTCATTTCCTTATTCTTTTTGAGAAAAGCCGGAATTAAGGCCCCTCTGCAACGATTGGAAAATCCTACAATCCCTACGCGCACCCTGTCATTTGAACCCAGGATTCGGCTATATGATTTTGCACTAAGTCCCATAGCAATTGCCCCTCCGCTCAGGGCCGTCTTTTTGATAAAAGACCGTCTGCTTTCTTTGTTTGTGTCCATAATAATTTGGCTAATTGTAGTAGTAAAAATGAGTTTTGAGAAATTTCGTCCAACCTTATTTATAGGCTGGGCTTAAAATTAAATTACAGAATTTGAGGGTGTATTGAAAGGATCTTATGGTACAAATGAAAATAAGTAATCTTTGTTCCTTCTTAATCTGCTTTTTAGTAGATTAAGAGGGAAAATTCTATTGAACTCACTACTTAAATTGCTCAAATGAAAGTCTCTCTTTCAGCAGTTTTGATGATAGTACTCATCATCTCTGCCTGTCAACCTACTATAGAAACAACAGAATACGACAACAGTCAGGGGATCAAGATCCAGAAAGGATTTAGCATTGATACCCTTTACAGCCCCAGTGAAAACGATCAGGGTTCCTGGGTAGCTCTTGCGAAGGGTGAAAATGGCATGATGTATTCCAGTGATCAATATGGAAATCTCTATCGATTTTCTATGCCTGCTCCTGGAGTCAGACTTAAGGCCGAAGAGGTAGATAGCCTCGGCATCAATATTGGTTATGCTCATGGCTTGCTTTGGGCCTTTAATAGCCTTTATGTATCTGTAAATCGTGGATGGAACAATGAGGAAGTTGAAAATGGAAGTGGGGTATATCGACTTACTGATTCGGATGCAGATGGAAATCTTGATAAGATCGAACAGCTATTAAAACTGGAAGGAGCGGGTGAACATGGGCCTCATAGCCTGGTCCTGAGTCCAGATGGAGAAAGTATCTATTTCATCGCGGGAAATCATGTGTTGATACCGGATGAATTGAAAGAGAATACACGTTTGCCCAATAATTGGGGGGAAGATAATCTGGCGGAGCCTTATTTGGATGCTCGGGGCCATGCCAATGATATCCTGGCTCCCGGAGGCTGGATCGCTAATATGGATCCGTCCGGGCAAAACTGGGAATTGATCAGTGCCGGTTTCCGAAATCCCTTTGACATGGGATTCAATCAGGATGGAGAACTCTTTGCCTATGATGCCGATATGGAATGGGATATGGGAATGCCGTGGTATAGGCCTACTCGGATTTGTCATGTAACCAGCGGGAGTGAATTTGGCTGGAGAACGGGTACGGGTAAATGGCCGACCTATTATCCAGATGCTTTACCAGCAGTAGTAAATCTCAATCAGGGCTCACCTACAGGAGTAGTCATGGGACATCACCTGGCTTTTCCGGCTAAATTTTCCAATGGCCTCTTTGCCAATGACTGGAGCTTTGGAACCATGTACTATGTAGATCTTAAACCCAATGGAAGTTCGTATACCGCAAAACGAGAAGAATTTCTATCTGGAACTCCTATGCCTCTGACGGATGCAGTTGCCGGGGAAGATGGCAATTTATATTTCGCTACAGGAGGTCGAAGACTGGAGTCTCATTTATTTAGGGTTAGTTATACCGGAGAGGGGGTAGGCGAAAGTCCGTCTATGACTGCTGGAAAAGAAGCGGATTTAAGAGAACTAAGGAAATCTTTGGAGGCTTTTCATAATACTGAAGCTTCCAAAGAAGGCATAGAAAAAGCCTGGGCCCATCTGGATCATGAAGACCGGCATATCCGCTATGCTGCTCGCATGGTATTGGAACATCAAGCCCTGGATAGCTGGAAAGATGCGTTTTATGGGGAAAGTGGTACTGGAAAAACCATACAGGCCTCCGTAGCTCGCGTGCGTCAGGCAGAAAAGGAAGAAGCCGATGCTATTTATTCAAAACTGGCTAGCCTTGATATGAGTGCTTTGGATGAGTCTTCGAAATTAGATCTTATGCGGGTGTATGAATTAGCGTTTATTCGTCTGGGTAAACCTTCTGGAGAGCAGGCCCAAAAGTTGGCAAAAAATCTCAATAATGACTTCCCTTCTCATTCAAATGCCCTGGATAGAGAAATCGCAGAATTATTGATTGCCCTGGAAGATGAAGTGGCTGTAAAAAAATGTATCAGTCTGTTGGAAACCCATACTGCTGCCAAGACCAATGGGCATGAAATGTTGGATACGGAAGTTACCAATCGAAGTGAAAGGTACGGTCCTAAAATTCAGGCAATCGTAGAAAAGATGCCTCCTTCTGAAGCAATTTTTTATGGAACCCTTTTAAGTCATGCAAAAGCGGGTTGGACAAAGGAACTTCGCGAAAAATATTTCCAGTGGTTTTATGATGCTTTTAATGCAGAAGGCGGCCTGAGTTTTAAAGCTACTATGGAACATGTACGGAGTAAAGCCATGGAAAAAGTGCCTGAAGCTGATCGGGAATATTTTC
The DNA here is from genome assembly GCA_033391075.1 of Bacteroidia bacterium. NCBI lineage: Bacteria > Pseudomonadati > Bacteroidota > Bacteroidia > Bacteroidia bacterium. The sequence goes on from JAWPMV010000004.1 coordinate 121,024, forward strand.
AGGAGTTATCGGGGGTCTATTCCCCAACAGCTGCTATGGCAGATTTACCCCAACCAGAAGGACCGGGTAAAAACTATATCAATGGAGATTTCTGGCGACTGGGAGGAAAAATTCAAAATCATGAAGGAGATATAGCTGCAGGAAAGCAAATGTTTCAGGCGGCTCTTTGTGCCAGTTGTCATCGCATGAATGGTGAAGGAGGGATCAATGGGCCGGATTTGACCCAGATTCATACACGCTTTAGCCTGGGAGAAATTGCCAATGCTATAATAGCTCCCCATGATGAAATCTCCGACCAGTACGCCCATACCCTGTTTAGAATGAAAGATGGTCGCAAGCTTGCAGGCCGTATTCTTTCAGAAGAAGGAGATGTCATCAAAATTCTTCCCAATCCCTTTACCAGTGATGAAGTTGTAGAAATTGCCAAAGCTGAGGTAGAAGGCCGTGAACTTTCCCCAATTTCGCCTATGCCTCCCGGACTTCTTAATCGACTCAATGAAGATGAAGTCGTAGCCCTCATGGCTTATCTCATTTCCGGAGGAGATGAGGAGCATTATATCTATGGAGGCGATAAAGGAAGAGAAAGTGATTAATTGAAAAGTATTTGGGGCAGATAATAATCTGTCCCAAATACTATATTTTCACCATATTCCGGGTAATATCCCCACTGGCTTTATTGATGTAGAAATAATAATTCCCTCCTGCCATTCTTCTGGGAAAAAAAGGAATTCTATGCTTGCCCGCTCTGAGCTTTTTGTTGAGCAGTTGATCTACAACTTTACCCGATCCATCCAATATCCGAATCCTGACGTCTTCGGTCTCACTCTCAAAAGTGATGATGGTTGATTCGGTAAAGGGATTGGGATAATTGAAGGCCTCTTTCAATCCTTGCGTTTCGACATACTTGCCGCAGGTCACCAAAGGGAGATGTGTGTAATCCTCATATAGGAGTTCTTTGATCTCACTTTCTCCTACTTCCAGCCAATCTTCCAGAATCGAGCCATAGACCGAGCGAAAATCATACTGCATAGCTACTCCATCCATGATATCAACCTCCGCCGGAATCTCAGGACTTTCGCCCAAAATGACAGGATTGACACATTTCCCAAACAACATCAAAGGAGCCGCTGTGCCGTGATCTGTACCTCGACTACCATTAGATTTGATCCTTCTCCCGAATTCAGAAAAAGTCATGCCCAATACCCGATCTTCTATGCCCAATAATTCGAGGTCATGTTGAAATTGAGAGATTGCAGCTGATAGATTGATCAAAAGATTGGCGTGAAAACCCTTGGCATGATCTGACTCCAGGACCTGTCCCCCATGCGTATCATATCCTCCCTGACTTACGATAAATATTTTCGTCTTTATCCCACCAGAAATGAGGCGAGCAACCGTTTTAAGTTGTTGTGAAAGGCTGTTGTTCTCCCAATAGGGTCCAAGATTGCTTCCCTGATCCGAAGCCTTTTTTATAACCTTTGAATAGGCATTGCTCTGTTCAATCGAGGTTGTGAGGAATTTCAGGTTTTGTTCATAGAGGCTATCTCCAAAATTGCCTCTATCATTGGAAGAAATAGGGGAGAGGTTCAAAGGAGAACCGACAACCATGCTAAAGTTGCCTACATAGCCCTGACAAGTATGGCTGACGCTATTGCCAATAGTAACCGCAAAAGGGTCTACATGGTCTGGATTGGGGTAATCATCCGGGAAGCCTGGAAAGCGGTTTTCAAAATACCTTCCCAACCAGCCAGAAAGTAATTTTTCCTGGGCAGAAGAAGCCGAAGTCCAGATATCCATCGAACGGAAATGAGATCGATTCTGATCGGGATAACCCACACTTTGGACAATGCCTAATTTTCCTTCCTGATGTAGGATACTGAGATCCCCCATGACTGGATGTAATCCCGCAAAATCAGAGATTTTATGAACATTTTTCTCGGGTAGAATTACATTTTTTCTGTGCTGATATAGATTTGCATACTGATCTAGCGGAAGTAGCATGTTTAATCCATCATTTCCACCAGTAAGCCTAACCAGTACCAATACCTTATCCGTTTCTTCCATGGCAGAGAAGATGCCAGGTCTCCCAGGCAATACTCCCAGATTGAAGCCGCTAAGCGTCAGGGGTAAACCCAGCATGGAAGCAGATAGATTTTGTATAAAATTTCTTCTTTTCATTTGGGCTAAATCAGGAAGTATGAAATTCTGGTAAACTCAACATAGCCTGAAAAAGATTTCGTAATCGGTTTTCCACAGATAAAGCGATCTCCTCATTGCTCGGCTCCTCTCTATAGGTTTCATATTCGATGGTCCACTCAAAATCCGGTAGGCCGGGAATGAGGACGTTTTTCAATTGATCAACCTGGAAATCCTTCAGCGGTCGCGGATACATGACTTCTGCCAGACTATTGATCAGGCTGGCAGCATCTGCCGGATTGTCAAACTTCTCAATATAGTTGAGCACATCAATTCGCATCAAATGGGCCCCAAAACGGAATCCATTCTGAGACAGTTTATCTGTAAATTCAGTTCGAGGCCTTAAGGTCGCCGAATTGATCCATTGCTTATAGTATTGCGGTTGCAAATAATAGGCTTCCCATCCTGCCACACTGGGAGGATAAAAATAGGACATCTGCATCAAACCCATAAAATGCGTCATGGCCCGAAAAGCCCGATACCAGCCTTCTATATAATCCGGCATTTCCACCTCCAGGCCATTGTAAACCGAAAAGACAAAATCCATTGGGTTTTTGATGATGGCCCCATGTTGTGCAGGATCATGGAATAATTTGCTCCGAAGCAACATGGACATTAGAGGTTTGATCTCAAAGTCATGGGCTTGAAGGAACTGAGCCATGCCCTGTATGACGGTACTTTCGATGGTGGGATTTATCTCGGAATTGATAAACCAGCGGTAAATTTTTCTACAGATAAAAGCGGCTACTTCTTCCTTTTGGAAAATCAGATCGATAAGGTTTTTATACTCATTTTCCCCTGCAGCGCTTATCTCTATATTATCGAATCTATGGGATAGCCTTTTGGTACCATTATCATGAAGTTCAGAATGAAATTCGCTAAAGACCAGATCTATGTCCACGCTAAAACGCTCTACGCCCGACCATCCTGTCAGGACTTTGGCAATGGCAATGACATCCTCCTCAGTAAATGTGGTATAATCTCCCGGTCCCGCAAAGTCTCCCTTCCCGATGGTAAAGAGTTCCAGTAACTCTCTCGCATAATTCTCATTGGGATTATCCTTGGTATTGTCCTTTCCATTGAGATACACAAGCATGGCAGGATCAAGGGTGATCTTTTCTACCAGACTTTTAAAATTTCCCAGGGCATTTTTACGGAGAAGATTATTATAGTTATAAAGAAATTTACCATCCAGGACGACATCCCTTTCTACTGGAAAATGATTGTGCCAAAAGAGGGTCATTTTCTCACGTAAGGACAAACCTTGATTAAGCAATTGTCCCAAAATCCAGGCATCCAGGGCATTCCTTCTTTCCCGTACGCCAGAACCATCGGGAGGATAGCGGGTATCTACCCAACTTTCCCCTAAAGGAACCCAGGGATCATCTGCATCGAGGTAATTGATAGGAGGATCTGGTAGCGGGCGATCTGCCAGGAGAAGGTCTATGCTTGCATCCATTCCCAGTGCCTCGACTTCTCTGATTTGATCAAGGGTAGGACCGAAAATACACCTTCTTAACAAATGTGCAGCCTGGAGATTTCCCCACACACCGGTATAGGGACTTAAGACATCGCTGAGTAGCGGCTTCATAGATACATAGCGTTTTTTTTATAAAACGAAGAAGTGCGGTGTCTTGTACTCTCATTTTACAAAAAAATCCGGGGAGACCCTACAATTTTTGCAGACTTTCCCGAATGCGGTGGTTTTTACAAATTCAGAAATCAGTATCTTATGAAAAGATAAATCTTTCATTTACCAAAAACTTCTACGCATGAAACCCAATGAAGGCCCTTATATCAAGGCTGATAAAAGTGTAAAAGAACTTACGTTAAGGGCTATTCTTCTCGGAGCCCTGCTTTCCATGGTCCTCTCTGCTGCCAATGCCTATTTTGGTTTATTTGCCGGAATGACGGTTTCTGCATCCATTCCCGCGGCAGTAATTTCCATGGCTGTATTGCGCATGTTTCGCAATAGCAATATCCTGGAAAACAACCTGGTGCAAACAGCGGCTTCAGCAGGAGAATCTGTTGCAGCAGGCGTGATTTTTACCATACCGGCTTTGGTCATTATGGGCTATTGGGATAAGTTCAATTACTTCGAGACCACCATGATTGCCCTGGCAGGTGGAGTATTGGGGGTTCTGTTTACCATTCCTTTGCGGAAAGCTTTGATTGTGAAGGAGCAATTGAAGTATCCGGAAGGGGTAGCGACTGCGGAGGTATTGAAGACGGGAGAAAAAGCGGGCAAATCGATTCGCTATCTACTAATTGGTAGTTTGATCGGAGGTTTAATGAAATTGGGCTCTACCGCTTTTAATGGAATAGCGGGAACCTTCGAAGCTGCAACGATGATTGGGAAAAAAGGGCTGCTGTATGTCGGCATCAATCTTTCTCCTGCTTTGGTTGCTGTAGGATATATTGTTGGATTAAACATTGCCTTTTTGGTCTTTTTGGGAGGTGCTATAAGCTGGTATTTTGCTATTCCCATTCACCTCGCTATTTATGGAGCCCCCGAAGGAACTGCAGTAGATGTCGGTTGGGAAATCTGGAATTCTCAGATCCGATACCTGGGCGTAGGTTCTATGTTGGTCGGAGGTATTTGGGCCCTGATTAGTATCCGAGGCTCTTTAGGGATTGCCTTCAAGGCAGGAATGGAAGCTTTTCGGTCCAAAGGTGGCGGCCCCATATTGAGAACGGAGAAAGATACTCCTATGAATTGGGTCTTGATGGGGATCATCGCCATGCTGATTCCCATATTCATTATTTATGTAAATCAAATATCACTTGTCGGGGTCAGTTTGTTTATGACTGTTCTGATGGTTCTGGCGGGATTCCTTTTCTCGGCAGTCGCAGGTTATATGGCAGGTCTGGTTGGTAGTTCCAATAATCCCATTTCAGGGGTAACAATCGCAACTATTTTGGTGTCTGCACTTTTATTGGCTGCGCTAATAGGCACCAGTGATCCTGCAAGAGGAGCTGCTGCTGCTATCTTGATCGGAGCAGTTGTATGTTGTGCTGCGGCCATAGCGGGAGACAATATGCAGGATCTCAAAGCCGGTCATATACTAGGTGCTACTCCCTGGAAGCAGCAAGTCATGCAGATGGTAGGGGTATTGGCAGGTGCTGCTGTGATGGCCCCGACTCTGGGTTTCCTATTGGAAGCATTTGGAATCGGTGCACCAACTCCTGAAGCTCCCAATTCATTGGCGGCGCCTCAGGCCACCCTCATGCAAAGTGTAGCTGATGGAATTTTCGGAGGAAACCTTCCCTGGAATATGGTAGGAATAGGTGCAGCAATAGGCGCGATCATCATTGCTATCGATCAATATTTAGCCAGTAAGAATTCAGAATTTCGCATGCCTGTACTTGCAGTAGCTGTGGGACTATACCTTCCTCTGGAACTGGATACAGCAGTTTTTGTCGGAGGAATAATTGCCTGGTTAGCAGACCGATATTTTAAACGGAATCCTAAAGGTGGAAATAATACAGAAGCCAGTGAAGTCGCCAGTCGTTATGGGCTTCTATTAGCTTCGGGGCTGATCACAGGAGAAGCGATTATGGGTATCCTCATAGCTATTGGAATTGTGGCGGTTGGATCTTTGGATGAAATTCCTCGTTTTGCAGAAGTCCCGGGTGGAAGTTATCCCGGACTCCTCCTTTTGGCGGGTGCATGCTATGTTCTGTATCGGGTAATCAAGAATACCTACGATAGCCATGAAAGCTGATAAAAGGATAATTACCCTTTACCTCCTTAGCTTTTCCCTAATTCCTTTTTTCTTTTCCTGTAAAGAAGAGCAGAAAGATTTGGGAGATAGGCCCAATATCCTTTGGATCACCTGCGAGGACATTAGTCCCAATCTGGGGGCTTATGGGGATAGCTATGCCTATACACCTCATCTGGATCAATTGGCGAAAGAAGGTGTTTTATATACCCATGCCTTTGCGACAGCTCCCGTTTGTGCCGTTGCTCGATCTACTATCATCTCGGGTATGTATGCTTCGAGTCAGGGTACGCAGCATATGCGTTGCAATGGGAAAATTCCGGAAGGAATTTCCTTTTATCCCGAAATATTGAGGAAAGCAGGTTATTACTGCAGCAATAATGTCAAAACAGACTATAATTTTGAAATGGATCATGCCTCTATTTGGGATGAATCCAGCCAGAACGCCCACTGGAGAAATCGAAAAGATAAGGAGCAGCCTTTTTTCTCCATTTTTAATTTTACTCAATCTCATGAAAGTCGGGTAAATAATTCGGATCGTTACCTTCAAACCATTTCGAAGCTTTCTCCGGAAATATTAAAAAAGCCAGGAGAAGTTCCTTTGCCTCCTTATTATCCTGATACTCCTGAGACACGTGAACTCTGGGCCAGGTATTACAATATCATTACAGCTATGGATCAGAAAGTAGGGGAGGTCTTGAAGAAATTGAAAGAGGATGGGCTGGAGGAAAATACAATTGTTATTTTTTACTCGGATCACGGAGCTGGTATTCCCCGACATAAACGTTGGCTGTATGATAGCGGCTTGAGGGTTCCCCTGATCGTACGAATGCCTGAGAAATATAAAGACTGGATTGCTGCTGAGTCTGGGAGTCAAACAGATGAATTGTTGAGCTTTATTGATTTGCCTCCTACTGCTTTGCACCTGGCAGGCATAGAAATACCAACATACATGCAGGGACGGTCTTTTCTGGGGAAAGATTTAAGTCCTCGCCGAAGCTATATTTATGCGGGCCGTGACCGTATGGACGAACGCTATGATATGCAAAGAGCGGTTCGAGACAAGCGATTTAAATATATCCGCTATTACGAACCTTATAAGCCCTTTTGTCAATACATGAATACGCCAGAAAAAGGAGGCATCATGCGTTCCATTAGGACTTCTTTTGAAAGAGGCGAATTGCCTGAAGCTGGATTGCATATAGTGGCTGATACAAAGCCGGCTGAGGAATTATTTGATACGGAGAAAGACCCGTATGAACTTCATAATCTTGCCTTGGACCCGATTTATCAGGAAAAACTGGAAGAAATGAGAAAGGTACATGCGCATTGGTCGGAAGAAACAAAGGATGGAGGCCTGATCCCAGAGACGATTTTAAGAGATTGGGAGAAGAATTATGAGCGTTCCATTTATCAGATCATGCGGGAGAAAGATATTCCGGTAAATGAGATTCGTCAAACAGCTCTGGCCGAAATTTCCCCTGAAAAACTCATGGAAAATTTAGGTCATCCAAATGCAGCGGTTCGATACTGGGCTGCAATCAGTCTGGGAAATCAACATACAAACCTATCTTTTGATCCTGCTTTGACAGAGGCTTTGAAGGATGAGGTCCCTGTCGTAAGTTTTGCTGTTGCCAGAGCATTGCAAAAATATAGGAAAGCTGATCTCGCGCTGCCAATTTTAGTAGCTGGACTTGAACATGAAGATGAATGGGTACGTTTGAATGCCGCTCAGGTCCTGGATGAAATGGGGGAAGCTGCACGGCCAGCAATTCCCGCTCTACAAAGTGTCATGGAGGATAAAAATAAATACGTGGTGCGTGTGGCCAATCATGCCTTGAATCAATTGTTGGGTACAACAACAGTCGTTCGCTAGTAAATTCAGCGGAATAATCAGTTTAGCACGAGACGCTTACTCGAACTCTGGGTATCGGAATATATTTGAAGGATATAGGTGCCTCTTGCCCATTGAGATACATTCAGATTGATGGAATTTTGATCAGTTAGACCTTGATCATATTGGACATCGCCTCTGATCCCAAGTATTCTGATCCTTGTATCAGAAGTATAACTTCCTTGAAGAGATATTCTTATATGGTCCTGGGCTGGATTAGGATAAACATTCATGTTTATTCCCAGGTCCTCGCCTTTATGTACCTCAATTGTGTTTGAATATTCAAATTCTCCATTAAAATCTACCTGCTTTAGTCGGTAAATTAATACCTCCTCCTCATTTTGCTGCGCTCCCTTGAACTCATCTATGAAACTATATTCCTCTATACTATTGCTATAACCGGCAGATTTAACTTTGCCGATGATTTCAAACATTCCCTGAGACGGAATCTTCCTTTCGACCTGGAAAAAATCGCTATTGATTTCATTGGCTGTTGCCCATTCCAGTACGAGCTGTGAATTTCGCCAATATCCATCGAAGCCAATCCATTCTACGGGCAGGCTGGTATTAGTAATATTAATGGCATAATCTTCGATCTCTCCATCCATAGCCAATCCTCCTGGACTGGCGGCAGTAATACCTGCATCACTCGTCAATCTGAATCGAGCATAGGTTGTTCCCACTACAGCACCTGAAATCCCTGTCCATTGCAGAGCGCTTGCAGGATTGGCATTGGTCAGGCCATCACTTACACTTATACTCGTATATTCACCTGCATCAAAATCTCCGCTTTGGTCAAAATCAATCCAGGCATGTAAAGTTGCACTGCTTCCGGATTGATTGGTAATGCTGATATCACTTGCGGGAATGCTGTATTCTGTACCCATTTCAACGGAGGAAGGGAAAATAATTCCATCCTCATCCGCTCCATCCTGAGAACCGTCTCCCGAGGCTGATCCATCTGTTTCAGAATCAACACTATTACCAAGGAATAGAGAATCGCGCAAATCAACCAAATGTTTTGCTCCGCTACTTATGTCCTGAGTCGTATAGGTATCGGGAGCATCGCCGAAGTCCATGCTAAACCAAAGACCAAAAGTTATGGCCTGTCTTCCCCCTGCATTTATAAATGCATTCATTACAGTAGCTCCTCTTGTCAGTAAAAGTGGATTCCCGTCGCTCCCATCTACTACGATCAGGCTATCGGGATCAGCCAGAGAAAGACTTACCTGACCGCTTCCCAGCGTTTCAATCAATTCCCAATTGGATCCATTGGTCCCAACTGATAATTCCTCTCCACCATCTGTAGATTCAGGGTCAATAAAAATAAGATCAGGGGTAAATACCTGCCCCTCCAAGGTAGCTGAAAATGTCAATGTGAAACTGACATCATTAGCATCTGCACCATATAGGGCTTCTCCTGAACTTGTACTGATCTGATAATAATTATGAGATTTTGCTCCTGACCAGGTTGCCATATCTGTAGGAACATAGGTTGATCCGTTTGCACTAACATTGGTGAAAGTTACTGTAATAGATAATCCTCCTGGTACCGTAAAGGTTTTGCTATCATTTTCATGAATCCCATCAGCCAAATCACCATTCTCCCAGGTAAGCCAGAAAATTTTATCCTTATATGTCCCTGAACCAGAATCTGCATAAGCCCCATCTACTGAATTTGTCGACATGGTCGATAAGATTCCCGCGAATAATACTAGCCCGGATACAGCCACAATATTGCGCAAGGAAAAAAAATGTCTGGTCTTGTTTTGTTGTTTTAACATAGAGAACGCCCCTGAATAGGTGTCAATACTGTAGGCTGTGAATTTCTACACATTTAAGGACGAATCGAGCTATTTTTTGATTTAATCCTTTCAGGTGTAATTTCCAGTCGAAAAAAGAGATGTTTTTATGGGTTTTTTAGGTGATTCGAGAATAAATCCCATTCTTTATTTGAAAAAAAACAGATAATCCTATTCTCCTTGGTAGCTTTCTTCGCTTTATCCTATCTTGTTTTTATAGACCATCATTATGAGACTACTACTATTTCTGTTAAGTCTGGCCTTCCCTTTTTTCATGTTGGGGCAAAAATCCGGGGATTCCCGACCCAATGTCATCCTCATTATGGCAGATGATATGGGGTATGAATGTCTGAGTGCAAATGGAAGTACGGAATACGAGACCCCTATTTTGGATGGACTTGCGAAAGAGGGCATTCGTTTTACCAAAGCCATTTCCCAGCCCCTTTGTACACCGTCCCGGGTAAAGATCATGACGGGTAAGTATAATTATCGCAATTACGAAGCCTTTACCTGGCTCAATTCCAATCAGAGAACTTTTGGCAATGTGATGAAGGAAGCGGGTTATGCGACCTGTATCGTTGGTAAGTGGCAACTCAATGGCTTGGTTTATGAAAAAGAAGGATATCAGGATAATCAACGCCCGCATGCTTTTGGCTTTGATGAATATTGCCTTTGGCAACTCACCCAATTAAGAAAAGAAGGAGAAAGATTTGCCGACCCTTTATTGGAGCAAAACGGAGAGCTTTTAGCTAGAGACGAGGATGCTTATGGACCCGATATCGTCTCCCAGTTTGCCATGGATTTTATTGACCGAAATAAAGATCGTCCCTTCTTTGTTTACTATCCTATGTTACTGGTTCACGACCCTTTTGTACCTACTCCTGATTCTGATAATTGGGCGGAGAAAGAAAGCAGGTATAAGCAGGATACTACTTATTTCGCCGACATGATGAAGTATACTGATAAGATCGTAGGCAGGATTATAGATCAACTAAAAAGCTCTGGAGTTTATGAAAATACTCTGCTCATATTTACAGCGGATAATGGAACGCATCCCAGGATCTATTCGGCTACTCAGGGAGGCCAGATCAGAGGGGCAAAAGGAAATACCATAGATCATGGAACGCATGTTCCCCTGATCATGAGCTGGCCGGAGAAAGTAAAAAAAGCCTCTGTTTACAAAGACCTAATTGAGTTTAGCGACTTTTATGCTACACTGGCAGATATTGTAGGGAAAAGAGAAGCTTCAGATGGAAAAAGTTTTCTTCCTTTATTGCTGGGAGAGAAACAGATAGCGCGGGAGGAGGCTTTTGTTCATTATGATCCGATGTGGGGAAAGAATGTGAACAAATTCAGGAATCAATTTGCCAGAAGCCGCAGATACAAACTCTATCAGGATGGTAAGTTTTTTGATCTGGACAAAGATGTGATGGAAGTCAATCCGCTTTCTGAAAGCGACTTGAGCAAAAAACAGAAAAAGATAAGAAAGAGGCTGGAAGATAAGATTGCCCAGGCCCCTAAATGGAAATAAATACAGCTAAATAAAAAGAACACCACCGATGAAAAAACTACTACAGACCTGGCGCTGGTATGGTCCGGAGGATACGGTCAGTTTATCGGATATCAGACAGGCAGGCGCTAGCGGAATAGTAACAGCCCTGCATCATATCCCCAATGGAGAAATTTGGCCGATTCCGGAAATTTTGGAACGAAAACGGATGATAGAAGAAGCGGGGCTGAGCTGGTCCGTTGTAGAAAGCATTCCAGTTCATGAGGACATCAAGCGTCAATCAGGCAGCTTCGAAAGATACATTTCCAATTATCAGGAAAGTATTCGGAATCTGGCAGCTTGTGATATCAAAATCATCACCTATAATTTTATGCCAGTAGTTGATTGGACAAGGACAGAATTGGATAAACCTATGCCCGATGGATCACAGGCCCTTTACTTTGAAAAAGCTGCATTCGCCGCCTTTGAATTATTTATACTAAAAAGGACCGGAGCTGAAAAAGACTATACAAAGGAAGAACAGAAACTTGCACAGGAATATTTTGAGGAAATGGATGCAATGGCAATAGAGCGGCTTTCAAAAAATATCATTGCAGGCTTGCCGGGCGGAACTACAGAAGGAGTATTTTCTCTACGAAAATTTCAAGAAGTCCTCAATACCTACCATGGGATAGATGCAGAAAAATTGAGAATTCACCTGGTTTACTTTCTGAGGAAAATTGCTCCGGTAGCCGAAAGTGTGGGAGCGAAATTGGCCATTCATCCGGACGATCCTCCTTTCCCGCTTCTGGGATTGCCACGGATTATGAGTACGGAATCAGATGCCCAGTTTATTTTAGATATGATAAAATCACCCGCTAATGGTTTGTGTTTCTGTACCGGTTCTTTCGGAGTCCGATCGGATAATGATTTGCCCGGCATGATTGAACGGATGGGGGAGAGGATCAATTTTATTCACCTTCGCGCTACGAAAAGAGACAGCAGAGGCAATTTTTACGAAGCAGATCATCTGGATGGAGATGTAGATATGTATGCGGTCATGAAAGCTTTACTAGCAGAACAGGCAAAACGCGAAGAAGCGATTCCTATGCGCCCGGATCATGGCCATAAAATGCTGGATGATTTGACCAAAGAAACGAATCCCGGCTATTCGGCCATTGGTAGGCTAAGGGGATTGGCTGAGTTAAGAGGATTGGAGTTAGGGATTTTGAGATCCCGCTGACTTTTTGAAAAAATCATTCAAAAAAGTATATTAAGAATACTCCTGACAGTTAAGTGCGTAATTACTTTTCCAGTTGTTAACTCATTAACCTTGGATAGAAAATTCACTTTTCGCCCCCTGGAGTCGGATAATAAAAATTTAAATCCATTCCCCAATAACCATTTGTTGCTGATCAGCATAGATGAATATCATCATGTAGGTCAACTAAACAATGCGGTTCGAGATGCAAAAGCCTTCAAAGAATTGTTGCTTGATAAGTATCAATTTCTTCCGGAATTAGTTACGGAATTGTATAATGATGATGCAAGTTACGATGGAATCGATAAGGCACTGAGAAAGTTGCCCAATGCAGTTAAGCCTCAGGATAACCTTATCATTTATTTTAGTGGGCATGGTCATTACGATGATTTTAAGGACGAAGGCTTTTGGATTCCGGTAGATGCACATTTTGAATCTGACAGAGAATATTATCCTTACCACTATATATTTAGGGCCCTGAAAAAGATTCCTAGTCAGCATACATTTGTGATTGTTGACTCTTGTTACTCGGGGGCATACTTGGTGAAAAACAGGGATTCCTCGCAACCAGATCCCCGAGAGAAAGATCCTAGTCGTTGGTTACTTGCTTCCGGTCGAAATGAAGTTGTTCCTGATGGTAAAAGTGGCGAAAATAGTCCCTTTGCAACACAGTTATTGGCCGTTTTAAAAAATTACGCTGACGAAGGAATTTCTGTAATTTCATTGGTAGATAAAGTTACCACAGCAAGCATTCATAATGGGAAGCAAACTCCTATTGGAAGACCCATTCAGGATACCGGAGGAATGGGCGGTCAATTTATTTTTAGGCCAAAAATCAAGACCCCTCAAACGGAATCAGAAGAAGAGGCATATCCTATTCAGCTTGTAAATAATGTAAGTAATTATGAAGACTTTCCAGATGCGAACGAAGAGGAAGAAGAGGAAGAGTATTTCGATATTGGACTTCGCAGACCCAAGAGAGTAGTGGAGCAAAAGGAAGAGACTGTTCAGAAAATTGATCTGAACCCAAAGGACAGGGAAAGAGAAATTTGGCATTCAGTATTGGCAAACGGTTCCATAGAATCTTTGGAAACGTATTTAAAAACCTATCCTTTGAGTGATTATGCTCCAAAAGCCCTCGAATTAGTTTCGAGGATGAAAAGAACTTTTTCCGGATTATGGGAGTTAAGCACCATCCAGAAAATTCCTAAAGAGACTTATTTTTTGAAATTGATGGATGACGGCAAGTTGATCGGAGAATATTCGATTCTTGGTAAAACGGGGGAGTTATTGACGGGCCTATTAGCTCCAAAAATGAAATCCAATATCTCTAACCTCAAACGAATCAAGGTTTCTGGTAAATGGAAATATGATCCCCAGAAAAACCTCCTGTACATCAGCGCCGGAGCCCGACTGCTAAATGTCCTTTATGTCTTCGACATTAGTTTAAAAGATTCCCAGGGAAACTATTCTGGATATGATTCGAAGTTCTCAGGAACTAAAGTAAGCTTGAGTAAGAGAAGACAAAGGCAGCCCTAAGAATGACTGCCTTCGTTTTATTCTTTCGGCAAATATTTGGCGGGCAAAGGATTATCCTTGGTTTCCCCTAGCCAGTAAATTTGCATGATCCACCATCTCTTTCCATCATGTAGCAACTGAATGCTGTTGATGCCTCTTGCAAAAGGTTTCTCATCTTTTGAGGTATGGTAAGAATCATAGGTACTGAAAATGTGTACCAGTGATCCATATTCTTCAGTCACACGGTAGGTTTCTTTTTCGAAGAAACCGTTTTCTTCCAGATAAGAACCAGAAGTTTCCACATAACTCTCAGGAGTCATGATGCGGTATTTGGTAATTCCTTCAGGATTCTTGGCAGAAGGGATAAGTTTTGCTTCCGGCGTGAAGAGGTATTTGAAACGGTCCCAATCTCGTTTTTCTCCTTTGTCTCCGGAAATGGAGCCATAAAGAGCTTCGATGATAGCATCCAGGGAAGCTACATCGGCCGCATATTTGTCTTGAGCTATGCTGCTACTCATGAGCAGGAAGCTGAAGCTGAGTAAAAGTGTGAAGTATTTCATGAGGTTTAGTCTTCCATTTTCCAAAAATAAATTCCACCTGCTTGCTTACCGATATCTGCCGTAGAAACCAGTTCCAGTTTCGTAAGATCAATTACGTCAACAGAACCTGGCTCTGCACCTATGCCTTCTGCTGTTACGAAAGCGAATTTACTATCTGGTGTGATCGCAATTCCGTGAGATACTTTGCGGCTATTGGGTATGCGAGCGAGTTCTTCTCCAGTTTCCAGGTTCCAAACGCCGGTTTGTGCATCCGATTTATAGGTAACAACCATCAATTTTCCATTGGGGCTGATCTCCACATTATAAGGTCCTTTTCCGGTAGAAAATTTGCGGGTAATCTTCCATTCTGCACGATCTACTTCCAAGACTTCTGCTACTCCATTTCCAGCAACATAAAGTTTATTATTGGTCGGATGAGGAATAACCCAGGTGGGTTTTACTTTAGAATGCTTCATCTTCATTCCTCCTCCCATGCCCGAATGATCCATTTTGCTATGGTCCATCTTACTGTGGTCCATTTTGCTATGATCCATTCCTTGCATAGAATGATCCATGCCTCCTTCCTCTTCATCCAGACTCAGGGTGCGACTCACTTCCAGGCTGGCTGCATCTATTTCAAAAAGTTCACCTGACATCATGGCCACGGAGTAGTGGAACATACCATCTGGAGAAATTCTGGAACCATGAGGCATAGAACCGGTGGTGATCTTTTTCAATTCGGTCATGGTCTCCGGATCAACAACAGATACAGAACTGGGAACCATTTTTCCATGTAGATTGAAGTTTACAACATACATCAAGCCTGTTGCTGGTGAGATCTGCATGGTTGCCGGAAATAAGCCCAATTCAGTTGTTCCAACCAGTTTATTATCACCAGTCGTAAACTTATAGACTTTTCCATAAGGCATTCCATGAGCCATCGACAGATACCAATGTTTTTTATCCGGACTTACACTGATTCCGTGAGGGCCTTCAATTTCTGTAGGAATATATCCTACCGGAATACGCTGTATGGCTTCAGCTTTCTCCCCATCAAATTTTACCAGGGCAACTTCATCTTCTGATTCAGCAGTTGCATAGGCATAATAATTCTGAGCAAAAAGACTTCCTATTCCCCCTAAAGTCAGGAGGAACAGGAAACTTATGGTTAACATTATTTTTTGCATAAAGGCAATCATTGTGTTTGTTGAAGGATCTATTATTTAACCTCTTCTTTCTTCTCCTGCATTTTTACGGACCAAAGCCCACTGTTCCAGTCGGAGAAGAAGATGTGTCCTTTGTGAGGTTGAGGTCCCCAGGTCATAGGGGCATTAGGAATACGTCCATTAGCATCTGTTGGCTTGAACCAGGACATTTCCCTTCCTTGTTGAAAGAGGTCGCCCATAAGATCACCAGAAATATCTACTACTCGTAATCCTGCATTGTAGTTAGCTACATAGAGTGTCTCTCCTTCGATCCAGAAGTTGTGAGAACCTGCACCAGGCACTTCATAATAAGCAACCTCTTTTGGATTCTCTAAATCGGTAAAATCAATTACGTGCAAATATCCTCCAGCATAGGTAGGCTTATCATCTGTATACAAGCCATTGGGGAAGGCTTCATCCCCTGCAATGATGTAGAATTTTCCAGTAGATGGGCTTCTGAAAGGGAAAGCCGCATGATTCCATCCGCTTGGATAGGCATAGCTGGCAACTTTCACAGGCTTCTCAGGAGTTCCTCCCCATTTTCCATTTCCAATATCCACCATTTGAACCCCATCAGACCAATTGGAAGAATAAGCTATTCCATCCTCGATCCAGACATCGTGAATAGCATGTCCGGGAGAATCCAGTTCAAAGGTTCCTACTTTCTTGGGATTCTTTGGGTCTTTGATATTAATGATGTCATAACGCTCTCCATTGGAAAGAGCATAAACATGATCTTTATAGATAAAGAGGTTGTGTACGCCTCCGGTAAGTCCATCATTAAATTCTGTATGCTTCTTCACATTTTTAGGATCGGTAACATCCAGAATTACGATTCCATTCTTTCTATTGGATGCTCCTTCCCGACTGATGATACATACCTTGCCATCTTCAGAAACCTTTACATCATTCACGGTTCTGGCATCCACGGTGAAAGTATCGATTCCTACAATATTCGCTGGATCGGTTACGTCCCAGAAATAAGCTTCACCATTTGCCCCCCAGGTTCCGGTTACGGCATAATCTCTGCCATCCACTCCTTCCCAAACCCAGAGGTCTGAGGTGTGTACGTTATTTACAGAACCTTTTCCTACGAAATCGATGGGCGTCTGGATGTTTCTTGGAACAATATTGATGCTACGAGTAACAGAAACCGGCCCACAATTGGCCGATATAGAATACATTCCATCTATATAGGCTACAAATCTTCCGTCTTGCTCGATCATACCAGCGGCTGTGTAAGAAGGATTGTTGGATCTTCCTTGATAGCTATAGTGAATAGGGACATTCTGTAGAACCTTTCCTCCTTTATCTCTGGCGATAACGGTAAAAGGAATAACATCTCCGGTTTTAGCTTCTGGTATCAGATTGGCAATTTCCAGTTCAGCTACAGGATTTTTGGCGATCGAAACGGCGATTCTTTTTTCCAGATTTGAATGGCTGGCAGTAAGGGTGATTTTCCCTTTTTTATGAGCGATCAGATTTCCAAAAGGATCAACACTGGCAACAGCAGGATTGCTACTTTCCAGGCTTACTTTCAGGTCATCTCTAAATAGATCACTTTCATCCAGAACTCTTGTTTTGACATTGGTTTGAGTTCCGGTATAAACCATAGTTGGGGCATTGAGAAACTGAACATCCTTGGGATCCGGGAAGTTCACTTTAACTTCTATATCTGCACGGGCAAAATTGCCTTCAGGATCAGGACGAATTACTATGATCCCTACGACTCCTCCTTTATAGGCGGTTAGCATCCCCTGTTCATCAACAGATACAGTTTTGGATGAGCGGGAAAAATATCGGAGACCGGAAGTGCCTACTTCTTTTCCATCGTTATCTATAACCTTTGCTCTGAGTTGAAGAGTTTCTCCGACATTCATTGTTGGATTTTCTGGAGAAACTGTAATGCGAAATTGAGATTTTTGTGCCTGAAGCAGGCTAAGGGTAAATATTCCCAGAGCAAGCATAAGCAGACTTTTGCGTAGCGTTTCTTTTATCAAGTGCATGGGCTAAGGTGGTTTTTAGGTTAGCTTAGATCGGTCTAATATATGGAAATTATCGCTGTCTGAATACGCGATCATTTATAAAAAGCCTTATTCTCGCCCAATGATGTGATTTTTTAGACAAGCCTGAGGAGCATTCAGGCTTTTTTGCCTTCCAGCAATTTCAAGGGGACTTCCCATAGGCTATCTCGGCATTTGGAGGAAAAGAATCCGCTATGAGCGATTTTTTTCCTCCCGAAATCTAAGGGGTTTAGCGGGAGTCTGTTTAAAGGGGCTTTGGTATAAAGGTCCAGAACACTAGAGAGCGTGCCCGCTGTTGCAAGTTCGTCGTCTGTAAACCAGATCGCATCTATGGGGCAATCAATCTGATCATAAAAATGATCGGAAAGCTCCTTCTTTAGCATGCCTGATATATACCTGGATCTCTTTCCCCAATCTGCCCATTCTCTGGCAACTCCTTTTGCTACAGCTACTCCTCGATAGGTCAGACTCTTGGGGAGGTAACCATAGATGCGAGTCAGGAGCGGGATATGGATGTACCACATGAAGAGGGTGAAGAAATTTACCGGGAACTTCTCATCTCCCCAATAGCCTCCCATTGCAGAGATGAATACTACCCTTTTCAGCAAATGATGATTTTCAACCAATCCGAAAATTTGACCTCCAATGCTGTGGAAAATACCGTATATATCCTCTTGCGGAAAGCGTTCTTTAATCCAATTGAGCCCTGCTACCATGTCCTGCCTGGCCCAGTTTCGGAGGTTGATTCGATCCGCATATTTGGCTTTGAGATGCTCTTCACCTATGCCCCGAAAATCGAAGGTCAAACAATTATATCCTTGTTCGCTGAGATAGCTCGCATATTTGAAATAATAAGCCTGCGGCACACCCAAACCAGGCGTCAGAAGAATTGCCGCTTTGGATGGGCCGTTGGACGGAAAGAAATTTGCAGAAAGCTCGATCCCATCTTCAGTTTGAAGTTGAAAGGATTCTATTTGATAAGAGGCTTCTTCCAAGATTTAATGATTAGTTTCCCGTGCAGTCTACCCTCCCAATATAGGAAGGATTCGGAAATTGCTATTCAGGCAAAGCATAAGCAATCACCGAATCCCCCAGTTTTGAACCTCCTCTTCCGTGTCCACCTGCAGCAATGATTAGGTATTGTTTATTCTCCTTACTTGTACGGTACGTCATGGGAGTCGCTTGTCCACCTGCAGGCAATCTTTCCTCCCACAACATTTCTCCACTTTTAAGATCGAAGGCTCGTATGTAGTTATCTAATGCAGCGGCGATGAAAATGATGCCGGATTTTGTGATAAGTGGCCCTCCGAGGTTTGGTACTCCGTATTTCAGCTTGATGGGCACTGGCGCTAAGTCTTTAGTTGTACCAAAGGGCTGTTGCCACAGAATTTCTCCCTTCCTCATATCAATGGCTATCAATTTTCCCCAGGGAGGTGCATTACAGGGTAATCCCAGAGAAGAAAGGAAGGCTTCACGTCTCATTGCATAGGGAGTTCCTGTTTGAGGAGTTATTTCTACTCCCGGATTATCTTTTTTGGCCTGCTCAAATGCTTCATTCGGTAGCAAGGTGACGAGATAGGGCAAATCAGAGACATTGGCCACCAAAATCTGATTTTCTTTATCAAAAGCTATCCCTCCCCAATTGCTTCCTCCTGCTACGCCGGGATATGCCAGGGTCGCTTGATTTAATCGCGGAGGTGTATAAGCCCCTTCATAATGAACTTTCGCAAAGCTTTCTTCACAATCTCCACTCATTCCTAATGGCCCCCAAAGATCATCTTTTGAGAGATCATGTCTGATAAGGGGGGGAGGAGCTGTTGGATAGGGTTGAGTCGGGGAAGTGAATTCGCCTGGAACCGTAGTTTGAGGAACTGTTCTTTCTTCTACAGGAATAATGGGTTTGCCGTTGAGTCGATTTAGGGTAAAGATGAGTCCCATTTTGGTAGCTTGCAGAACCGCCGGAACTTTTTTCCCTTCCCATTCTACTTCTGTAAGGGTAGGCTGTGCCGGAACATCGAAATCCCAAAGATCATGGTGAACCGTTTGAAAGTTCCATACCACTTCACCAGTAGATGCCCGTAGCGCAACAACCGAACTTCCATAGTAATCCAGTCCATTTCTCAAGCCCCCAAAATAATCAGGGGAAGGATTGCCAGTGGGAACAAAGAGGAGGTCATTTTCTATATCCACGGACATAGGCGCCCAAACATTAGGCGAGCCCAAGTGATAGCCTCCCTCAGAAAGCAAACTACTATCAATGACTCCTTCAGGTGGTCTCAAATCCCAGCTCCAAACCAATTCTCCGCTTCTCACATCATAGGCTTTGACCACTCCACTGGGGGCATCTCTTCGCATATTATCTGCTACGGCAGATCCGACGATTGCCAAATTACCCGCAATAGCCGGAGGAGAAGTGATTTGGTATTCTCCTTTCCATAAAGTTTCGCCCATGCCTTCCATCAAATCTATTTCCCCATTATTCCCAAAGTCCTTGCAGGGCTGTCCATCTTTAGCCTGAACAGCTATCAGCCGAGAATCAGCCGTAGCCATCAGGATGCGTTCATCACAATTTCCGGCATTACAGGAATCTTCCTTCCAATAGGAAACCCCACGGCATATCAATTGATTCGCGTAAAATCCTTTGAGATCTATCTGAGGATCGAAGGTCCATCTTTCTTCCCCACTTTCCGGATCCAGGGCTATAATGCGATTGAAAGGAGTAGGGAAATACAAGGTACTATCTACCAATATTGGCGTAGCCTCAAAGGCAGTGCTTGTAGGAACTTCTCCCTTTCCATCAGATACATCTCCTGTATGATATTCCCAGGCTATTTTCAGTTCGTCTACATTTTCTTTGGTGATCTGAGTTAAAGGGGAATATCTTTCTCCGAAATCAGTCCCTCCATAAGAAGTCCAGTTTCCTACAGGCCCGCTATAATCCCAATTTTCGTCTGAACTGCAGGCGCCTAGGAAAAGAAGGAACAGGATAGAAAGTATTGCTTTGAAAAATTGAAATGAGGCTTTCATTTGCTTGAACCTTTTTTAGTGAATAATATAGGAACGAAGCTATCAGAGCTTGAGAGAGAATGCCTATCATTTTCAAAAATTATTGACGGATTTCAAAATCCATCAGGATTTTCGTTTTCCAGAACTCCGGAAACAAGCCTTTCTTTGCGGTAAGCTCTGGGGGTTTGTCCGCTAAACTCCTTAAAGGCTTTATTGAAAGGACTGATCGAAACATAGCCCAATTCAAATGCAATTTCAGTGATGGTTTTTTCCTCTTGAGAAGGATCGCTGAGGATTTTCATGGCATCCTTTACCCTAAAGGAATTGATAAACTGATTGAAGTTTCGAAACCCTAGTTCCTGATTGATACTTTGGCGGAGTTTGTATTCCTTCATGTCCAGTCGATCGGCCAGGTCCCGTATACTGAGCCCTTCCTCCAGATAAACTTTTTTATCAACTAAGTGCTCTCGCAATCCTTCAGGCAAGTCTTTCTCCTTGCCCTGCTCGGGTAGGCTAGGCGTAACTTTTTTTGCAGCATCAAAAATTTCCTCATTGATATTGAGAAGGTAAATGGAAAAGAGCAATACCAGGAGTAATATCCCCAGCTTTTGTACAAATTCAATGAGAGTTGGGAGCTCGTCATGTTGAAGGGCCATCAGAGAACTTATGGTGAGAATCATAAGGAAGGCGGAAAGAAGAATAAAGAGCATGCGGAATCGTATCCTTCCCGGCACCAGATCTCCCTGATAATTTTTCATGGCCTCAAAGAGTCCGGCTATCACAAATGCAAGAGAAATCAGATAAGGAGGCAAATAGGCAAGAACCTTTATATCATCTTCCAGATTGCTCCAAAATAAGCCATTGAATACATAAAGGCTTGTATGCAGAACAACGATTCCCAGAATTAGCCATAGATATTTCTTTTTCCACCGAAAGACATCATCGAATAAGGCTTTGCTAAAGAGGTAGAAGCTTAAGGGGACTGCAACCGAAAAAGGCAAGATCGTATGAAATAGCCAGAAATTACTTTTCACCGGTTCCCAATAGGCAATGAGGTATGCCATCAGAGATAAGGCAAAGAGGGAAGCACTCATGCTAAAAAAATTCTTTTTGTCTGATCTCAGAACCATAATTAAGGTCAGCAGGAGTTGGCCGACGGTAACAAATCTGAATATGTCTATAAAGAATTCCAATTAGCTTGTTGAGGGTGAAAAAAGCAGAACCAATGCTGAGGCAAGTAGGATTCAGGATTTAAATTAAGAGAAATTTACAAGAGAGGAAATTTATAGGGCAAGGCAGATTGGGAAAGAGAGACAAAAAGAATTGATGATTTCCTGTATATTTAAACCTAAATCTATTGAAACATGAACTACCCCAGTATCTTTAACGATGTGCTCGGCCCGGTCATGCGAGGCCCTTCCAGTTCCCATTGTGCTGCTTCTTTGCGAATAGGAAGATTGTGCCGCGACCTGATGGATGGTGATATCAAAGAGGTTTTGATTGAATATGATCCCAATGGATCATTGGCGACTACCCACAAAGGGCAAGGCTCAGATATGGGATTATTTGGAGGATTCCTGGGATGGGAAGCACATGACGAGAGATTGCCGGATTACCTCAAAGCTGTGAAAGCTGCAGGAATGGATATTCAAATAGAAATCCATGATATACAGGCTGATCACCCCAACACCTATAAGATCAGTTTAAAGAATGCCCGAGAGGAAAGGAAAATGATTGCCCTTTCGACAGGTGGGGGTATGATTGAGGTCATTGAAATAGATGGAGCTCCTCTTTTTATGGCGGGAGATTATTATGAGACCTTGATTTATTTGAAGAAAGGGAGTTCTATTCTCGATTACCTGAATAGCCTGGGTGAATTTGATGAGATCATAGAGCATGCTGGAGAAATGGATTTTGTGGAGATAAAGGCGCAGGAATTTCTGTCTGAGGAAATCATGCAGGAATTGGAAGCCATGGAGGAAGTTTTGTTCATCAAAAAACTGGCGCCGGTTCTTCCGATCATGTCTCGCCAGGGCTTGAAAGTTCCCTTTATCAGCTGTGAGGAAATGCTGGCTTATAATAAAGACAAAGATCTGGAGCTTTGGGAACTGGCCATCGAATATGAAAGTATGCGAGGCAATATCTCTAAGTTGGAGGTAATTGATCGGATGAGGGAATTGGTAGGGATCATGCAAAAATCCATTGACTACGGATTGCTGGGAACAGAATATGCAGATCGGATTTTAGGAAATCAGTCTAAAGGTTTTCAGGAGAAAATGGAAGCAGATAGCCTGGTACATAATGAAGTCCTAAATAAGATCATTCTTTATGTTACCGCCATGATGGAGGTAAAAAGTGCAATGGGAGTTATTGTAGCTGCACCTACTGCTGGTGCATGTGGGGCTTTGCCGGGAGCCGTTCTGGGAGCCAGGGCAGCAATGAATTTACCCGAAGAAGAAGCCATCAAAGCTATGTTGGCAGCGGGGATGATAGGCGTTTTTATTTCTGCGCATGCTACTTTCGCTGCGGAAGTTGGAGGTTGCCAGGCAGAATGTGGTTCCGGATCAGGCATGGCTGCCGCAGCTATTGTTCATTTGGGCGGAGGGAATCTGTCTCAATCCATATCTGCTTCTTCTCAGGCATTACAAAACTCACTGGGAATGATTTGCGATCCTATAGCCAATCGGGTGGAAGCCCCTTGTCTGGGCAAAAACATAATGGCCGCATCCAATGCACTTTCCTGTGCAAATATGGCCCTTGCGAATTATGACCACCTGATTCCCTTGGACGAAGTAATCGAAACCATGGATAAGGTAGGCAAAAGTATCCCCAATGATTTGAGGTGTACGACTTTGGGCGGCCTTTCCATTACCAAAACATCCAAAGAGATAGAAGCTCGCCTCGCTGCGAATGCGGGAGAAGGGGCAGAAATACAATTGAGTCCTTCTCGCTTTAAGGTTTGTTAATCACAAAATTGAATTGATCAAAAATCAAAATATATATGTCATCCCGGCCTTTGTCCAAGAGCCGGGATCTCTCGCAAACACATTTTGATCGCTAGAGATCCCGGATATCGAGGTGGATTCCGGGATGACAGTTTTTTAACTGACACTAACGCATACTACTACAGATGAAAAATAATACTCCCGTTTTTAGTTCCCGCTGGTCTATGATGCTGGCAATGTTGGGCATGGCCGTAGGAACTGGTAATATATGGCGCTTTCCCAGAATAGCAGCAAAAAATGGCGGGGGAGAGTTTCTCGTTGCCTGGATTTGTTTTCTGCTTCTCTGGTCGGTTCCCCTGATACTTCTTGAATTTGGGATGGGCCGGAAAACCCGCAGTGGTCCGATTAAAGCATTTCTCAACATCATGGGGCCTCGCTTTGCCTGGATGGGAGCCTTTATCGTCTTTGTTACAGCAGCTATCATGTTTTACTACTCGGTAGTGGCTGGCTGGACGGTTCGGTATACAGTGGCTGCGGTAATAGGCGAAATTCCGGGCGCAGTTCCGGGTGCCTTTTGGACCGACTTCACAACTTCCTTTATCCCTATCCTGACGCATGGATTTATGATCGGATTAGCGGTCTTTGTAGTCGCAAAGGGAGTAAAAGGAATCGAAAAGGTAACCAATATCCTGATGCCTACCTTGATAGGAATCATTATCCTACTGACCGTTCGAGCACTCTTCTTACCGGGAGCCAGCGAAGGTCTTTCTTACCTTTTTACGGTAGACTGGGCAGAGTTGGGGAAAGCCAGTATCTGGATAGAAGCCCTGACGCAAAATGCCTGGGATACAGGAGCTGGTTGGGGTCTGGTCCTTTGTTATGCGATTTATTTACGGGAGAAAGAAGACACGGCACTCAATGCCTTTATTCTTCCAACGGCCAACAATATCATATCTCTGCTTGCCGGTATTATGATCTTCAGTACGGTATTTTCAATCATGCCGGGTCTGGTTGAGCAAGGGCAGACAGATCCTACTGTTTTAGCCGGACTGGGAAGTTTGGAAGAAAGGGTAGCCAATGGCGAACAATATTCGACCGATTTGATGAAGGAAACGATTTTCTCTGAGGGCAATACCGGGATCACCTTTGTCTGGATGCCTCAGCTCTTCAAATATATGGGCTTTGGCAAATTCTTCATGATCCTTTTCTTCCTCGCACTGGCTTTTGCTGCTTTCTCAAGTTTGGTTTCGATGGTAGAAGTAGTGACCCGGACATTTGTGGATATGGGAGCTGAGCGAACGAAGGTAATCCGATGGATAGGAATCGTAGGCTTCCTGATGGGTGTTCCTTCGGCTTTGAGCATGAACATCTTCAATAACCAGGACTGGGTTTGGGGAGTGGCGCTGATGGTCGCAGGTTTATTCTTTACCCTATCCATCCGCAAATATGGAATCACGAAATTCAGAGAAGAACAAATCAATCATCCAGACTCCAACATTCGAGTTGGCAAATGGTGGGATATTGTGATTGGCTATATAGCTCCACTTGAGATGGTCCTGCTGCTAGGATGGTTCTTCTATGATTCCTATAAAGCCAATCCTGAAGGATGGCTGAGTCCCTATGATCCCGAGAACTTGTACAATGTTGGAGCTATTCTTTTCCAATTTGCTATCGTAATGGGGGGATTGCTCTTTGCGAATAAGTGGATTGTGAAAAAAATGAAAACCCAGGAAGAAACCTAAACCCAGGAATTCTAATTGCTTTTAGCGCTATGAAGCCAGGAGCTGATATTAATATACGTTCGGCTACAGAAGCCGATCTGGAAGCCGTATGGAGGCTCTGGAAGGTCATTATGGATCAAAAGATCTATTATCCCTATGATAATAGCTTTAGTCGAGCGGATATAGAGCAATTATGGATTCATATGGGAAATACGATTCGGGTAGCAGAACTCGAAAACAAGATCGTAGGTGCTTATATCCTCCATCCCAACCAACCCGGCTACGGCAAACATATTGTCAATGCGGCCTATATGGTGGACACGGGAATTCGAGGGAAAGGAATTGGCTCTTTACTTTGTGCCGATTCGATAGAAATCTCAAAAAAAGAAGGCTATCGAGGCATGCAATTCAATTTTGTAGTCAGCACCAATAAGGGAGCCATCAAAGTATGGAAGGATCATGGTTTTGAGATCATCGGGACGATACCCGGAGGCTTTTATCATGTTGAGCAGGGATATGTGGATGCACTGATATTTTTTAAATCTTTGATTTAAAAAAGTGCGCGGGTGTTCAGGTGTTTTCGTGTTTGTTTGAATACCTGCCTGAACACAAGAATACGAGAACACCCGAACACCCAAAGACTGTTTACAACAGTCTCTTCTTTATATCCTCCATATAGCTCCGACTTACGCGGACTACATCCTTGTTTTCCATGACGATGTCATAGGAAGAAGCATGCTTCTCGATTTCCCGGATATAATTTAAGTTGATGATGGAGGACCGATGGACACGGAGAAAGCTGGACTTGTCCAGTTTCTGTTCGAGCTGGCCCATACCATAGGTGCTGAGATATTTTTTCTCAGAAGTAATGAGCCAGGTGTAATCTTTTTCTGCCTGTAGCCAGATGATGTCTTTGCTATCTACAGCGTGCAGCTTATTTCCTGACTGAACAAAAATCTTTCCTGTAAAGCCGGGATCAACGGGGTCTTGACGGAGGTTCTCTGCCAGTCTTTGTAACTGATCCATCAGGGGATTCTCTTTATCCTGCAGTTTATTTACGGCTTTACTGAAACGTTCGCGGGTGTAGGGCTTGAGGAGATAATCAACCGCATTTACTTCGAAAGCTTCCAGGGCATATTTATCATAGGCGGTTGAGAAGATGATTTGGGGAACTTCCTGCAATTTTTCCAGAACCTGAAATCCGGTCATGCCGGGCATTTGGACATCCAGAAAAACCAGATCGGGTTTGAATTCGATAATAAGTTTGAGGGCATCAACTCCATTGTTACATTCCCCTACCACAAACAGATCCTCATAATCCTCCAGGTATTCATTTATCAATTGACGAGCGGGTGCCTCATCATCTACAATTATTACTTTCTTCATGCTTTAGCCAGTTCGGCGATATCTTGTTGTATAGGGAGTGAAAAACAAACGCGTGTTCCTCCGGATGGATTGTCTATAACATCCAGTTCTTCTCCATAAAGTTTTTGCAGAATCTTTCGGGTATTACCCAGCCCGAAGCCATCAGCGTTTTCTTTCGTTTGAGGAGCAAAACCGATCCCGTCATCTATGATGCATACCTGAATTTGCTCAGCGCGTCTTTGTATCCGAATGCTAACGGTACCCCCTTCTATTTTGGGTGCGATTCCATGTCGAATGGCATTTTCAACTAAAGGCTGCAAAAGCATAGGAGGAACCTGTACTCCCAGCAGGCTTTGATCCACCTCCCACTTGACCCTTAACCTTTCTTTATGTCGCGCCTCTTCCAGTTCCAGATAGGTTTGGATAAACTCAATCTCATTGGCCAGGGGAACAAAGTTTTTACGGGAGGCGACCAGTTGATAGCGGAAAAGGTCTGCCAGCTTGGCGATTAACTCGCGTGTATATTCTTCTTTGGGGGGTAGGGATGCATTGATGGTATTGAACACATTGTAAAGGAAATGGGGATTGAGTTGGGCTTTGAGAGCCGTCAATTCGCTTCTTGTCGCCATTTCCCGTAATTCGATAGCTCTTTTTGCTTGTCTGGCTGATCGGTTGATCTCATCATAGAGGTGAAAGCAGCCAAACTGAATCACATAAAACATAAAAGGATAGTAGACATCCCAGGCGATGTTATTCCCCTGCAAATGATAAAAGCCCAAACTTTCGCAGAGGAAGTAATAAGTCTTTATGAAGAGAAACACCCAAATCGGGACAAAGAGAATATGCCATAGATACCGCTTCCAGCGAATTTTCGTCTGAAAAAGTCTGAATACGAAATACCAGACCGGCAAAGAAAGAAGGCCCTTGGTCAAAAAGTCTAAGGCAGCTGTTTTAAAATAAATGTTGCTCTTAAAACCGGTTGAGGTATATAAGGTTAGTCCATAACTCAAGGCGAAAAATATATACAAGCAGACTACGGCTATAACTGCTTCACGCTTTATGGGAGGTTTCTCAATTCGATCCATGCCTATTGTTTTGATCCTAAATTAAGATAAGACTTTCTCCCGAACTCCCCTCAATCGATGAATGGCAATATAGTTCGACGAATGACAAAACAAGCCTTTATCGAGAAATCCTGCAGCTTATCTATTCCTGCGTGCCTATTAATAAAGCCTGCGATAGTTTTGGATCATCAAACAATGTAGACAAGAATCAACAATAAGAATTATGAATAAGATTATTACCGCTATCGTCAGCTTTCTATGTGCGGCAAATGTCTCGGCACAAAATGGAGCAAATATCAAAGGCAAAGTAGTAGGAATGGATGCCTCTCCTATAGCATATGCAACGGTCATCGCATATACAGCCCAGGATTCTTCTATTGCGAAAACAGCTTTTAGTGATGAGCAGGGAAATTTTCTACTGGCCCCTTTATCAGCAAATAAATACTGGATCAGTGTGGAGTTTAGTGAAATGGCGACCTTTCGCACAGGTATATTAGAGCTAGGAGAGGGGGAAAGCCTTAGACTGGAAGATATCTCTATGCAGGAGAAAGAGGTGGACATGGCGAAAGTAAACATCTATGCCCAAAAGCCTTTGATTGAAGTAAAACCGGATATGACGGTCTTTAATGTATCAGGTACCATCAATAGTATAGGAGAAAATGCTTTTGAATTATTGCGGAAAGCTCCCGGTGTGATAGTAAATAATTCTGACAATATCATCTTGATGGGCAAATCTGGTGTGAGCATTTATATAGATGGAAAACGTTCGCCTCTGTCGATTGCTGACCTGGCTATCATGCTGAAAGGTATGCAATCCAGCCAGATTGAATCCATTGAGATTATTACCAATCCCTCTGCACGCTATGATGCAGAAGGCAATGCAGGCATCATCAACATTCGCCTGAAAAAAGACAAAAGCCTGGGAACTCAGGGAAGTATTTCAGCGGGTTATGGGATCGGACGCTTTAGCAAATGGGATGGAGGCTTGAATTTCAACAGCCGCAATAAGGTCCTTAATGTATTTGGAAATTATAGCGGAAATCAGGCGATGGGATATAGCTATACCAACTTCTTCCGTAGGCAAAATGGATTTGAAGTGGATCAGCGCAATGATTTTTTTGACGATGGGAATAGTAATAATGTAAAGTTGGGGGCGGACTTCTTTATCGATAAAGAACATACGCTAGGAGTTATGTATTCCGGTTTCTTTTCGGATAAAGAAAATCGCAACATCAGTCTTACGCCTATATCCTTGGTCGCGAATAATGAGGTGCAGAGTATCCTGGATGCAAAGACTTTTGGAGAAAGTAATAATGGCAGTCAGACCTTTAACCTGAACTATGCCTATAAAAATAAAGCGGGCAATAGCTGGAACCTGGATGCAGACTACGGAAGATACAGACTGAGAAATGAGACCCTGCAGCCCAATCTATATTTGGATCCACAAACCAATGAGGTAGAAAGAGATGCTTCCTTCGCTACAGATGCGCCCAGAGATATAAATATCTATACCTTCAAAGCCGATCACCAACGCAAGCTTTTTGGAGGAACATTCTCTAGCGGTCTCAAATCCGCCTTTATCGAAACAAACAATACCTTCAATTTCTCTGACTTTCACAATGGAGAAGAAATCCTGAATCAGGATCGTAGCAATAATTTTGTCTACAAGGAAAATATCAATGCGCTTTATGCAAGTTTTCAGAAACGCATAGGTCAGAAATGGAACTGGAATCTGGGCCTTCGTGCTGAGCATACCCGTACCAATGGAGAATTGGTCAGTCTGCAGAATACCGAACTGGATAGTGTGAAGCGTTCCTACCTGAATCTATTTCCCAGCGGCGGACTTACTTTCTCACCCAATCGCAGCAATAGTTACAGCTTGAACTATAGTCGTCGCATAGATCGTCCTCGCTACCAGGACCTGAATCCTTTCCTGACTCAAATCGACCAGATCACCTTTTCTCAGGGTAATCCATTTTTGAGACCTCAGTTTAGCCATAGTGTCCAACTGAACTATACATATAAGTATCGTTATACAGCCAGTCTTTCCTATACCCTGACCAATGACTACTTCACCCGACTGACCGATATCCTCAGTGAAGATGCATCCTTTATCATCCTGGAAAATCTGGAAAGTCGCGAAGTACTCAGTGCCAATATCAGTGCTCCCATTGCGATCAACAAGCGTTGGAATACCTACACCAACTTTAATGTCAGCCGCACCCAGAATAGGGGAGACTTCAATGAAGCTGGAGAAACCGGCAAAGGCATTGATATCGCTCGTACTACTGCCAATCTTTATCAACAGCATACTTTTACCCTGACTGAAAATGTAAGCCTGGAAGTATCGGGCTTCTATTCCTCTCCTTCTATCTGGGGCGCCAATTACCTGACCCGCGAATTCTGGGGCGTAAATGGAGGAGCATTGTTTCGTATGTTCGACAAGAAGGCTACGCTCAAACTATCTGTAAATGACATCTTCTACAGCATGCAGTGGCAAGGAACCCAGGAATTCGGAGGCTTGTTCTATGATGCTTCCGGTGGATTCGAGAGCCGCCAGTTCCGGGCAAACTTTACTTTCAACTTTGGGAATGACAAGGTGAAAGCCAGCCGAAAGCGCAAAAGCGGGATGCAAGCCGAAAGCAAGCGTCTTCAGTCCGGCGGACAAGGGAATTAAAAGGGAAGTGTTCTTGTGTTCTTGTGTTCAAGTGTTCTAGAGGTATAAACAAGAATACCAGAACACGAGAACACCAGAATACGTTTTCCTCCATTTCATCCCAGCTCTCCCCATATTCGTCACATTTTATTTATCTTCTACTCAGGTTCCGGCATTTTGGGATCAAATTAATTTGCCATGACATATATCACACGACTTTTCCTATTATGCCTCTTCACATTCCCGATTACAGCCTTTGGTCAGCAAGAAGCTGAGAATGTGATTGATGAAATCGAAATCTCCGAATTTTCAGAACTGGAAGAAGCTGAACTTATTTTCGAATCTGAGCCGGAAGTTGAGGGAGAATTTCTTGAAGTTCCCATCGAAGGCTTCATTGCCAAGAAATTTAATTTCAACTTCAATTTTAGTTTCGGCAACAAAAGAGATGTTTTTGTTTACCTACACGATAATGACATCTACAGGCACTACGGCCATCATTATTCTTCTCAGTATAGTAATGAATTGAGTTTCACAGTTGATGGCGATGAGAATTTCACCCAGGAATTGCAAGAAGACCAGAACTGGTATGAGTTTTCCCTTCCTAAAAATGCGGGTGAGGATGTTATGCTTAGCCTGGGAGACGAAACCCATTTCATACAATTGCCAGAAGGGAATTCACCGATTTACATTTCTATTCTAAGTGAGCATCTTTTTCCTGCCGGAGTAGAAATCTGGACACGAGAAGATATCATCAATGGGATCAGGGATCGCAAGACTGAAATTCGTGGCAAGTTCCCCATTCAGCATCTGGAACAAAAAGATATACCCGAACATATTTACCTACATCTTCCCTTTACCACATGGGAAGGCTCTCAAGATGTGTACAAAACACCCCTTAAAGGTGATATCGACTGGATGACTGCCCGTTTTGAATTGGAGGTCAATCCTATATTCACCTCCATTGGCTTTATCCAATATGGAGACCTTTTTTATCCCATGCTGATTTCGCCACATGATTATTACAGACTTGAGTGGAAACAGGCGGAGCATGATCCTACATTGCTTGACCTTACCGATAGAGAAAGACAGCACTACCATGGTGTCCGTGCTCAGGACTTCTTAAGCCATCGATATGCTCACGGAATGAGCA
The DNA here is from genome assembly GCA_033391075.1 of Bacteroidia bacterium. Taxonomy (NCBI): domain Bacteria; kingdom Pseudomonadati; phylum Bacteroidota; class Bacteroidia; species Bacteroidia bacterium. The sequence goes on from JAWPMV010000004.1 coordinate 152,581, forward strand.
AAGACGCTTACAAGCAACTGGTAAATGCTTTAATGGGTAATCGTGAGTCTCGCATGGATACCCTCATTGCCTGGTCTCGAGCTATTGTTCCTTTTTATGAAGAAAATCATTCCAATCCTGAGCGTTTCCTGACCCATATCAATTCCATCGGTCAAAGGTCCTGGAAAGATCTCTTTGACAGAGCCTATGATGAGCGTCAGGACATACGACGCAGAAATGGATATGATGAAGTGAAAGAATACTCTGCGGTACTACTAGTTGGATTTCTACTAAGTCTCATACTTTTCGGTGTTGGTGTTTACCTCAGGCAGACAGGTTCCAAATTCTTCAATACCAAAACCCTTGAAAAAATCGAGTGGACCTTCCATGCCTTCTTCTGGTCCTTCCTGATGATTGAGATTATGCCGAGAACACATTCAGGATATGTAGAACTTCCGGGCATAGCCATGTGGATTATATTCATAGGTTCTATCGTTCTATTTACGGTGAACTGGCGCATACTGGCCAGCCGATTTTTACTCAAGAGAAGATGGGGAAAATATTTGCTCTCAGTTGGAGGACTCGGTTTGATCTATATTGCTTTGAACATTACTCAGGCACTCAATCCTTTCCTCCGAAATACTTTTGCCCTGGTTGACGGTTCCTGGTACGTAACGGATTATCCTTTCGAATGGCATCCTTCTCCTAGCTTTGAAGATCTCGGAATGGCCTTTGTCATCATGATGCTGATTGCACCCTTATATGCCATACTCAGACACATCGTTCTCAATGGTATTCCTCGTTTGCGTGCGCAGAAAGAAGCACTGAATGCCGAACTGAACACCCTGAAGACTCAGATTAGCCCTCACTTTTTCTTCAACAGCCTTAATACGGTCTATGGATTTGCCTTGACGGAGGAAAGTCCACGTACTGCGGAGGCTATCACGAAGCTCAGCGACCTGATGCGCTTTGCCATCTATCACGGAGATAAGAAACAGATTCCTCTGGAAACGGAATTGGAATACCTCTCAGACTACATTGACATGCAACGTCTGCGCATCAATCCGATCAAGCATGACCTGCAATATCGGGTAGATGGAGAAGCCAATGATTTGCAAATTGCTCCTTTAATGCTCATTACCCTGATTGAAAATGCCTTTAAGCACGGGATCAGTATGAGCCAGGAGTCCTATATACATATCGACCTCTTTATTCTGGATAAAGGCCTCATTCTTACGGTAGAAAATTCGGTTCATCCCAAGGACCTGGTAGCCGTAGGTGGAAATGCCGTGATCAAGGAAAGTGGGGTTGGTCTGGTCAATACAAGAGAAAGACTGAATCTTCTCTATTCCGGTAAACACGAATGGCGGATTGAGGAAGATGAAGATCGATATTTTACACAATTAAGTTTGGATTTAGCTGAGTGATCTATGCATGTAATTGCCATTGACGATGAGCCGCAAGCGCTGGAAGTGATCCGCGTGCTTACAAAGAAGGTTCCATTTCTAAATTTGCAGGAGTGCTTTACAGACGCTTTGGCTGCAATGGCGTACATACAAAAGAATCCGGTTGATCTGGTATTTCTGGATATCAAAATGCCAGACATCTCGGGCCTGGATTGGGTGCGGGGCTTGAGCAAGCCCCCACTCATCATTTTTACTACTGCTTTCTCTGAATATGCGGTTGAAAGCTATGAACTGGAAGGAGTAGTTGATTATCTGGTCAAACCTATTCCTTTCAATCGCTTTCTAAAAGCGGCCAACAGAGCCGCTCAACTCAAACAACAACAGAGCCCGGAATTTACCTTTGTCAAAAGCGGCCACCAATACATTCGCATTGATTTCGAATCTTTGAGTCATGTTCAGGGAGCCGCCAATTATGTAGACTTCTTTACCGAGCAGGGAAAAGTTACTGTTCGGATGAAGATCACGGAGGCGAAAGAACTATTGCCGGATGCTTTCGTTCAAATCCATCGATCCTTTCTGGTTAATCTTAGCCACATAAAGAAGGTTGAGCATAATCAGGTTTTGGTAGGAGAGGAGCGGATATCCATCGGACCCGCCTATAGAGATGCCTTTTGGCAGCGGGTTGGGGAGTGGGGTAAATAAAGCGGAGATTTCAATTAATTAGGAAAATCTTCCTAATTTCCCCAATGCGCCTGCGAACTCTACTATTCTACTGCTCTCTATGCTCTGTTTTACTTTCCTGCAAATCCACTGGAAAAGCACTTTTCTCAAAAAAAGATGTGCAAAAAAGCCAGGCCATAATTGGGCTGGACTTTGAGGAAACCTATCTGGATACCCTTTATCCTTATCTCCTTCGGAATCGTGAGGGCTATGATAGCATGCGCTCCTATTCTCTGAAACATCAACGCATCCCAAGTCTGCAATTCAACCCTCATCCCATCGCTTTTGAGATGCCGGAAGGGGAAGCAGGTGGGAGTGATTTTGGCTTGTATACCTCTGCAGAGATACCCCTAAACAGAGAAAGCATTGTATTTTATACCCTCCCTCAACTTCATGCCCTGATCCGAGAAAAAAAGATCAGCTCTGTGGAGTTAACTCAGTTGTATCTAAAGCGACTCAAGGAGCACGACAAAAGCCTCTTCTGTGTAATAAGTTTGACGGAGGATTTAGCCCTTCGACAAGCAAGAAGAGCCGACAGTTTATTGGCGGCAGGAATTTTACTTGGCCCCTTGCATGGAATCCCTTACGGCCTCAAAGACTTGGTTTCTGTTGAAGGGTATCCTACTACCTGGGGAGCAGCACCATATCAGAATCAGCAAATAGAAGAAACAGCCACAGTCGCAAGGCGTCTGGAAGAAGCTGGAGCAGTCCTTGTGGCAAAACTTGTCTCTGGAGCTTTGGCTAGAGGGGATGTATGGTTTGGAGGAAAGACGCGCAATCCCTGGGATCCTGAACAAGGTGCCAGTGGTTCTTCTGCAGGTTCGGGTTCAGCCACTTCAGCAGGATTGGTGGGCTTCTCTATAGGTACGGAAACTCTGGGCTCAATTACCGGTCCAAGTACTCGCAATGGAATCAGTGGTTTGAGGCCAACGTATGGGAGAGTGAGTAGAAATGGAGTCATGAGTCTTTCCTGGTCTATGGATAAAGTAGGCCCTATGTGTCGTTCTGCCATAGGTTGTGCTATGGTATTTGATGCAATTGAAGGCAAGGATCCTTTAGATCAAACGGCTGTTGATGGCCCCTATCGTTTTGATCACCAATCAAAGCCGGAAACCTATAAAATTGGTTATTTAAAGAAACTGGTAGATCAGGACACGACCGAGAGTGGAGATAATCTACGTGCAGCTTTGGCCATCTTGAAAGAGAAGGGGATAGAACCCATTCCAATAGAGTTACCGGAAGGATTTCCCTATCAGGTATTTGATATCATTCTGAGAGCTGAAGCTGGAGCTTTTTTCGATGACTTGGTCAGAAGCGGAGAGGTAGATCAAATGGTTCAACAAAACCAAAGATCGCGGGCCAATAGTTTAAGACAATCTCGCTTCATACCTGCAGTGGAGTATTTGCAGGCAAATCGCTATAGAGGCGAGCTTATAGAAGCTGTGCATGAGATCATGAAAGAGCTGGATATCCTGATCAGCCCTACTTTCGGAGGGAGACAACTCATGATTACCAATTTGACCGGTCATCCCGTTGTTTGTGTCCCAACAGGACTAGATAGTGAGGACCATCCCACAAGCATCAGTTTTCTGGGAAATTTGTATGAGGAAGATAAAATTCTTGAATTTGCTCACTTCTTTCAACAAATAAGCAGTTTCCACCTCAAATACCCTCCCCTTTATTTTCCCAATAATCAGTAATCCGAAATTAGGAAATTTAGTATCTTCATTTGGCTCAAAGACTTTACCTATGAAATGGATCTTACTATTTTATACTACATTTCTGTTTTTCATACAGGGTAGCTCTGATATTTCTTCTTTGGACAAAAAGGAACCCCAATTGTTTCAGGAAGAAGGCATTATTGAGTTGCGTATTATGGGAGATATCAAGATGCTCATGAAAGATCGGGAAGAAGAATCTTCCTATCATCAAATGAAGCTCTTTTATCGGGAAGAAGGACAGGCTTCTATGGCCCATGATTTTAAAATAAAAACACGGGGCAATTTCAGAAGGAAGCGTGGCAATTGTAAATATCCTCCGCTACGCCTGAATTTTCCGAAAAAGATGATACCGGAAGGTTCTATTTTTCAGGGACAGGATAAATTGAAGCTGGTTATGCCTTGTAAAGGGGACAACTATGTCGCAAGAGAATATGTGGCATACAAACTATACAATCAGATTAGTCCGCTAAGTTTTAAGGCGCGTCTGGTGAAACTCACCTTTGAAGACATCAAAAAAAATAAGTCTAGCAATGAAATTCTCGCCTTTTTAATCGAAGATGAGGATCTGATGGCAAAAAGAAATGGAGCTAAGATTGAGGAGGATAGAACATTCAAACCCCAGCAGCTGGATCCCAAAGAATTTTTGCGGATGAGTATTTTCCAGTATATGATAGGGAATACGGACTGGTCCATTCAATTCAACCATAATATCAAAATACTGGAGAAAGAGGGATACGAGAAGCCTATAGCAGTAGCCTACGATTTTGATCACTCTGGTGTCGTAAGTGCCACCTATGCACATCCAGCGGAGGCACTGCAGATGAGTTCTGTACAGGAAAGAAGATACAGAGGATACTGCATCGACATGGACGATCCGATTTTGCGAGAGGTGATTCAGGAATTTCTGGATGCTAAGGAAGGAGTGATGAATGTCATAGAAGAAGCGGAGATTTTAGGCCCGAAGGATAAAAAATTTCTCCGAAGATATATCGCTGAATTCTACAAAAACCTTCTGGACAATAAGAAAAGAGTAGAGGACTTTAAATACCCCTGCAATCCCAATGGAACGGGCAATATAGTTATCAGAGGCTTGAATAATTAAAAGATTCTCAGAACTGCATGATAGTTTCTATAAAAAATCGCGTGCAAAGAATAGGGATAAGATGATTGGAGGACATCTAAGGATAAATCCGCTAAATTTCATCACTTCATTGAAAGAAAGCTGCTAAAGCTGTAATTTGAATATGTTGATCCCCCGCTCTTTGTATGAAACCTATTTTTTTTGATAGGATTAGAGCTGTACACGTATTTTCCGCATCCACGATACTTTATCCTGCTGGGTTCCTTGAGAATCCACTCATTTCTAATTTCCAATACCAAACATTCGCAGTGTTTTCTTTGATGAGAACCTGGATCAACGAAGCAATTATTGACCAAATTATTGCAGACTTTTGAGTCTGTAGGGTATTGGCGGGTTGGGCTAATGTTAAAACATGTGTTTGCGCTATGAAACAGATCTGTACCCTTATTTTTGTTTTATGCCTTTGCTTACCAGTGATGGGTCAAAGAAGTATATTCTCTGACTCTACCCAACTGGCTTTTTATCACGGCAACTATTACGGGAATTGGCGACAAGGCCAAATCCGGGGTCGCCATACCTTTATGCGGGATACCAGCAAATTTGATCCCTATACCGAGCAGGAGGTCAAGATTGTTCCTTTTGGTAAACGACGGGTTTTGAGGTTGGGAAATAAGCAGGTTGGTGCCCAGGCCGATCGAGTGACCTACACCTTTCGGGTAACTCCCAAAAGCTCTCTTTTCGTCTACCAGTATGCCATTATCCTACAGGATCCCAAGCATGATGAGGTCGAACAACCCTATTTTGAAATTACCATTACCGATTCTCTGGGAAATATTCTCGATCCTAAATGCGGCTATTATAAAGTGATCGCCGGGGAGGAAGCCGAACGGAAAGGCTTTAAGAAAGGTCCCGATAAGGCGATGTATAAAGACTGGACCACGGAGGCCATAAATCTGACTCCTTATATAGGAAAGAAGATCAAGGTTCAGTTTACGGTATTTGATTGTGAAAAGACCGGGCATTTTGGCTATGCCTATATGGATGCTTATTACAGTGCCCTTGAGGTAAAGATCAAATATTGTCGGGGGGATGATTTTGCGACCTTGATCGCACCGGAGGGCTTTGCCAGGTATCAATGGTCAACCGGTATTACCGCTTCTCAAAAAATCATAGTGCCCAGTGATCAAATCGATAAAGAGTTTTCCTGTACCATCACGTCCGTTACGGGTTGCGAATTGACGATGAAAACGAGTATCGTTCCTCAAAAACTTTGGGTAGAAGGTACTCCCCTCATAGATCCTGTATCCTGCAATGGAGAAAATGATGGGCGGGTGGAAATGAAAGTAAAAAACGGCTTTGGGCCCTATAAATTTTTCTGGAATGATGGTGGGCGAAAGGAAATAAGGGAAGACTTGATAGAGGGAGATTATGAGGTGATAATTGAAGATGCAGTTACCTGCAAGGATACGGTTTCCTTTTCTGTGCCGGGTCCTAAAAAAGTAGCAGTCCGACCGGTAGTAAAAGACAATATATGTTTTGGCGAAAGAAAAGGCTCAATAGAACTCCATATTTCAAATGGCTATCGATACAATATTCGCTGGGATTCCCTCGAGTCCCAGTATGCCCATTATAATTTGCCCGCTGGAGTCTATCGGTATCAGATCGAAGGCAATGGGGCTTGTGCTTCTGATAGCATTGTGGTAAAGGAACCGGATGAATTGACCCTCAAAGGCATTGTAACTTCCGATTATGACGGTTATTCTGTGAGTTGTCAGGGGAAAAGGGATGGATCGGTGAAATGGGAACTCTCCGGGGGAACCGGACCTTATCTGGCTACTTACCTATGGTCTGAAGATACCCTGAGTTTGAAAAGCGACCGTAATGCCTTTGTGACAGATAGATTGAATTCGGGAGAATATGCAGTAGAACTTAAGGATATCAATCAATGCCTGGCCCATGACACCGTTCAATTGACTATGCCGGATACCATAGCGATTCATGCAAGTATCTCGGATTTTGAAGGCTATCCAATTCGTTGTTTTGGAGATAGTAGTGGTGCGATCAGTGTTCAATTGTCTGATGGTTCCAGAGGGGCAGGGAGTTATACCTTCAGCTGGAAGAATAGCAAGGGCTTTTATAGTGAGTCCCGAAACCTCACCAATATTCCAGCCGGCCGGTACCAAATAGAAGTAAAAAATGATAATGGATGTACAAGTAAGCAGACCATTGTTCTAAGGAATCCTCCCAAGATTCGAATCGTCCGAAAAAAACGGGTTTCCCTCGGCTTTATGCAGAGAGACAAGTTTGAAGTGAAAGGAGGTACTGCTCCCTATTCTGTTTATATGGATGATCAGGAAGTGGATGAATTGACAGTTTGGGGGAAAGGAAAAGATAAACATCTGCTTTCTGCGACAGATATAAATGGCTGTAGTTGTGAGCGGAATATCAGCTTCATGAAGACCCGCAAACCGAAGCCTATAAAGTCGATCAAAATATGTCCTAACCCACTCATTAGATTAAGGTGATGTTTTGGGATATTAAACGGATTAATTTATAAATAGAAAATTTCTATTAAATTGCACGGTTAGTTAAAACTTTACTAACCTATCTAGCAACTATTTATGAAAAATTTATTCACTCTGCTGTTGTCAATGACGCTGACTTTATCGTCATGGGCACAGCATTCTATCAGCGGAACCATAACAGATTCTGATGGTGATGCTTTACAGGGCGTGAGTATTGTTGAAAAAGGAACCACAAGAGGTGTCCTTTCCGATGCTCAGGGGAATTACAAATTAAGTGTATCGGCTTCTGATGCAATTATCGTAATCAGCTATGCAGGCTTTGAAGAACAGGAAATTGCGGTTGCGGGCCGTAGTACGATCGATGCTTCTTTGGCAGATTTGATCACCCTAAATGTCCAGATCGTAGGATCTCGTTCTTACAAAAGATCTTCGACGGATACGCCAACTGCGGTTGATGTGATCGATGTCCAGGAAGTAACATTACGCAATGGTAATGCAGAGCTTAACAAAATCCTGCAATATCTTGCCCCTTCCTTCAATGCCCAAAAGCAGTCAGGATCGGATGGTGCAGAACACATTGACCCGGCTTCTTTAAGAGGATTGGGACCAGACCAGACCCTGGTTTTGATAAATGGTAAAAGAAGGCATCAATCTTCATTGATCAACATCTTTGGAACCCGTGGTAGAGGAAATACCGGAACGGATATGAACGCCATTCCTGCTTCGGCTATCGAGCGAATTGAGATTTTGAGAGATGGTGCTGCTGCCCAGTATGGCTCTGATGCCATTGCCGGTGTAATCAATATCGTTTTGAGAAGTGAAACCAATAAGCTGACCGGTTCGGTTACAGCAGGTGGTTTCAATCCTATTGCTCCTGATGAATTTGGTTTGTATGATGCAAATACCCCCAATACCTCCGGAAACTTTCTGGATTTGGATGGTAGCGGAACTACAACCCGAAGTGATGATCCAACCCTGGATGGACTCACCACCAAGATTGCAGCGAATTATGGATTTGACATTGGTAAGAAAGGCGGATTTGCCAATATCACTACTGAATTTATCAATAAGGAAAAGACCTTGAGACCAGGTGCGACTTTCCGTAGAGGAATGGGCGAAGCTGAAATTTCCGGTTTCTCTGGATTTATCAACTCTGTGATCCCCGTTGGAGATAATACTGAGTTTTATCTCTTTGGAGGGAGAAACTATCGAGATACAGATGCTTTTGCTTTTACCAGAAACGCAGGAGACGATCGTGCCGTTCCTTCCATTTATCCTAATGGGTTTACTCCCCGTATTACCTCTATCATTACGGATAATTCTCTATCTGCCGGTTTCAGGAAATCCCTGGCTGGAGGATGGAATGCAGATTTCAACAATACCATTGGAACCAATGTTTTCCACTACTTTATCAAAGGCACCAATAATGCAACTTTAGGAGACCGTTCTCCTACAGATTTTGATGCAGGTGGTCATACCCTTACTCAGAATACTACCAGCCTTGATTTCTCCAAGTACTACGAGCAAGGTGAAGGTAAAGGAATGAACATTGCCTTTGGTCTGGAGTATCGTACAGACAACTTCACAATCTTTGCAGGTGAGCCCGGTTCATATGCGGCTTATGACGTAAATGGATTGATCATTACGCAACCAGATCAGGTATCTACTGGTTTGGCGGCAGGTTCTCAGGGATTTCCTGGTTATAGCCCTGCCAATGAAGTAGATCGCAACCGTTCGAACTTCGCCATCTATGGAGATGCGGAATTTGACCTTTCTCGCCAATTCCTGTTAAATACTGCCTTGAGATTTGAAAACTATACCGACTTCGGTAGTACCCTGAACTGGAAAGTAGCTTCCAGATTTCTGGCCAGTGATGACTTGACGATCAGAGCAGCAGTAAGTACAGGTTTCCGTGCGCCTTCCTTGGCTCAGATTTATTATAATCTAAGGTTCACCTCTTTTGTAAATGGTGTATTGACAGAGTCTTTGCTCTCTGCTAACAATAGCCCGGTTACTGCCGGTTTTGGTATCCAGCCTTTGAAGCAGGAAGAGTCATTTAATGCCAGCGTTGGATTTGCGTACGGGAAAGGGCCTTTTACTCTGACAGTAGACGGTTACTATATTGACATTACCGACAGGATTGTGATCACAGGTAACTTTGATGCCAGCTTCCTTAATCAGGGAGTAGAAACGGCTCAGTTCTTCGCAAATGCTGCTGATACTCGTTCTCTGGGACTGGATGTCGTTTTGTCTTATCGTACCGATCTTGACAATGGACATAGATTCCTTGCATCTCTTGCAGGTAACCTCAATGATCTGGAAGTGACCGGTATCAAGAATGGTAATCTGGAGGTGGAAACTTTCTTCGGAGGAAGAGAGGTGTCTTTGCTCGAGGATGCTGCGCCTTCCAGCAAATTTGCCCTGAACCTTAACTACATTACAGATAACTTCAACATCAATCTGGGGGCAACCAACTTCGGAAAAGTAAGTTATTTCTCCTTTGATAATGTTACGCCTGTAGAATATGATGCCAAGACAGTATTCGATTTGACAGGTACAGTATATTTCTCTGGAAATGTAAACTTTACGCTTGGATTGAATAATATTTTCAATACCTATCCGACCCAGCAAATAGCCAGTGATAATACCGATAGTGGGGGTTATTTTGATGCGGTTCAGATGGGCTTTGGAGGTTCTTACTATTTCGCCCGTTTGGGATTCAATTTCTAAAGGGAGTACCAAAAGAAAACAAAAAAAGGCCCTGCAATTGCAGGGCCTTTTTTTATCCGCTTTGTGTAGAGATAAAGCGAAAATAAATCCTTAACTTTTAGAGAAAAATGAACACACTCACACTTACTATTTCCCCCAAAAAAACCCTTCTATTATTATTAGGCGTTCTTGCGTTTGTTTTACTCATCTTTAGCGGATTTGATGAAGCAGAAAAATCAGAGCTTCCTGAACCTCAGGTGATGGAAGGATATATAGGCGAAGTCAAAATGTTTGCGGGCAATTTTGCTCCTAGGGGATGGGCTCTTTGTCAGGGACAATTGTTAGCCATATCTTCTAATAGTGCGTTGTTTTCTATCCTGGGAACTACCTATGGAGGGGATGGCCGTACAACTTTTGCCTTACCTGATTTGCGCGGAAGAACTGCGGTAGGTACTGGAGCGGGACCCGGTCTGTCCGATAGAAATCTGGGAACCAAATTCGGATCAGAAAACCTGAGCCTACCTCTTAATGGAATCTCGAAGAAATTGAGTATGGAAATAAGTCGTTCTACTGCTGCATACAATGTCCTTCAGGGAAGCCCGGTAAGCAGTATGTCTCCGGCTTTAGGGATGAATTATATTATTTGCCTGACAGGGATCTATCCATCCAGAAACTAGCCGTTTACATGTAAACACTGGTTTTGTACATGAAGATCAGGCTGAAGCCTACATAGTCTTCTATCCAACCTGCTTTTTTGTTAAGGGTGGCATAGTACTGCGCGTCTATAACTATGGATATTCTATCGGTATCCACCAGGTTCGCACCTACTCTGGGTGAAAAAAATACATTTAATCCACTAAAGTTCTCTGTTCTTCTTCCCCAAATATCTCTACTATCCACCTCATATTTGATATAATTAGTTCCCACATAGGCCCCCACAAAAAAACTGATAGGCCGAGTCTTGATTTTAAAATCAGCTCCGGCAAATACGGGTACGGTAGTATAATTGGAATAAGACACATCTCCCTTTACGCCATTAGGCGTTTCGGTATTGAATACTTCTTGTCTGGGCTGAAATTTGGTCCATCCAAATCCAAAGTTCCAGGCAAGATCTTCATCCGATACATCGGGAGTAAAAAAGAGCTTAAACCCTTGACTTGCTCCGTAGAATTCGGAGTTGCGATTCATCGGAACCACATAGGATCCTCCAAGGCCAATGCCCATTTGGGAGAAAAGAGGTGCAATGGATAAGCAAAGCCCGAGGAGAATCAGGGATCTTTTCATGTCGAAGTTTTCATCTTTAGGTTAGCTCAAGACAGTGGTCCGTCCTTATTATATGTGTGCAGGAGCACAACCACCTAACATAGAACAGCATAATTAGTAAATACGCTGCCTAAGCACGCGAATTTTGTAGAAAAAAAACGGCTTATGGTAGATCAGTGGGGTGGGGGACTATAGGAAGTCCATCCTCCATCTACTATCAGGCTTTGGCCGGTAATGTGATGAGCCTGGGGAGAAAGGAGGAATAAAGCTGCATGTGCGATGTCTTCAGTTGTTGCAGCTTTTCCTTTGGGAGTGATCTTTTCCCATTCGGTCATATAATCTCCTTCCAATTGCATAGTTCTTTCTGTGATAGTAGCACCGGGTGAAATTGCATTGACAGTTATGCCGAATTTCCCCAATTCCACTCCCAGGCTTTTTGCCAACATACGGATCGCTGCTTTTGACATACCATATGCTGTCAGGTCCGGGTGTGCCTGATGACCGGTAACTGATGACATAAGAAGGATTCTGCCCTCGCTTTTTTGAGCGATCATTTGCCTGGCAGCTGCCTGAGCCAGGAAAAAAGTTCCCTTAAGGTTTACTTTGACGAGTCTATCAAATTCTTTGGGATCGTATTCGAGAAAAGAGCCAAAAGTAGTGATACCTGCATTGGCAATGGCCAGGTCAACAGAGCCAAATTGAGACTTGGCAGCTTCTATCATGATCTCAATGCTCTCCAGTTCAGAAGAATCTGCTGCGATAGGAATACATCGACCTCCTGCCTGCTGGATTTTTTTAGCGGCCTGATTAGCGAGTTTTCCATCCACATCATTGAGAATAATAGATGCTCCTTCTTTGGCCAGGGAACGGGCTATTTCAAATCCAATACCTATACCGGCTCCAGTGATGATGGCTGTTTGTCCTGTGAATCTTTTTTCCTGCATAGGATTGAAAATACAGGAATCGGATCGGATTTGAAAAACTAGTTCCTTTTGGTGAGGGAAATATCATATTGGAGAATTAAAGAATAGCTGATAGGTAAAACCTTGCTTTCAATTCGATACAATTCATTCTCGGGAATAAGGTCCGGACGAATATTGGGGCTTTCAACTGCATATAGCTGAAATTCCTGATCTACCACACTTTGCAGGCCATAATTTATCCCGAAACCAAAGCCTATATCCTGTTTCCTGTAAAGCTGTCCTTTCCACAAAGCCCTAATGCCCAGATCTACTCTTATGCCATTGGGTCTTCTTAAGCTGCTTCGCAAATATCCATCTGAAATAAATCTCCGATACCCCCTGCTCCCCCCCGAAAGCACAGAAAACTCGGGGCCAATGGAAAGCTCCAGTCGATTATCCTGACTTCCCCAGAAAATATTCCTGGAGAACATGATGGGGAAAGATAAATAGTTATAATATCGAAAAGACAAACTCCGTATAAAGTCATCCTCTGCTAAAGCCTGCAGGTATTCTTGTCGGTTATAAGTATAACCCAGGGAAATCCCCCAGCTTTCCTTGAAAGAGGAATCTTTGGTACGCTTCCAAACGATAGAGAAGGCAAGCTCAGCTTTAAATGACCTACCCAATTCTCTGGATAGAAAGACAAATCCCGGGGCTTCGTCAAAATTTTGAATTTCTACGGTAGGAGGACTAAATCTCAATTCATTGATACCTGCATGTACACCGGCTCTCAGTCGGATGTCGTATTTCTTATCTCCTTGTGCATTGAGGAATGGGGATGAAAATAGTAGGACTAGCAGAACTATAGGGATGTTTTTCATGGGTTGTTGAGATGAAATTGTAGAATGAAAAATAGAAACTTTCTGCTTGATAAACTATGCCTAAATTTTCCACTCCTGAGATGAATGACTAAAATTTTTCTGGAAAAAAGAGATTCCCTTTACTTAGCCATCTAGCCTACGAGTTCCTACAGCACAAAAGAAAACACAAATGCAAAGGTATCACAACTATCAGCACAGGCAGAAGATGAAGGCTCCGAGGAGGCCTGTAGATCCCAAGGTAAATAGTTGGGTGCAAAAGCATCTACGCTTAATGGGGTTTGCAAGTCATGAAGCCTATTTGAAATGGTGCAAGCAATATAAGTTTCGCTACAGCATGGATAAGTCTCAAATGGAATGTTGGAAAGAAAGAACCTTCCTTCGTTCCCTAAAGGCAAACCAGGCCCTGAAAAAAACGAGAAAACCTAAAAATCTTCCCCTTCAAATTTTACGTCTGAGTAATGAGGAAATAGTCTTGGGTGAAAGAGATTCCGAAGTTCTCCATAAACTCGCCAAAGAGTTGAGAAAAGGAAAAACGGGCATGGATCATATCCGAAATCGTTTCCTTTACCATGTGGCAAAAGAATCTAATCTTTTAGAAGAAGTTGAATTTGTCGAAATCGTTTCCTCTCTGGTAAAATACAAGAGCTATTGGATACGCGATTTTACATCCTGGAAAGCAAAAAGCTACAATCGCGAAAAACAATTCTATTCCCTAATTCATCATTTGTTTGCTCAATATGAGGTGCCGGCCTTTATCACTAGGGGCTATATGTCCGGAGATAAAATGGCTCAGAATCTCTTTATTCATATCGGATTGGGTTTCAGTGTGCGAAAATTCACGGGCTTCAAATTGCAGATGTCGAAAAGAGTTGCACACCATTTTATGCAGGCGCCAGAGGATTGCACAATCAAGGAAGCCATCTTATGGGGCCAGACGATCGCGATGGGTGGGAGTCCAACACTGGCACAGGCTGTAAGGGCTAGTTTGAGAGAGATTTCAGCTCAGCAACAAGTTTTCTGGCATAGTGTGATTCAATTCTTTATAGATAATCCCTCTTTAAAGAGTAGTCAGTTTGGACCCGTGGTTGATTATATACGTACGCTAAAATACGAACGAGAGCGTGTCATCCGTCCTGGTGGAAAGGTGAAAATGAAGGATCCGGAGAAACCCAACTTTTCGATGAAGGGCAGAAATCCCAAAACCCTATTGGATTTGGTAGAGAAATGGCATCAAAAGCTGGCCCGAAAATCAAGTATTAGTCAACTTAGCTGGAATTCTGTGGGGCAAAAAGAAGGCTACTATATCGAAGGCCAGGCACAAAACCGGAATTTGAAAATCTGGAAAATCATTGAGCTGCTAAATGGGAAAGAATTGGCTGCAGAAGGGCGAGCACTCAATCATTGTGTAGCATCTTATGCGCAAAAGTGCATGAGAGGCAAATGTTCTATCTGGTCCATGTATTGTAATGGGGAAAGAGTGCTAACCATAGAGGTGCTTTCTTCAACTAACTACATCATACAGATCAGAGGAAAAAGAAATCGAGCAGCCCAGCCCAGAGAATTACGAATAGTGAGACGCTGGGCGGCTGAAAATGATATTAACATCGCTAAATATGCCTAACCCTACGCAGCTTTTGGTCGTAAGAAAAATCAATCCCCTTTCTTTTGGGAATAAAATGAAATTTAAAAAGAGAATAATCTCTTTGGCACATCTACTAGATATAACCACTAATATCAAACGTATGTCATTAAGTAAATCTAAATATCATCTTTCATGGAATCCTTCCAGCAGTCATCAATTGATGGAGTTAGAAGCCGTCAATTTTCATTAGCTGAGCCGGAAAGAAATATTTTTAGATTGCTATAAGTAGGTGCTGCCTGTCAGTCCCATCTTTATTTCGCTTTTAAAAATTTTCTGCTAAAGAATTTTCAATACTGAAAGTTCAGCATAACCCGGCTCAGCCAAAGGGATATGTTTATGAACAGCAGAAAATCTACGCAAGCAGACAAACTGCTTTGGACTTCCTTTTTAGCAGGGGATGAAAAAGCATTGTCCGACATTGTAAACAAGTACCATTCAAAGCTGGTCTGCGTTTTACTTCGCTATACCTGCAATGAAACTGAACTTGAAGACCTGATCTCAGAGATTTTTATCTGGTTGATGGAAAGTCAAACCAGGCTTAAGGATCTTGAGGTTAGAAACCTCTCTGCCTTTCTCATTGAGATTGGTAAGAAGATGTATTTTTCCAAAAGCAAAAAAGCTCGACGTCGTCAGGAAATCCTGGCTCAATATGTTAAGCCCTATGTCGAGAAAAGCGTGAGTCCCTATGGGTTGGATGCTGCCTATGTCGCAGATATTCAACAAATGATCCAGGGGGTTTCGCATCCGGCCCGTCGTCGTATCCTGCAACTTCTGAGTGAAGGTTATGATGCGCAGGAAATTTCTGAAGCTTTTGGCAAAACTCCCAAGTGGGCTCACCAGAATATTTACCTTGCCAGAAGGGAGTTGAAAAGCATCATGGGAATGGTATAAAAATTACAGGCAGATCGTATTTAATATGATCTGCCTGTAAAGAGGTAGTGAAGCTGAGGGCAACTTAGGCCTTCATTCCGCCATCCACTCTTAATTCCATACCGGTAACAAAGCTGCTTTCATTGCTGCAAAGCCAGGCAATACTTTCTGCGACCTCTTCTGCTTGGCCGAATCTTTTGAGGGGAATGCTATGTTTGATCATCTGGATCAAACCTTCTTCTTCATTGGCGTATCCCATGCCCATAGGGGTTTCAATAATTGTAGGGCATATCGCATTGACACGAATTTTGTATTTGCCATATTCGTGAGCAGCTGTTCGAGTCATTCCTATAACGGCATGCTTGCTTGCTGAATAGGCCGACATCCGGGGAGCTGCACCAATTCCTGCTACAGAGGAAATATTCACAATAGAACCTCCTTCTCCCTGTTCCAACATGATTTTCAGGGCTTCTTTCATGCAGTACCAAACGCCATTTACATTGACCTGCATGATCTTTTCGTACATCTCATCCGGATATTTATGAGTGAATTCAAGCATGCCTCCTATTCCGGCATTATTTACCGCAATATCTACTCTGCCAAATTGAGCTTTAGTCTGAGCAAATAGGTTCTCGACCTGACTCTTTTGAGAAACATCGCAAGGAATATTGAGCGCTTTTCCCCCTTCGGCCACAATGCTATCATAGGTTTCTTTGGCGCCTTCTTCATTGATATCAGAAACAACTACTTTGGCTCCCTGTTTAGCAAATAATACAGCCGTAGCTCTACCTATACCCGAACCGGAACCAGTAACGATGGCAACTTTATTGTCAAAATTCATGTGATCTATATCTATTTATTAGGTTTCATAAAGGATTTCAAAACATTGGGCAGGCCCATTTTATCGGAATTTAAGTGAGAGGCACCATCAACATAGAGGGTGATACCACTTATATAAGAGGCTAAGGGACTTGCCAGGAAGCCAACAGCATTTGCTATATCTTCCACAGTGCCAAAGCGGCCCAATGGAACTGCTTCCCGAGCTTCTTTAAACATATCCTGAATCTGGGGAGGATAGGTCGAAAGGCCTGAAGACTCTATAGTACCCGGTGCCACGGAATTTATCCGGATATTATATTCGCTCCATTCTACTGCCAGAGTCTTGGTCAAATTCTCGACTCCTGCTCTGGCTGCTCCGGTATGGATCATTCCGGGAAAGCCTCTGAAAATATCGGCGATGATATTGATGATGATCCCATTTTTTTGAGGAAGGAAAAAGGCATTGCCCATTTCCCGGATCATATAAAAGGTTCCATTTAGGTTGTTGTTGATTACGGCATTCCAGCCTTTATCATTGATCATCTCGGCTAATGCCGGAAATTGTCCCCCGGCATTATTAACAAGTATATCCAGGCGCCCCTGTTCGGCTTTGATTTTTTCAGCCAGGAATTGGATTTCCTCAGTATTGCGGATATCCAGACTTTGAAAATGTACATCTCCAAACTCAGCCAATTCTTCCGCTGCTTTTTGTAAGGCTTCTTCTTTTCGTGAGCCGATATAAACCGTAGCACCTAATTGAAGCATCATTTTGGCGATGCCGTATCCGATTCCACTTCTTCCTCCCGTTACCAGGGCTATTTTATCTTTGTATAAATCTTGTGCGAACATTTTTTTCAGTTTTGAATAAAGGTAAGCCAGGTCTTGGCAAAAAGTTCAGGTTTTTCAGCTGCCACCCAATGTCCTGCTCCCGGTACATGAAGGAGATTTTGACTTTGAGCAAAGCGTTCGGCATAGCTAAATCTCAGGGGTATATATGGGTCGAGGTCACCCCATATCACCTGAATCGGAACTTCTCCGGCTAATTTTTCATAGGCCAGTTCCCATTCCTTAAAAATCAGGGGATCCATATACCTGTACATATTGAGTACAGTCTTTTTCATCTGAGGGGTAAGCTTCGCAAATGCTTTTTCGAGATAATCATCTGATAAGCCGGGCCCACCTTTCAACATTTCTCTTTTAAATAAGGATTTGGTGGTAAAAATTGTGGCAATCTCTCCCAGAATAGGGGTCCTCCAAACTCGCCCCCAGAAATGCCATGAGTAATTAGAGAAAAAGAGGGTATTGCTGATACAGAGTGATTTTACCAGTTCAGGATGTTTGATAGCCCAGGGAATTCCATAAAATGCCCCAACATCATGCAAGATGATATGGACGGGATCTGTGATAAGCAGATTGCTGATGAAAGCATTGAGCCAATGGGCTCCCTTCTCAAGGCTGAATTGAGGCTTTCTCTCAATTTCTGAGCGACCAAATCCCGGAAGATCCGGAGCAATGCAGCGATACTCTTTCTCCAGAAATGGGAAGATTCCCTCCCACATATCCGAACTATCAGGATTGCCATGTAAAAGAAGAATGATTTCTTTCCCTTTACCCTTATCCTTGTAATAGTAGTTAAGTCCGTTGATCTCAGTGGTCATATTATCTGATGCTCATCATTGCCCTAATCTCTAAAGGGAATTTGCAACATTTCTCTTGTTTCTTCAATGCTAGCGATCTCCCTTCCCATCATTTTGGCCAGTTTAACGCCCCATTCTACACATTCTCCATTGGATTTCGCCATTTCTCCATTTGGGAGGTAGAAATTGTCTTCCAGACCTACCCGGAAATTGCCTCCCATTGTACAGGCTATCGCTGCCAATTGCCATTGTTTGCGACTGATAGCGATTACCTGCCAGAACTTTCCATCGGGTACCTGGCTGATCTGGTGCATGAGATTTTGTGGAGTTGCTGGAATCCCTCCCATGACGCCCATTACCAAACTATAGCAGGCATTTTCAGGCAGCAGCCCCATATCTCTAAGCGGTTCAGCATTTCTTATATGTGCGGTATCGAAGCATTCCATTTCCGGAGTTGTGCCTGCTTCATTCATTACTTTGATTACGTATTGTAAGGTGTCAAAGGAATTTTCAAAAACCCCACTCCAGTGAAACTTCTTCTGGCGTTTGGAGTAAATGCCGTAATTCATACTTCCCATATTGAAAGCCGCCATATCTGGTCGGGTAGGGCCGATATGATTCATGCGATCCTCTTTGGAAAGTCCAATAGCCCCAGTCGAGAAATTGATAATGATATTGGGGCAGCGCTTCCTCACTTCCGCTTTGATCTCTTCGAAAACTTCTAATCTCCAGGAAGGAGCTCCATTGTCTTCTCGAGCATGGATATGAACGATGCTTGCTCCCGCATCCTGGGCTCTTTTTGCTTCTTCTCCCAGTTCTTTGGGCGTATAGGGAATATAGGGACAGTGGGCTCTGGTAGTAGCTGCGCCAGTGAGGGCGGCTGATAGTATGAGTTTTTTCATCTTATTTTTTCTTTTTGGTTCTTCCGCAGCTTTTTGGCGGCAAAAGCTGCCCAAAAACCGTCAAAATTCTAAAGCCTTCTCGCAGCCTGGCCCCGAACACCGAATTTTGATGACCAGCGCGCGAAGGAGTATGATTATTATTCGCCAGTCCAGTTGGGGGAGCGTTTTTCGCGGAAGGCTTTGAGGCCTTCTTGTCCGTCTTTGCTCATGATGGTTTGTTGGAGCATTTTCAGGAGGTATTTGTGTTGCTCGGCACTGGGCTGGATGTGGTCGTAGGCTTCGAGTCCTTTTCTGATCGCCAAGGGACTGTTTTGTTTTAACTCCTCGATGACACTATTTGAAGCCGTTTTGATTTCATCTGCTGATACGACCTGGGTCACAAGACCATATCTTTCTGCTTCTGCTACCGGCAAATTATAGCCTCTGATACACCAGTCCAGAACCTTGCGGGAAGGCATAACTTTCATCAAAGCCGCCATCACCTGAAAAGGATAAATACCCCTTCTTACCTCTGGTAAGCCAAACTTTACATCGTCCTGTGAGATCACAATATTACATCCTGCCAGGAAGAAGAATCCACCTGCATAAACATCCCCGGTAATCTTTGCAATGGTGGGTTTATATACTTTATTGAAGAGTTCTCCAATCAAGATGGTACCAGCCGGTTTTGGGATGGTCGAATCATTGGGTTCGACTAGTCCTGCCATGGCCTTTAGGTCTGCTCCTGCACAAAAAACATTGCCTTTCGCCTGAATCACTACCACCCAAATATCTTTCTGATAGTGAGCATATTGAAGAGCAAAAGCAATCTCATTTACCATTTGGGGATGCAGGGCGTTTTTCTTTTCAGCCCGATCCAGGGTAAGGGTCAGCACATGATCCCCTGTTTCGATTTCGATAAAGGCAAAGGTTTGTTTTGCGATTTCTGAGACTTGTCCTTTGGTGTATATATTCATTGTTTCTTTTTGTTTTTTTCAAACTTTTTTAGAAAAGTTTGGCACAAAGTGGAAGGAGTAATCCAGAGTTCTCTCACATATCTGTCTGTTCACACTCGTTTCATCTCCCATACGCAAAATCAAGTTTTTATCTTTAACAGCAGAAAACCTGCTTCAACATTGGCTCCTTCTGTGGTGAAGATTTCTTCTACCTTTCCATCTGCTACCGCCTCTATGGTATTTTCCATTTTCATAGAAGATATGATCATAAGGGGGGCTCCACTTTCAACCTCCTCGCCGGCTTTCACCAAAACCTTTACTATCTGAGACGGCATAGGTGCTTCATATCCTCCGGCTTCTTTTTCGGATTCTTTTTGGGGAAAGCGGGGCTGTAGTTCCAGTTCAACGTTGCCGAATTGTTCATTGTGGATATAGCGTTTGCTTCCATTTGAAATCACGGAAAAGCTTTGTTGAAGACCGTCTATTTCTAATTGGAGTTGATCGCCTGTTTTTCCCAGGAACTGAAGCGTGTAATTTTCTTCGCCAATCGACATGCTAAAGCTATTGTTCAGGTATCGATACTTGAGTTCAAAAAGCTCTCCTCCCCAACTATATTTTTCTAATTGATGATCATTGAAATTATTTCGCCAGCCCGAGGGAACAGCCGCAAGCAATACCCGCTTATTTTCCCTTGCTACCCATCCTGCTAAACATGCGGCCATTATAGATTGATGTAAAGCTCCATTGCTTTTGGCTCGATCCGGATTATAATTGAGTTGCTGGCTGATAAAATGGGTATCATATTTCCCCGCTCGAAAATCAGGATGCTCCAAAAGAGCTAATAAAAAATCCTGATTGGTCATCATACCCTGGCAACGCATGTTTTTCAATACGTATTCCATCTTCCTATGCGCTCCTTCACGACTTTCATCCCAAACAATCAATTTCGCAATCATAGGATCATAGAAAATCGAAATCTCAGATCCACTTTCGATAGCAGACTCAACCCGCAAACCTTCAACCTCCGGATATTCAAACTTCAAAATCCTGCCTGTTACAGGGAGGAAACCTTTGGCAGCATCTTCTGCATATAAGCGAAGCTCAAGGGCATAGCCTTTCCCCTGTATATCCTCCTGCTTAATTGATAATTCTTTGCCCGAAGCAGACTCGATTTGCATTTGTACCAAATCCAGACCGCTAATCTCTTCTGTTACGGGATGCTCTACCTGCAAACGGGTGTTTACTTCCAGAAAATAGAAATCCCCACTTTTATCATCATAAATAAATTCTACGGTGCCGGCATTATCGTAACTCAAAGCTTTGGCTGCATTGACTGCTGCGGCTCCCATCTTAGTTCTGAGATCCTCACTCATAATAGGAGAGGGGCTTTCTTCTACGACCTTCTGATAACGCCTTTGGATAGAACATTCTCTTTCCAGGATGTGGATAGCATTGCCCTGTTTATCCCCAAAAATCTGGAATTCAATGTGCCGACCAGAAGCGATGTATTTCTCTACAATCAATTCATCATCTCCAAAGGCTGATTTAGACTCTCTCTTAGCAGCCGCAATGGCCGCTTCGATCTCTGATTCTTCATGAACAATCCGCATACCTTTTCCTCCGCCTCCTGCAGTCGCTTTGAGCAGGAGAGGATAGCCGACTTCTCTGGCTGCCTGGGTCAAACGCTCTATGCTTTGATCCTTTCCCTGGTAGCCGGGCACAACAGGAACCTCAAACTTCTGCATGAGATCTTTCGCCTGAGACTTTGAACCCATAGCTTCTATGGCTTTGGGATGAGGGCCAATGAATATGATGCCTTCTGATTCGCATTTGCGGGCAAAAGCAGCATTCTCCGAAAGAAAACCATAGCCTGGATGAATAGCATCAGCCCCTGTCCGCTTGGCGGTGGAGATGATTTTGTCCTGATCCAGATAGGACTGACTGGGACTACTTGCTCCAATATGAACAGCTATATCTGCTTCTTTTACGAAGGGCATATTTCTGTCTGCATCCGAAAATACAGCGATGCTTCGAATCCCCAGTTTTTTACAACTGCGAATCACGCGAGAGGCAATCTCCCCTCTATTGGCAATGAGTATTGAATTGATGGACTTCATAGATCAATTCTCGCTTTTAAGCATTAAATTTTTATCAAGTATATCGGTCCAAAGCATGTCGGACACATCGGGAATCGAGTAAGGAACTTTATGTCCCCAGTCGTATTCCAGTATATTATCCCAGCCCATATGAACTTTCGTCCAAAGGATGGGACCATTGTAAATGGCATTGTTGATACCCTCGTATTTGCGGAAATCCTTCTCTGTCTCTTTATACAATCTTCGATCCATGGAATTGCGAAGTTTGGTGTAGAGCTCAATGTCCTCAAATTCTTTCGCGGCCAGTAAGCCTGTCATATGGGCGAGGGGAGAAGGTCCGGCTCCCAAATCCTCTCGAACGCTGGCATAAGGACCATAATCAATGACGAATTTATCTTTCCAGGTGGGATAGAGATCCTGGTTGTAATCCTTATCAAAGGACTGTAAAAAACTCATGGTCCAGGCATTGGTATAGCCCGTGAGGTATGGGTCGGAAAACTCCATATCAGAGTTATACATACTTTTGTACAGGCCGCTTTCTTCGTCCGTCATTTTATCCTTGATGAAATCGAGCGTCCAGGAGCCTTCCTCATTCAGGTAATTCGTTCCGTAGAGTTTGTCGTAGACTTTGAGACTCATGAGGCTGATGGAATTGCATTGGGCGAAATAGCGACCGGGTTCACAATCAGCTCCTTCGTGCTTTCCTTCTTTATGATGTCTGCGAAGTTCATGGACGATCCTTTCGGTCATCCAGGTATATTCTCGGGCGAAAGTGGTATCCCCTGAAATGAGTTGGAAAAGGCCATACATCAGGTTGAGATGCCCTTTGTACATGATATTTCCTTCAGAAATGGGATCATCCCCCATGCCATAGTCAATCCAGTCTCCCCATACTTTGCGAGACTTCATCTTTTCGATCATGATTTTCATGGCTTTTTTGGCTGTATTGCCATATTCGTCAGAAATCATCACAATAGAAGGCATAGCGTAGGAGGAAAAGGCTATTCCATAGCGCCAAAGTAATTGTTGATCTTCATCCCATTCCGAAAATTCGTCCCCGGTGATGCCCAGCTTCAGGTACTGGTCATATACATAATTGAATTGACCGATTTCATCTTGCTGAAGTTCTCTTTCCCCTATATCCTTGAAATAAAGATCACCAGCTGGCATACCTGTAGGCAGCGCATACCAGATCAAACTACCCGCCAAGGCAATGATCAATCCGATGAGTATAAGTTTCTTTTTCATAGGGCAAGGATTACATTCTGAATACACCGAAGCCGTCGCTACCTTTGATGGGCTGGCTATATAAAACCGCTAAGCTGATTCCCAGATAATTTCTCGTTTGACGAGGATCAAGTATACCATCGTCCCACAATTCGGAAGTCGAATGCCAGGCAGATGCTTTGGATTCTGCTTCATGGATCAACATTTGCTTGAGCATTTCACCCTGTTTTTCATCGTATTCTTTTCCTAATGATTTTGCGGAAGCTCGTTGAACGATCTCCATCACTCCGGCTAGCTGTTCTGAGCCCATGACTCCGATTTTAGAATTGGGATAGGCAAATAGGAAACGAGGATCGTAGCTGCGACCATTCATCCCATAATTTCCTGCCCCATAAGAAGAACCGATCATCAAGGTAATGGAAGGAACCTCACTATTGGAAACGGCATTGATGAGTTTAGCTCCGTTTTTTATGATGCCGCCTTCTTCATAGGCTTTTCCCACCATATAACCCGTAGTGTTTTGGAGGAAAAGGAGAGGAATATTCTTTTTATTGGAAAGCTGGATAAAATGAGCAGCCTTATTGGCGGACTCTGAGAAGATAACTCCATTATTTGCGAGTATGGCGATGGGATAGCCATGGATTTTTGCCCAGCCAGTTACCATGGTACTGCCGTATTCTGGTTTGAATTCCGAAAATTTTGATCCGTCCACAATTCGATAGATCAACTCTCTGGCATCGAAAGGAGTTTTGGGATTTGAGGGAATTACTCCAAGGATTTCTTCGGTGTCATAGAGCGGCTCTTCAATGGGTCCCTCCGGAATCAAATGAGGATTGGCAACATTCACCCATTCCATGATTTCGCGGGCAATGCGGATGCCGTCGTATTCATCCTCAGCCAGGTAATCAGAAACACCCGATACCCGGCTATGCATTTCTGCTCCGCCCAGTTCTTCATCTGTGGCTACTTCATTGGTCGCCATCTTTACCAGTGGCGGACCTGCGAGAAAGACTTTGGCCGCTTTTTTCTGGAAGATAGAATAATCTGACATACCAGGCACATAAGCCCCACCCGCAGTCGCATTTCCAAAGACCACCGAAATGGTAGGAATTCCCATTTTGGATCGTCGGGTAATCTCCCGGAAACTTTCACCTCCATAATTGAAGATCTTTGCCTGATCGGGTAGGTTAGCCCCACCACTTTCCACCAAATTGATGGAAGGTAAGCGATTTTCTCTTGCGATTTGCCCTAAACGTAAAGATTTGAAAACGGTAGCATAATCAACTGAGCCTCCTTTACGAGTCCCTACATTAGAATTGACCATACAAAGTTTCCCCTGTACCAGCCCAATGCCGGAAATATTTGTCCCACCTGCTCCGAAACCACCTTTTTGCTTCATTCCGCTCAAGGGGAGTAGCTCTAAAAAAGGGCTGTCCTGATCCAGTACCAGTTCAAGGCGTTCACGTGCAAGCAATTTTCCTCGATTACGAGCTCTGTCAATATGCTTGTCTTTGCCCTGGAATCGACTGGCTTCCATATGTTTCTCCAGCTCTTCGACAAATGCAAGCATCTCTTCACGATTCTGTTGAAAACTCTTGCTATTGGGATTTATTTTGGACTTCATCTCTTTATGTTAAAATGAGATTAAAGATTGAATATCTATATCGAAAGGCTCTCCGAGACTATTGAAATAGTCTTCTCCGAAGAATGCCTTGAAAGATTGTTGGCCTTTTTCTGTAAAATGGGGAAGGAGTATACTCCAAATCATTTTTTCTCCATCCTCTCTGCTTTTTTCACCTCGAATGATTTGTTGGGAAAGCCAAAAGAAGGTCAACATCCAGGTAATAAAAGCAATGTTATGATAGGTACCTGCGATTTGTTCTTCTCGCATATTGCCCAATTTGATTGAAAAAGCGATAGTGGCTTTGTTGTCTTTAATAGTTTGGGAGGTAAGGTCCCGAAAGCGCTTTTTGATCAAAGGATGTTTGAGTACATGGGTATCCAGAAAGATGAAGGCATACTTCTTTTGGTACTTATAGTAAAGTTGAATCTCATTATGGAGATTTTCAAAAGAGGGGAGTTGGCGCGACTTATTACGCTCCTGCTCCAGAGATTGCCACATATCGTCGGCTATGGCTTCAAGTAGTAAATCTTTTTCTTTGAAATGGTAGGCAAGGTTGCCTCGACTCATTCCCAGCACCTTTGCCAATTCGAATAAAGTCGTGGAGCTATATCCATGTTTATTGAAATAGCTGGTGGCTTCCTGTATAATTTTTTGGCGAGTTGTCAAAAAGGTGAATTTCCAACAAGTTAGTTTGTTTTAAGTAATTAGTCAATAGTGTCTAAACTTTATGCAAAAAATATTTAACTTCTACTTCATAAGTTAGATCGGAATTATGATAGGATATAGGGATTGTTTTTCTGTCACTTTTTCACAAAAGAGGAAAAGTATGGATACTCAGGATGAAGGATTTGGATAAAATATTTTCCTGAGGGGAGTTGTTGGAGCGGAATCAGTTGCAGTTGGGATTCTCCTTCTTTTAATGGGCTTTGCAAAAGGACTTTCCCATATATATCACAAAGCCTGAGTTCTCCTCCTTGCCAATCGGGACCCTGTAAATTGATTGTCAGATAATCATTTGCTGGATTGGGGTAGAGGAGAGGATCGCTAGAATTTTCAGAGAGCTGTAGTTCGAGAATTGAGCTATAACTGCTTTCACCATTGATATTGGTATGCTTGAGCCGGTAATAAATTTTTTGATCGACTTGATATGCAGATAGTTTATCTCTATACAGATAATTCTCGGATTTCTGTTTGAATTCAATATAAGGAGCAGTGTAAATATTTTGAAAGATGCGCGAATCCAACGAACGTTCGATTTGTAGAAGATCTTCCGGATCATTGCTTGTTTGTTTCCAACTGATCTGAGCATATAGACCTTGTTTTTGAACTTCCAGGTCTTCCCATCCCAAATCCAGGGTAGGCCCACTGCTGAAAACTTCATCTCCCACATTGTAGCGTTTCATATTTGCTCCACTAACAGCAGCTGAATATCCCCGTAAATGGGTGGAGTCGGAGCTTACACAGTTGGAAACAAATCTGTATTTAAGCCGGAAAGTGTGCGAATTTCCTGTGTGTTTACTTACGCTGCTGTAATAGAGTTGATCCTCATCCCCGACCAGGATTTCAGTTACTTCTGAATATTCTACAATGCTACTGACTAGTTGATAACAATCTGCATCAAAATCCAGGTTACCTGCCGGCTGAATAATTACCGGGTTACCAGCTTTTGTGCTACCTATAGAATATTCCATTTCTACTTCTACCGTATCTCCAATACCCACTCCCGCCAGGAGCTCTGTTCCAATTATGGTGCCGCCAGCCCCAGCATCTATAGTAGAAACGGTAGTTAGGGTCTCTGTAAGACTTGCCGTATCGCCACTTGCTTCGAACAACTTGATGCTAAGGTCTGAACTTGCTCCTATGCTTGAACAGTCATAATAGATATACCAGAAAATGGACTTACAATCCCCTGCTGAAAGTAATCCTATTGTTTGGTCTGCTAACTGACCTGCGGCCAGTCCAAAATTTGCATTTGTGAAATCCTCAAGGCGAGCTGTTACATTCGATAAATCGGAAGAACCATTATTACATACTTCAAAGGAAACATAGGCAGCATGAGGCTCTTCATCACAACCTTTGTTATTGTCTACTAACAAGCTTGGGCCTGAAGTCAGGCTGATCGACAGATCGGAAGGATCTAAAGCTATCCCCACTGTGGTGGCGAATGTCGCACATATACCATATACCAGACTCGTAAGAACTGTCATAAACCTTTTGTCTTAAATGAAGGCTGTTGCCTGAATCGGAACGCAGACCTAGAAAGAAATATGTAATGAAGTAGATGTGGGAATAAGCATTGACTTTAAATGAAGTACGTAAATATGGAAATAAATACTATTACGAAAAATCGTAATTAAGTGCTTTTCTAACAGAGGAATAGACAGCTGATTTTATTGAAGTGGACTTTAGGGTAGGGGTGAGAAGATCCTGGATGGTGGGCGAATCATTTAATGACAATTCCCCTTCAAAATTCAAGTGATTAATTTCCCGGTCAAGCGCAAATAAATTCTATTTCCTACCTTTAGTGCTGAGATGTCTCAG
Source organism: Bacteroidia bacterium (assembly GCA_033391075.1). Lineage (NCBI taxonomy): Bacteria > Pseudomonadati > Bacteroidota > Bacteroidia > Bacteroidia bacterium. Next base: position 180,061 of record JAWPMV010000004.1, read on the forward strand.
CAATTATCACAGAACTCCTTTGACAAACAGCAATTTGAAGTCCTCTTCAAATCGCACTTTACCCATCTCTGCAATTTTGCACGCCAATTTGTCTTCGATGAGGAAGTCGCTCAGGACATCGTACAAAAGGTCTTCATCTCCCTTTGGGAAAAACGAGAAGAAATCGATCCCACACTTTCTATCAAATCCTACCTATTTACTGCAGTCCGAAACAAATGCCTGAATCACATCCGGGACGAGAAGAAATATCGATCTCAGGTCCTCGATCTGGATCATGCGGATTTTGAGATTGCTGTTGAGGAGGATCATTTTGGAGAAGAGGAACTCAAACAGAAAATCGAAGCTGCCCTCGCAAGCCTTCCGCCTAAATGTAGGCAGGTTTTTGAGATGAGCAGATTTCAACAAATGAAGTACAAGGAAATTGCCGAGGAACTTGAGCTTTCGCAGAAAACTGTGGAAGCCCATATGAGCAAAGCCATGAAAATTTTACGGGAAGTATTGGGCCCCTATTTCTGGCTCTTAGTGCTCATGATAAGAAATGTGTAAAAAAATGATCACCGGACTAAGGGTAGAGATATCTTTTTGGGTAGTAAAGGTAGATCAGGCCGAAATCGAGACTGAATCATGGAAAAACAGGACATACATACACATCATTCCGAACTCATAAGTCGCTATTTGAGTGGGAATGCCAGTGATGCAGAAGTGCAGGAACTGGAGGCATGGGTATTGGCTGATCCGCAGAACCAGGAAGTTTTTAAAAACTTCAAAAAAGCCTGGATCTTATCCGGAATGAAGGAAAATCCTGTTTCTGTGGACGTGAATAAGAATTGGGAACAGCTACTCGGACAGATTGAACCTCAGGCGAAAGTGCTGGAGATGAAGAAGCCCTTCTATACTCAGAGATGGCTGGGAGTTGCTGCAGCGGTATTAGTGCTTATGATTCTCTCGATTTTCTTATGGAGAAATATCTTGAGTTCTGAACCATATTATGCGCAGACCTTTGATGAGATTGAGGAAGTACAGCTCGAAGATGGAAGTACCGTTACGCTTAATCAACGATCCTTCTTGAGTTTCGCGAATGAGGAGAAAGGAAATATCCGCAAAGTGGGATTGAAAGGCGACGCATTTTTTGATGTGGCCCGAGACACTGCTCGTCCTTTTATCATAGAAACTCAAAATGTAGAGATTGAAGTATTGGGAACTTCCTTTTATGTAGACGCTCGGGAGGAATTGGGCGAAATTCAGGTCATCGTCGAATCGGGTAGGGTAGCGGTGAGAAGTGGTGGCAAGGAAGAGATTTTGACTGCCAATGAGAAAGCTGTTTTTACCAAATCTAATGGTGCTTTGGACAAACAGGAAAATGATGATGCCAATTATCTCTCCATCAAAGATCAACAACTTTCTTTTGAGGAAAGCCCGCTTGAAGAAGTCATTTTTGCCCTGCAGCGCCAATACCATGAAGAGATGGAAATAGTAAATCCTGAATTGATGGACTGTCCTTTAACGGCAAACTTTTCAAAGAAAGCGCTTCGAGATATTCTGGATGTTATAGAAGAATCTCTGGGAGTTCAGGCTAAAAGAGAGCGGGGAAAGATCATTTTCAAAGGAACATGCAATAAATAGAAACGAGGTAATGCATGCTCCGCAAACACAGATCACATGCAAAAAATCCTTGTATACCTAATTCTTGCTCAGTTTTTCTGTAGCCAGCTCTATGCGCAGGTTAATAGTCCTAGGATCAATATCGAACGATCCAGGATTACTGTTGGAGAGCTCCTGGAGGAGATTAGCGAGCAATCCGCTTATGAATTTTCCTACAACTCTCGCCTGATCGATACCCGGGAACCCATTTCCTTTTCTGCTAATAACATCAGTCTTACAGAATGTCTGGATCGGCTTTCCGAGAAGCTCAATATCCGTTACCGTATTTTTGATGATCAAATTGTTCTCACTTCTGCACGAAGAAATAAGAGGCGACACCTGATTCTCTCAGGCTTTTTATCGGATCGGACTTCGGGAGAAAGTTTAATAGGAGCTACGGTCCATGCATTAGGAACTTCTTTTGGAACCTTTACCAATGAGTTTGGGTATTATTCGCTTCCGCTGGAAAAGGGAAATTATACCATTGCCTATTCTCACGTAGGCTATAAAAGACAAGAACAAGCCATCCTTCTGGAAGTATCGGAACAACAAAATGTCTCCATTTCTCCAGTCAGTTTTGACATGCCGGAGGTTGTAATTGCTCCTCCTTTGGAGGATATTCTCAATAAAAAGCAATTGGATGCCATGGAACTCTCGCCCGAAGTCCTTAACAATATGCCGGAATTCGCAGGAGAAAGTGGATTGGTAAAAGGCCTGCAAAGCCTCCCCGGCCTCAAAGCAGATGGGGATGGTTCGGCCTATTTTTATGCAAGAGGAGGAGAAAGGGATCAAAATCTGATCATAGTCGATGATGCACCCATTTACAATCCTTCTCACCTCTTTGGTTTTTATTCCATGGTGATCCCGGATTTCACCAAAAGCATCAGGGTTTATAAGGGGGATATGCCGGCCAGTATGGGAGATCGCCTTTCTTCTATCATCAGCATCCGAACAAGAGAAGGGAATTTGAATAAATTTCACTTTAGCGGAGCCATTACTCCTTTTGTGTCTCGCTACTCTATAGAAACTCCTATTAGAAAGAAAAAGAGCTCTATTTTTCTCACCACAAGGCAATCTAATTTCGATTGGATATACCAGAGAAATAATCCTCAACTCAAAGTAAAGTTTCAGGATTTTCACCTGAAATGGAATCGACGACTTAATGATAAAAATCGCCTTTACTTTACCACGATTTCCAGTTCGGATATTTCCCAAAACTTCAGCAATGAAATCGGATCGCGCATTGGCGTTTTTCGGAATAACTTTGCAGCGACCTTTCGATGGAACCACCTGTACAATGCCAAGCTCTTCTCCAATATCATTATCAATTCCGGTACTTATTCAAATCGCTTATTGATTGACCCTAATACCTGGAAGTCCGAATTGGGCATGTTGGGATTTAAAATAGATTTCACCCATTACAAACGACAAAATTTCACGGAGAAATTCGGCATGGAACTGCAGGGCTATTTTACAAATCCGGGTAGCCTTTCATTGGATTCCTCTTTATCCATTATTCCCAATCTAAATCCGAATTATTCCCGAAAGAATGTTCTCTATTATCAAGGAGACTGGAAGATTAAAAAGAAATGGCGCCTACAGGCAGGAGTAAGGCTGATCAATTTTGCCAGAGGAGGCCCTGATGTCTATTACAATTTCGACCAAAATTATAGGGTAGAAGATACTGTTGCGCATGGCCGTGGGATTTATAATCGATATGTAAACCTGGATCCTAGACTCAGTGTGCGCTATCAGGTAGATGAAAGTTCTCAATTGAAATTGAGTTTCGGCAATTATCATCAATATCTACAATTGATTTCCAATTCCATTTCACCCTTTACCTCCCTGGAAATCTGGGCGCCTGCCGGACCTAACATTTTCCCCCAAAGTTCTCAGCAATGGTCCCTCGGCTATCTTAAATTTTTCAAAGAAGCCCGTATGGAAATTAGTGCTGCGGCTTACCACAAAAAGATGCGCGGGCAAGTCGATTACGAGCCGCATGCAACGGTTTATTTGAATCCTTTATTTGAAGGGGAATTACGATTTGGCGAGACACGTTCTTATGGCATTGAATTCTTGCTGAAGAAAGATTTTGGCAGGCTAAATGGTTGGCTATCCTACACCTATTCTCGTAGTTTCAGAAGGACGCTTGGAATAAATAATAGCCTGGAGTATCCAGCTGTTCAGGATAGGCCCCATGATTTTTCTGTTTTTGTCAACTATCAGATGTCTGATCGAATCCTGGCAAGTGCATACTGGACGACTTATAGTGGAGCGACCTTTAGCTCACCTACTGCCTATCTCAATTTCAATGATCAACCTGTTCCCATTTTCGGAGAAAGGAACAATGATCGCCTACCTACCTACAATCGCATGGATATATCTTTCCGCCTTCGCCTGAATAAAGATGTGAGCCGGAAATACCAACATAGTCTTGCAGTATCTATTTACAATGTATTGGGACATGTCAATCCATTCATCATTCAATTCAATAAGATACCGGACGGTAATCTTAGCCATGTAGTAAAAACGAATGTCCTCTCTGAGGTTCCGGTCCATCCCAGTCAGTTTAGTCTGGGGCGATTTTTACCATCTGTGAGCTATCGATTCAAATTGTAAATCATGAAACTTTCAATAACATATTGTTGCTTGCTATGCCTGACTTTCTTTGCCTGTGAAGAGTATCGAGAGTGGGAACTAGAGACTTCAGAGGAAAGCTATCTCGTAGTAGAAGCGATCCTTACGGACGAAAATATTCGACAGGAAATCAAGCTCTCTCAAAGTTTCCCGGATATCAATGGCGCTGTTCCAGCAGTTACAGATGCTGAAATTCTGGTAGAAGTAAATGGGGTGCAATATACTTTCTCCCACAATGATACAGAGCCGGGAAGCTACCTGAGTGATCAGAGCTTTGAAATAATCAATAACTTGATTTATAGCCTGGAGATAAAGTGGCAAGGAGAACGATATGCTGCTCAAAGTGAGTTATCCAATGTGAGTCCCATTCCGACTTTTAGTTTTGAAGAAAATGGGGATGTTGATAGCCTGGTTTTCTCTCGATTCATTCATGTCTTCAATCCCAGTCAGCAGGCTATGTATGAAATGGATATCGACTGGTCCCATTTAAGCAATGAGGAAAATACTCATGCGATTCAGTATTTCTACACCTTCAATTCCGTTCATATCGGTCAATTGGTTTTCCCTCGTCGGGAGCAAGTCCGTTTTCCCAGAGGAAGTATTGTGGAAGTCAAAAAGTTTGGGCTGAATGATGATTTTGCTGAATTCCTGCGAGCGATGGCATTAGAAACAGAGTGGAGTGGGTATGTGTACTATGCTACTCCCGACAATATTCCAGGAAATATCAGCAATGGAGCTTTGGGATTTTTCAGTACCTGTGCCGTTTTACGAGACACCCTGATCGCTGAATAAGATTTTTTTTGCCTTTTTCGAGACCGGACACTTTCTCTAAGTGTCTGGTTTTCTGTCTTTTATCCTTGTGGTGAAAAATAATTTCAAAAAAATTGAAAAAAAATAAGGGTCGGACTAAGGGTAGGAATATGATCCTGGGTATTAAAGGCAAAGAGCATAAAAAGACGCTCACTCTTTTACACATAAACACAAAAGAATCTGTTATGAAAAAGTTATCAAGCTTATTGCTTCTTATCCTTGCCCTCGCTTTTTTCTCTGCTTGTGAAGAGAACGTACCTGTTCCTCCTATCGCCGAAACCGAAGCTCCTGATTTACCCGTAGCTGAAATGTACACCATGCCTTTTGATGAGGTAACCGAAACCGAAACAGATACGGTTACTAATCAAACCATGAACGTTAGCTATCGTAACTGGGCCTTTGCAGGAATCAACCTCCTGGTTTGGAACACAGCTGTAGTCATCAATGTAAGTGTTCCTTTGGCTGCTGTAGGCGCCGCATTCAATGAAAGACCTGTTCATTTAGGTGGGGGTGTATGGGAATGGTCCTATGTATATACTGCACCACCAGCCTTAGGGGGAAAAACCTATGATGTAGTCTTAACGGGAGAATATGTCCTTGGTGCTACTGAAGTAGAATGGACAATGACTACTTCGCAAAGAGGAGGATTCAGCAATTTCGAATGGATCACAGCAGTAACCAAAGTTGACGGTTCTGAGGCTGACTTTACCATCAATCACCGTCCCAACAATCCTCAATCCTACCTCATGATTGAGTATGACAAAGATTTGGGAAGTGTCCTGCATCAAATCCGCTATACCAATGTAAATCCATCCAGCAATTCTACCGGAGGCTATGTAGAATATAGAGCAACATCAAATAGCCCTTTCAACAGAGAGTTCGAAGTAGGAGCCGGCCCTGTTAATCCGACCAACATCCTTGAGATCCAGTGGAACGAACCCAATGGAAACGGACGGGTTAGAAACGAACAACATTACAATGACACAGATTGGCATTGTTGGGATACGCTTCTGCGCGACACCAGCTGCTAGTAAGATTCAATTCTTGGAATCAAAACGATGCGTCATGGCCAGCCGGTCATGGCGCTTTCTTTATGGTAATAGGAAAAATGGCGCAGTTTCAGCTTCGTAGATTTCTCCAGTTGAAAGTTCCATAATGACTTTCAGCTTTAGTTCGGGGTTTAATTCAGGAGCTTTGGTCAGCGCAAGGAGCATGTCTTCACTTTCGATTTTCCCTTCGCTATTATTTAGAAAATCTTCTAAGGTAGAACTGTCTAATCCCAGAAAATTGCCCTGATATTGGAGTAGATCATTTATGTCATCATTGGCTTTGTGGTCCTCATCGAAATCATTGAGGGTAAGTACCTGAAAATTGACGAAGGTTTCTCTTTTAGAACCTCTGGGACCGGGTACACAGGTACAGGCGTATGCCGTATTCATGAGCGAGAAAGACCAATTGCTTTTGGCAGGTTTTTCCAGGCTTGCATGATATTCCACCTGATAATCGACATAAATTCCACCAAATTGGGCAAAACTCAGGGTATCAAGGGCATTAACTAACGTCCCTTCTGAAAAATTTTCATAGGCATCCACCTGCAAACCATTTATGTCAAAATATGCATAGCGTTCACAATTACAGGGGGAAATCTGAGGGCCTCCGGTAAATTCACAACTAGGAACCATAAATCCCACACCCAAAAGAAAAGTAAAGAATATATAAGGGACTATCCGTTTGACTCGAGAAATCATATTTGTAGTGCTTTTTTATTCTTAACGCGGAATCTTGCCAAAGCGCTGCAAATCCCTTCATGCAACCCATTCAAAACTTTCTCAGACTATCCTGAGAAAGCTTCACACGTCAAACGGAAAATCTCAGCATGAAAAATTTTGCCTTACTTATTGTTTTCATTTTTAGCCTCCTTTTTCCTCAACCTAAAGGGGCAATTCTGGAAGAAGCCTCTCTGGAAATCGCTTTTTATCCTACAAATCAGATTTACCCCTACTCTTTAAAAGGCCCAGGGACACCGGCTGAACTTTACTCCCTGCTCCTTCAGAATATTGCCATAAAAAATCCTCGGAAAGAAAGCTATCAAATAAGCTCCCTGGAATTACTAGCAAAAAAGGAAGGGGAAATTCTTCTGAGAAAGGGCCTCTTGAAAGAAGATCTGGAGGCGAAAGCCAAGGTCTTTGCCCAATATCAGGAATTGGGCTATCTCGATCTTTATGATTTTCAGTTCCAAACCAAAAATCTCCTGGAAGGATTTAAGCTTTCTACGGATTTAGAATTGGCTTCAAATGAAGCCCTTTTGATTACGAAACAAGCTCTGGTTTTGGATATGGAGGTAGATGAAGTAGGCATCGAAATTAGTTTTTCGGATTCGCAAGGGAATAAATTCTCTAGCTTTTCCAGTCTTAAGGTGGAAAAGTATCAATCGCCCAATAGTTACCACTTTCCTCTGAAAGGCAGTTGGTTTGTTGGGGGAGCACCTAATTTGCATAGCCATCATCGTTGGGGAATCATACAGGAATTTGCCTATGATTTTGTTCAGCTAGGGGAGGGGACCCAGGACCACATTGGGGACGGAAGTAAATTGGAAGACTATTTTTGCTATGGAAAGGCGGTCATGAGTATAGGGAAAGGAAAAGTGGTGGGTGTTCGCGATGGAGATGAGGAATCTGATGAAAATTTGCGACAAGCCAATGAGAGTATAGAAGCCTGGACACAAAGAAGTATGCAAAGACAGCAAGCCTTACTCGCGAAGGGCTTTGAAGGAGTATTGGGAAATTATGTAGTCATTGAGCATGAAGGAGGAGAGTATTCCTATTACCTCCATTTACAAAAGAATAGCATTGAAGTGAAAGTAGGAGATCTGCTGGAAAGAGGAGCGCAAATTGGAAGAGTAGGGCATAGTGGAAATAGCGAGGCTCCGCATTTACATTTTCATTTGGCGAATGGGGCCGATCCTGCCAACAGCCGCAGCCTTCCTATCCATTTTGAGAATATCGAAAGCTGGCCAGAGGGTGCACATGCTGATGCCATTCAATATGGACACATTATCAAGAGCCTGTAGGAGAGGCTAAGCAGAAAATATTGGTCTATACCAAGATTTTTTACTCCCATACTTCCTTCCTTTGTCCTATGAATCAAGAAGAAATGAAGCATTGGAAGGAGGAAATTCAGTCCCTCAGTAAAGCCTATGAAAAATTGGCAGGAGAACTAGGCCCTGACCTCATGCATACACGTCCCCATCCCGATCAATGGTCTTTCTCCGAAATACTGGCCCATCTCATAGTGATCAATGAAAGCTATTATCCTACTTTCAAAGCTTTACAGAACGGCACCTACAAAAGCCCCTTTCTTTCCAAACTCAGTTTTATGGTAAGATTTATGGGTAAAGAAATCCTGAAATCCGTTCAACCGCAGACAAAAAAGAAAATTAAAACCTTTCCGATCTGGGAACCCATTCATCTGGAAGAGACTCCCGATATATTGAATCGTTTTCTCAAGCATCAAGAGGAATTGACTCAAGAATTCGAGGCATGCATTACTTTGTTCCCTCAAAATCCGGTCCTTTACTCTCCCGCTTCAAAAATGATCTTTTACCATTTGAGTACAGCTTTCGAAATCATCCTAAGTCATGAAAAACGACATTTGCTTCAAGCACAAAGATTGCTTGAGCAGTTTCAGCAATATGTAAAAGCATAGGGCGAAAGATAAATCACCCATATGGGTAATGGCAGCTCAGCACATTTTCTGCTATTTTGGGATATGGAAAATCCTGAAATCAGTGTGGCCATCGTTGAAGATGATCCTGAGATTCGTCAGTTATTAAAAATTCTGATTGATGGCTCACCCGGATTTTCCTGTAGTTCGCTATGTGAAACGGGTGAAAAAGCCCTGGAAGATATTCCCATATCAAAACCCGATGTAGTCCTTATGGACCTCCAATTGCCAGGCATCAATGGGATCAAATGTACCCTCGAACTAAAGGACCAACTCCCCAATACCAATATTATTATTCTTACCATACAGGCTGCCGAGGAGGCTCTATTTGACTCTCTATGTGCAGGAGCAACGGGTTATTTGCTGAAAGACACCCCGCCCGGGCAGATTTTGCAAGCCATCGAGGATGCCCATAAAGGAGGCTCTCCTATGAGTCCGGCCATTGCTCGTCGGGTAGTCAATTCTTTCCACCACCACAAAAAACAATCTCAGCTTAGCGAAAGAGAAACAGAAGTGCTAAAGCTCCTCTGCGAAGGGGAAAATTATAAAAGTATCGCGGACAAATTGTTCGTTTCCAGCAATACCATCAAAGCCCATATCAAACATATCTACAAGAAGCTCCAGGTCCACACTAGAGCAGAGGCTGTATCCAAAGCCCTCAAGGATCGCCTCATTTAAAATCACCCATATGGGGAATTGAAGTCCGTTCCCCTCCCTTCTAATTTTACAAAAGTAGAATTTTATCTGCTCGGGGAATTCCCAAGGCATTATGAAGAACGCTAGTCGGCATTCCTGATCAGAATGCCTACATACACCTTATCCAATCTTAACCTTATCCTATGAAATTATTTTCTATCATCATATGCATGGTTTTTTCGTCCTATTTAGCCATAGGACAGCCCATGATCAATTCATCGGTCATTTTTGATTTGGGAGAATCTTCCGAAGTAGAAATCGTTCAGGATTTCTACGCTCCGGGTGCTTCCGGCCCCAATGTAAGCTGGGACTTTAGCAATATTTCTGGCCCCTCTTTTAGATTTGACTGGCGAGCGATCAATCCAGATACCCTGCCCATTCAGATGCAGGACAGTTTCCCCAATTCGGATTTAAGCTTTTTAACTCCTATTGGCGATACCATAGGCAATTATCTCTTTTACCGGGAAAGCAATGACAGCCTTTTCTTATTAGGAGCCGCTTTGACCCGTATTCCGACAGGGGATACGACCTGGTTTATGTTAAACGAAGACCCTCAATTGAGTCTGGCTTTTCCCATTAGTTATGAAGATGTGCAAACAGATTCTTTTGCAGGTACGAATTGGGTGCAGGTACAAGGAAATCTGTTTATGCAAAAACGACGAGGAAGCATTACCCATACTGCAGATGCCTATGGAGATATTACTACTCCTTTGGGGACTTTTAACAATGCTTTGCGCATCAAGACAGAAGAAAGGGTTTATGATACCCTTGTCGTTATGGGATTTCCTGCCTCTACAAGCATCCAGGAAATTACTCGCTATGCCTGGTACGTTGAGGGAGAGAAATACCTCATAATGCAAATGGATAGTATTTCGACTAGCCCTGGCACCTTGACAAAACAGGCACAATACCGAACGGAGGCCCTCGCGACTGCTATTGATCCTGAAATTCTCAGCAAGATGATTGACTTCCGGCTTTTTCCTAATCCAGCTAATAAGGCTATACGCTTAAGCTTTCAGTTGCCGCAGAGAGCTCCGGTTCAGATTGAAATTCTGAATATGATGGGGCAGAAAATCTTGCTAAAAGAATATGCGGAAATAGCTTCCTTCGAAGATGAACTGAGTATAGATCAACTCCCTCAAGGAAGTTATCTCCTGAGAGTTTTTACCCCTTTGGGTAGTATTAGTAAACCCCTACTCATTAACTAAAGCAGCCTCTATGAAAGTCTATATTACTATAGTATACCTCCTCTTACTACTTTCTCCGGGCCTCCTTGAAGCCCAGGACATAGAGGGAAGCGAGGATCATCCCTTGCTGAGTCGATATCCGGGTTCATATATCAGCTACTTTGAAGAAGTAAAATACAGGGAGTACAATTTTGCAAGCGGCCCTGTAACAGGCTATCGTCAAATCAAAGAATCAAGGGTAATAGCAGGATCTTTGAGTCGTCTCACTTATTTCATTGATAAATCTGTAGAAGAGTTGTCGATAGGAGAAGTCTATCAGGACTATTTGCAGGCTTTGACAAAGGCAAAGATCGATATCCTATCAAAAGGCCTCTTTCCTCAGAGAAATGTCAAAAAGGAAGTCGGAGGCATGACGTGGATAGGTTTGGCTTTGGGGAATAATCCCTTCCCAGGAAATACCCGTGCCAATGATATGTTTCGAGGCACCAGTAGCAGCGGAGGCAGTTTTGCTATCGTAGGGAAAGTGCAAAGAGCGGAAGGAGCTACCTATCTGGTACTTTATGCGAAACGCTTCAGCAAAAATCGGGTAATCTGTCAGCTGGACGTGATTGAGGCAAAGGAAGCGGAAACAGGTCTGGTAACGGCAGATGCGGCCTATCTTTCCCGAGAGATAGAGCAGTATGGAAAAGTGGCTCTCTATGGAATCTATTTTGATTTTGATAAGGCCATTGTAAAAGAAGAATCAAAAGCGGCTTTGGATGAAATCGCCAAACTTCTCAGGTCAAAATCTGAGCTTAATTTATATGTGGTAGGCCATACCGATATGAAAGGAGAGCTGGAATACAATCTGAGACTTTCTGAAAATCGGGCTCAGGCAGTGATAGAAAAGCTGGTGGAAGATTATGGCATAAAGCGCGCTCGATTAGAGGCGAAAGGGGTTGGACCTTTGGTTCCCATACTCTCAAATCAAGCCGAAGAAGGAAGAAGTCAAAACCGACGTGTGGAACTGGTTGAAAAATAATACATACACAAATCTTATAATCAAATCATTAATTAATTCTCTATGAAGACCCTTAAAAATCTAAGCATCTTAGCTTTTTTACTTCTGGCATTTAGTGCAATTTCCTGTAATCAAACCAATAATCCGATTACTTGTAACTATGCGGCAGAACTACAGGATGAGGCAACTGCACTCTCCAATGCAGCAGCAGCCTATGGAATGGATCAAAGTTCGGCAAATTGTGAAGCCTACCGCCAGGCCTTTATGGACTATCTGGACGAGGCTGAAAAACTGGACGATTGCGTGATCAGCTCTGAAAGAGCCGCTTATAGACAAGCCATTGATGATACACAGGCGAGTCTGGATGCCCTGACATGCTAATAAAAAGGAGGAAGCCTGTTTAAAATCGGGCTTCCTCTTTCTTAAAGATTTCTTTTTCCAGGCGAATACAAGTTCCCTGACTTTCTTGGCTCTCAATATGGAGTTGAGCCTCCATTTCTTTTGCTCTGCTTCGCATATTATTTAAGCCATTGACCCGTTTAAGATCCTTCTCATGGAAACCTTTTCCATTATCAATAAGTGAAAGGAGCAGCTTTTGGTCCTTCCTGGCTACCCGAATAGAAACTTTGCTACAATCTGCATACTTCAGGATATTATTCAGGGCCTCCTTACAAATGAGGAGCAAATGCCTTTTGGTAGTTAAAGTCAAACTTTCCTCTTCATCTCCTTGCAGCTGATTATCAAAGTGAAATTCGATATCCGTGTGTTCGAAGAGGGAACTGGCAAAATCTCTGATCCGATCCAGGGTAGCATGCAAACTATCGTGTCTGGGGTCAAGGGTCCAAATAAAATCCCGGATTCCAGAGCCTAATTCCTGCAGGTTTTCTTCCATTTTCTGAAGGTACTCCTGCAAGTCAGGATTATCCTGAGCACTTCTTTTACTTAAGCCCGTGTAGAGCGATAATTTTGTCAAATTGTTTCCCGCCTCATCATGAAAATCCTGAGAGGTTCTGGCTCTCAATTGTTCCCTTTCTTCAACTTTGATTCTTTCAATTCGGGCAAGCGTCCTCATTTCCTGACGGACTTCTTGGGTTCGGTAGGAAATAAAGAGGAAAATGGCTCCCAGAAAACAAAGTGCATAGAGGGCATAGGCCCACCAGCTTTTCCAGGGTGGGGGAGAAATATGGATTTGTAGTTCCTTAGCCTCCTCGTTCCAAAGTCCATCATTGTTGGAGGCTTTAACTCGGAAAGTATAAGTTCCCGGAGCTAAATTGGGATAATCTGCAAAGCGCCTCTTTCCACTATATACCCAGTCTCTATCTACTCCGACCAACTGATAAGCGAATTGATTTTTTTCTGCTTTGGTGTATTCCAGGGCAGCAAATTCGAAGGAGAGGAAATCCTGATCATAGCTTAGCTTCACTTCATCTGTAACCCGGATTGATTGCGGCAAATGAAAAGCTGATTGATTCTCGGGATTGGGATCTACCGGCACTTCTTGATTAAAAAGCTTTATTCCTGTTATCTGGAGTTTGGGTAATTGTTTATTGAGTTTCAGGCTATCGGGATGGAAATAAACCAGCCCATGAGTCCCTCCAAAAAACATTTGTCCATTTTGGGCTTTAAAGTAGGCAAACTGATTAAACTCCAGGTTGGACAATCCATCTTCGATCCCAAAATTACGTGTCTTGAATTCACCCTCTTTCCAACTGGTTCGGGAGATTCCATTGTTTGTGCTTAGCCATAGATTTCCCTCTTCATCCTCGAGTATCCCATAAATCACATCATTGGGTAGACCATCTTTTCGAAAAAAAGAACGGAAAACTCCTTCTTTTTCCATGAGGCATAAACCATTTGCCGTTCCTATCCACAATTGACCTGCCTGATTTTCATGAAGGCTGAGGATCATGTCATTGCTAAGGCTACCGGGAAGGTTCCCTTTGGAATCATAGGTCGTGAAGGTTCCTTTTTCCGGATCCATTTTGCACAATCCTCCCCCGGCAGTGCCAATCCAGAATCTGCCCATCCGATCTTCCAGTATACTGTAAACAAAGGGATGAGGTAATCCTGTACTATCTTCCGGATTATGAAGATAATGCTTAAAAGTACCGCTTATCGGGTCGAATAAATTAAGGCCGCCGAGAGCCGTTCCCACCCAATACCTGCCCTTACTATCTTCATAAAATGTGTAGACCGTATTGGCACTCAAACTTTCGGGATCTTTATCATCGTGGGTATAGTGTTCAAAGCTTAATTTCCCAGATCCTTCTACTATGACTTTGGCGAAACCTCCCCTGCGAGTGGTCAGCCACATCTGATCATTCCTGTCCCGGCAAACATTTAACAAATAATCTGTCCCTAGTTCCTGCTCCATATGGTAGCAAGTAAGGTCTCCGGGTATCTCATCCCAGCTATTAAAAATGCTCAATCCTCCTACCGTGGCTACCCATAGTTTTCCTTCTTTATCCTGATTGATTCCCAATATTTTATTATTGCAGAGCTGCCTCTGAGAACTTTCGAAGCTTATTTTCCCAAAAAAGGGACTATTTATAGAGGTTTTATTGATCCCGTAGCTTGTACCCAGTAAGAGATTCCCGGATTCATCGCCCATAATGGCATTGGTGCGATTATGAGATAAAGAGGATAGAACATTGGGATCATGACTACTGCGATTGAGGATGTGGGCTCCTTCAGTTTCCAATCGCTCAATATCTCCAAAATTCAATCCTTCTGCTGTGCCAATCCAAAAGGTTCCGTATTTATCCAGAAAGAGGGAGGTGATTGAGCTGCTTAGAAGTCCTTGTTCAGCAGCATTCTCTTTCTGCAAATACTTTTCAATCCTGAATTTCCCATTGCTGTCTTCGACAACTAATAACAATCCGATACTAGTCCCTATCCAATATCTCTGAGAGCTCTCAGCTAATATGCAGGATGTAAAGTAAATCTGGTCTTCTCTCAGAAATTCTGAAGTAAAGTTGAGGGCTTCCAGTTTTTCATTTTCCAGATCAAATACAGCCAATCCATTATTATGACCGAGTAAAAAACGTCCCTCTTTGAGGGGACTCATACTCAGGATGTTTCTCGCAAAAAAATTGCGGGAAGTGCCCGGTTCATGTGGCCAGCTCTTGATTTGATAGGTATGAGTATTCAGGATTGAAAGACCATAATCAGTTCCAATCAGGAGTAAAGAATCCTGATGGAGATATAAAGACCTGACACCATCATGGGCCAGACTTCCGTAGGGATTTCCAGCTTCAGGCAGGAAGTTGAGAAATTGCTCTGTTTTTCTGTCCCATTTACTCAATCCTCCGCCAAAGGTCCCGATCCAAAGATTCTTCTCTCTATCTTCTAGTACGGTCCAAATGTAATTGCTCTTCAGACTTTTGGGATTGCCTGGTTCATGGAAAAAGGAGGTGAATTCGTATCCGTCATATCGGTTCAGTCCATCTTGGGTGCCTATCCAAAGATAACCGTAAGAGTCTTTGAGAAAACAGCTTACGTTTCCCTGGGAAAGCCCCTCTTCTACGGAAATGTGTTCAAATTCGAGCTTTCTATTTTGGGAATAGATATTTTCAACATCTATGAATAGGAGAAAGCATGCAAAAAGTAGTAAGTAAATTCTGGTGGGGGAAAGCGGCATTTAGCTGGGATCTTTAGGCATTTTCCTTAAAATACGTAATCTCCAATGAAAAATATAAATAGTCCGCTATGGCTAAATTAATCTTCTTTTTACCAATTCAAGTACCTAAACAAGCCCGCTTCAAATCCAAAAAGACTAATTACCAGGTATAGTAAGGAGAAGTACCAAATACCCATCAGGACATTTGCCCATTTTGTTCCGATTTTTTCTAAAAGGTAAGTGTACATAGCCTTAGTTTATGAAGAATAGAATTTTATAGGTTTGCCAGGAAGCCGCCATATCCACTTCATTGGTCAGGATAAAACTGAGCATGACGAAATGCAGGGTAATTCCTATTCCCAGGATTTTTTGTACAAGAGGAATCTTTGCGATCGCCTCCTGCATGGGCGTATTATTGTAGCGATGCCAGAGGTTGATGGCTATAGCATGCATAATTCCCCAGATCAAATAGCGCAAGGATATTTCATGCCATCCTGCCAATACAAGCATAGACATAATGATGCTGATACGGGAATTTCTCGTCATACCGAGGAAGGGATAGAAAACATAATCCCGACACCAATCTGAAAGAGAAATATGCCAGCGATTCCAGAAATCAGCAATATTTGTGGCTTTGAAAGGAGAATTGAAGTTCTCCATGACTTTAAAACCAAAGAGTAAAGACAAACCTATCGCTATATCTGAGTAGCCTGCAAACTGTACATAGGCATTGGCAGCGAATCGAAACATCTTCAGATAGGTCGCTATCCAAAGATGACTGTCTTCCAGTCCCAGGGCAAAATTATTGAGTTTATAACTGAACAGGTAATTGCCAAGCACAACTATTTTTACAAAGCCATAAAGAATTCTTTCCAATCCCTGAGAAAACAGCAAATTATCCCATCGCCTTCTTTTTATATCTCTTAAGAAGGGTTGAAAGCGATTGATAGGGCCGATAAGGATGGTTGGAAGAAAGAACAGATAGCACATATATTCCCATAGGCTGTGCTTACTCAGACTTGTTTTCTTATACACCTCCAGAGCATAATGGATTTGGCGAAAGGAATAATAGGAAAGCCCCAAAGGTAAAATGCCTGTTTCTCCCAATCCAAAAATGGCTGCATAATCCATCTTAAAAAAGAGAAAGATGCAACTCAATTGGATAACAACTACCAAAGTCGCTGTGCTCAAAGAAGGAATATGTCGTAAAAGGTAGAAATTAAGAAGGCTGGTGCTCGCTAAAATCAGGAGGGAAGCTGGCGAATAAATTCCCAACAAAATAGCAGTTGCCAGGATGAGGGGTGCCAGCTGCCATTTCTCTGGCAACAACCAGGCAGGGCCCAGCAACACAAAACTTACTCCCAATATGATCAGCAGTATCTCCATCAGTTCTTTCTTTCTGCTACAATTTTATCTATCAGCCATTCAGTATATATCTCTTGTCCCGCTGTGGTCAAATGGCTGTAATCCCAGAAGTATTTATACCCTAGCGGAGATCCTGTATAAGGCCAATATTCTATCCCTAATTGTTCTTGGTATTGCTCCAGTAAAATGGCCTGTTCCTGCATAAGTTTTGGAGGGTAGATTTGATGCATCAGGGCCGCTGGTTGAGGGACATCCACAAATACTATTTTGATCCCCTGATCTCTGAGCATTTGTAATTCTTCGTGGGCATAGCCTAGTTCCTCAAAAGATCTGCTAATTCGTTTCTGTGGAACATAGGAAAGTGTATCCAGGTGCTGGATGGAGGGTCCTGCTTTAGCAACACAGTCCATTTTTTGCTTATACCCCAGCATGCCTAGCATTTCTTTAAAAAACCTTCGATTTAGCCAGGACCTCATTTCCAGTTGGCCTTTTAGGCTGTGAGCTTTAAGGGTACTATCCGCTTTATATTTGGCTCCTACGTTTTCCAGATTTACGACAGCCAATTCTGTTTGGATGCAAACCAAATCAGGGTTTAGCGCAGCTATTTTGGGAAGAAGCTGATGAGTAGTTACCATTCTTTTAAAGGGCTCACCATTGCCATACATCTTACTCAAGAGGATGGGAGATTTTTTCAGCCTGTTTGAATAAGCATAAATTTCATCCGGACATTGAATCCCATACTTAGCCAGGGAAGAACCAACAAAAATCACTTTCAAATCTCTTTTTTTTGAACTTTGAAAGTCCTCCTTCATTTCCTCATACAGTCCATCAAATTCCAGTTTGTCTGTATTGGGAATATTATGGCAATACACATGGACGATGATCTGGAGCAGGAGAAATAATCCTCCTACCCAGGCCCATACATATAAAGGAGTTGATTTTGCTCTCACACTCATGCCAGTTTTTCCAGGAGAATGTTCTCGGTTGCTTTAAGACTATTCATGATCATCATTTCAGCCGTAGAAAAACGGACCTTGAATTTCTTCTCCAGGGAGTTTACATATTTCAAATGTGCCAAAGAATCCCATCCTTCAAGCGTCATAGAGGTGTCTTGCAGACTGATTTCTGTTACAGAAATATTAAAAGCTTCTGCTGCAGAAGCTTTAATCGCCTCAACATATCCCTCCTGCTCAGCTGAATTCTGAGAAATACTCGATCCAGCCTTATGTTCTTCTATCAATTTCCTGACCTCATTCACCTGAATTTTACCGGAGAGGGTACGAGGAAGGCTTTTGAGGAAAAAGCTTTCTTTGGGAATCTGATTTGCTTCTAATAGAGGACGGAGGTAGCTGATCAAATCCATTTTTTCCAGCTTTTGCCCGGCCTTCAAAACGATGGCAGTAGCCAACATTTCTCCATGATGCTCATCCGGCAAAGCGAAACAGACACTTTCAAATACTGCCTCATGGCTATTGATCATTTCTGTTACCTGCTCAGGATAAATGTTGATCCCTCCTGTATTGATGGTATTTTTCTTTCTTCCAGTAATGCTGAAGAAGCCTTCTTCATCTTTTGCTGCAATATCCCCGGTAAATAGCCAGCCGTCTTGTAAAACCTCAGCAGTTGCTTCCGGATTATTGAGATAACCAACAAATATATGATCGCCTTTTATCATGAGATTTCCCGACTCATTTACTGCCGCTTCTGTCCCATCTTCCGTCAGGATTTTCACTTCACAATCAACAGGAACTCCAACTGTTCCGATTTTCTTTGGATATCCGGCTGCTCCACAGTATAAAGAACCTGCGACGGTTTCGGTCATGCCATATACATTGGCAATTTCAACCTTGAATTTATCCTGAAAGTCCTCCCAGAATTTCTTTTCCAGTTTGGCAGCCGTTGAAATAATCAGTTTGAAATCTTCCGTTTGAAAACTTTCCTCATAATTCTCTGAGTACTTGTCCATAAAAGATAAGATGGTCGGAACGGTCATAAAATGAGTGGCCCGGAGTTTATAAATCGCATCGAAGAGCTCTGTCATCCGAGACATATCAAAGCTGAAAGGTCTCAATAATGTTGCATGCGAAAAGAGGGTAAGTAAGGGGCCCTGTATAGATCCATCTACATGGTAGAGGGTAAGGATATTGAGCAGTCGACTGTTTTCATCAAAAGCATATACTTTCTTGAGTGTCTTCAGGTGGGCGAATAAATTCCCATGAGAAATCATCACTCCTTTGGGATCAGAGGTAGATCCGCTGGTGAAAAGGACAAAAGAAAGATCGGAAGGCTCAATTTTTTCTAAAGGTTCAACTAGACCTGAAATGCTATCCATAAGTGCGGGGAAGCTATGATTATCCACCGGCGCCTCTGTTTTTTTCTTCTTCAGGAGTTTCTTAAAAAGTTTGCCTTTCTTCTGGGCGGATTTTTTCACGGGCAGACTAAAAAAGGAAGGATTTTCTTCAATTTTCCTTTCTGCGAATAAAGCTTCATCCATAACGGCTCCATTCGCTGCTGCCTGAAGGATGATTCCTTTTGCTCTTTGGGCAGGAACCCGAGGATCGATAAAAATGCTCACAATTCCATATCGAAGAAAAGCCAGGAAGAATAGACTCGCATAATATTCATCCTCTACGGAGAGGACAATCCGATCTCCTTTTTTCAATCCTCTTTGCTGGAAAAGCTGGTGAAGTTTATCTATGTCTGTGAGTAAGGTCTGATAGGTATATTTTTTACCGCCTATTTGTGCAAAGACTTTTTTGCTTAACTGAGGTCCTTGCAGGCTTTCAAATAGATCAGTGATATTGTTGTATGGCATGTAATAATTCTTTTTCTGATAGTTTTCCGTTTTCTGAATAGGGGAGCTGTGGGAGGAAATAGATTCGACGGGGAAGCTTGCGCTCTCCCAATTGGGTCCGGAGATTCTGTTGCAATTCTGCACGAAAGGAAGCGGGGTCCATGTCAGGATTTCTCAGGACTATACAGGCTGCAATTTTCTCTGCATCTTCTTCCTCATACGCATAGCAAATGACGTCTTCAACTTGCTCCTGTGTGCCAATTGCATCCTGGATTTCTTTGAGATAAACGACTTCTCCGCTGGAGATTTTTACAATATTTCTGATCCGGCCCAGGAGTTGAATATTACCAGCTTCTGTATAGCGAGCCCGGTCATGGGTATAAAACCATCCGTCCCGGATTACTTCTGCTGTTTTCTCCGGCATAGCCAGATAGCCCTGCATAATATTCTCGCTGTAGATACGAAGTTCTCCTTCTTCTCCTTTAGCTACTGGCTTTCCTGATTCATCGACGATTTGTGCTATACAATCAATGGGTTTTCCAATGCTATCGTTGAGTAGGTTTTCTTCCAAAGGATTTTGGGAAATGCAAATCCCGGTGGTTTCCGTTAAGCCATAATAGTTGAGAATATCTTTGTCAAAAGCTGATTTAAAATCCTTTCTCAGAGATTGACTCAAGGCATTTCCGGTACAAATCAGAGATCGAATGCTATCCAGTTGACCTCTGATTTTTTCGGCATACTTGGCAAATTGATGAAGTAAGGCAGGATTGCTACTTAAGACTGTAGCTTTACTCTCTTCTACTGCCTCAGCGATTCCGAATAAATTACCCATCGTGTTTGACCCGGGAAGCACTACGCTTGCTCCTACATGTAAGGGTGCTATAACGGTATTTCGCAAACCACTCATACTTTCCAGACCTCCAATCGCTAAAAGCCGATCTTCTTCTTCCCATTGAAAAGTCTCTGTGATCAGTCTGCCACTTCTGAAAAGATTTCCATGCGAAAGCTGAACACCTTTGGGCATACCGGTTGATCCCGAAGTGAATAAAATGACCGCTTTATCTTTAGACTGAACCTCTACTTCTGATAATTCTTCATCCTCAATTTCTTCCAGCCAATCTTCGAAGTACAAAGCATCTTCAGCCTGCTCTTCTTCATCAAAAAGAATGATTGAACTTTCCCCAAAAAATGATCCTTTCTCCTGGTAAAGCTTTTCAGTCAGGAAAACCCGTTTTGCATCTGTCAATTTCAGGATGTGTTCGATTGTTTCCTGAGGCAAATGCCCGCCAATCGGAGCAACAACAATCCCTAATTGCATACAAGCCCAGTATAGCATGACTGCTTCCGTATGAATATTGCCTGCAATAATGACATTATCGCCTTTTTTCAAACCAGAGGCATGCAAACCAAGCATGATCATTTCGACTACTTCTTCGCAGTCTTCATAGGTAAATTCACTTTCATCCTCCAGAGAGATGAGTGCATGTTTTTCCGGGAAGGCTTTGACAGCATGTTGCCACAAAGACTTTAGATTTTGCTGTGTTTCCGGAACCAAATACTCCTGAGACATCAGGTGGTATTGTAAACGGGTAGCTTCTCTGGAAACGGGCAATACCTGTAGCATCCCCAGCTTTTCAAGTTTTTCCAGCTCTGCATATAGCTCTTCCTTACTACAGCCGATGCGTTCCTGCATCTCTTTCACCGAATAAGCATGCGTGGCCAAATAGGTGATTTGAGTTGCAAGTAAGGAAAGCTCGAAATTATCCAGGGCTTTGATTCGCTCAATATAAATAGGATGTCTATCCAGCAAATAGCCTACTGATCCATTGAGATAGTCGTGGTCTACTTCTACTTTTTGGTGATGCAAGTCAATATTCAGAAGCAGATTGATGATGACAAAACAATCCTCTATCGAATCCAGGTCTTTCATAGAGAAAGCTGACAAAGAATCGCCTTCCCATGCTTTTGGTAGAACTGCTATCAAAGAATTATAATCGGTTTGATCCGGGGTCGATATCAAAGGGATTTCAGCTAGTGCATGGATTTCATTTGCTGCGAACATATAGGGTTCGGAGAAGACATATCCTTTCCAATTGCTTTCATCCGGAAAAAGGGAAAAGGCACGATCATAATCCATTCCATGCATCTGCTTGCAGCCTCTTTCAAACCAGGGCTCCGGCTCATTATTGGTGAGATGGACATGAGGGAAAATAATAGCGCCCTCATCCTTAACCACCCGCATCAATTCCTTTAATAGTAAGCCTTGATTAAAGCGATGGAAGGTATCCAAACCGACTGAGAATGCGATGCTATTATCAGCCAATGGCAAAGGCTCATCCAGATCGCAAAACATTACACGGATGTTATCTCTTTCCTGTAACCAGAAGTTGTAGCCTTTATAGCCCAGAACGTCCTTATTCCCTTCCCAGGTGGTAAGAATTTCATTCTCCGGAAAGAGACCCGCTAATAGGGCAGTGATCCATCCCGAACGGTCCCAGAGATTAAGGATAGTATCTCCTTTTTTTACAGTGGCTCTGAGTTTTTTAAAGAAAGGATACAAAGCTTTGGAAGCTTCATTGAAGGGTTGAAAGCAGGCGTACATATCATAATTGGGACGCCGGGCTTTTTGTTGCAGAAATATTTCATACTGCAGTTGATTTCCCAGGAGCTTTTCCAGTTTTTGGAATTTATTTCCCAAAACCTGGCCGGGAAACATATCAGATTCATTAAAAAAATAGAGCTTGTCAATGATGGGAACAAAGTGCGGATGGCTCTTCCCTTGCAGGAAGCTGCGCTTTTTTCCATCAATCGATTCCGATTGATGTGAATATAGGGCGTTCAACATACAGTCAATTCTAAAACGTTCAATGGCATGAGAAAAGAGCGGCAAGCAGCAAGGTATATCCAAACACTATACCCTTCTGTTTCTGAGAAGAAGGGGAGGAAATGTCTTTGGAATATCTCTACAATAAAGTAATTGACAAGCGCGGAGTAAACATGCTGCGCCTTGCTGGTAGAAAATCCTGTATGGATGGTTTAATTTGTAGGCTTGGCCCAGTAAACACGGGTTTCAAAAGTCCCTCCGGGAATTACCCGATCCAATTTCAGCCAGCTTTGTGCCTCAAAAACTTCCTTATGGACGGGCATATAGTAGATGATCTGAATAGCCCGTGGATTTCTTTGAAGAGAGTCTTCAATATTTCCCAAAACCGTATTCAAAACTTTGCCGGGAAAAGGATGAAAGAGGTAAAAGTGAGAGAAACGATCTATGTCATGAAAATCTCGGGCATCAGACTCATATATTGAGAGATGTTGGCTTTCCAGAAGAAAGAAATTCTTTTTAGCAATACTTACGAGAAAGGGTGAAACTTCAACTCCCGCAACTTCCTCGAACCCAAATTCATCCAGAATAAGCATGGCTGCCCCTTTGCCCGATCCATAATCAAGAATACGATCACTCGGTTTAATCTTTAGTTGAGTAAAGGTATTCCTCAAGTCCTTTCGCTCGCTAGGTGCATAATAGATTTCTTCTCCGAATTCCTCCAGGCCCAGGGTCTTATTGTCTACAGAAGGTGTAATATCGAGGCCCGCAAATTTCTCCCGAAGAATCCTGAGATTCCTGCTGATTTTTGCAAGTAGATTTTGGGAACTATAATGGTCCAGGGCCTTATTCATACCATTTCTTGAATACTCAATCAATGAAAAAAAATCCAACTCAACAAATAATGTAACTGACTATATAGGAAATTTTATATAATCTCAGCCTGTAAAGAATTCGATTTCTCTATTTTCTAATATAAAAAAGCTATAGCTTTTTGGCTCAATTGACCTCAAAAATCCTTAATTCCCAAAAAATATCTCTTCCATGTCCTATTGTTCGAAACTCATTCCTCAGTAGGTGGAATTTTATTAGAAACATTCAAAATCTGATCTAGGCCTGAGCTTTTAAATACTCTATGACTGCTTTTTTATAACTCGCACCTATCGGGATTTCTATATCTCCAATCTCTATATCATGATGAGTAAAGGCTGAAATCATCGAACTGTTTACGATGTAGGAGCGATGAATACGAATGAAGGCCTCCGGTAAGAGTTTTTCATAGCGACTGATGGTGTCCTTGGAAATGATGTTTTTGCCGGTTGTGTGTATACGCACATAATCCTTGATACTTTCGATATAAAGAATTTGATCCAGATAAACTTTTACATGCTTTTTATCGGCATACACATAAATAGATCCACGTGGTTTTTCCAGTCCTTCGCTGCTTTCTTTTACTTCCTCTTTCTGATTTAATTTCAGGTATTTATTGACAGACTTAAAGAAACGTCCGAAAGAGATGGGTTTCAATAAATAATCCAGGACTTCAATCTCATAACCTTCAATGGCATATTCTCTGAATGCAGTTGTAAGGATTACCTGAGGAGGATTAGAAAGAGAGCGAATAAATTCAATCCCATTCATTTGAGGCATTTCCACATCCAGAAAAACAAGGTCAACCGCTTCTCGGTTCAGGACTTCAAATGCTTTCATACTATCCTGACAACTTGCCACAAGATGAAGTTGAGGGATCTGTTTTACATAATCCTCGATCACCTCAGCTGCCAAAGGTTCATCATCTACAATCAGGCATTTTATGGGGCTCTTCATATCTCGTGTTTAAAGGTCTATATGTAGGATTACGCTATAGGAATCTTTCTGGTCTTCGATGATCATCCTATGCCGTTCCGGATATTGCAAACTCAGCTGCCGTTTCAAGTTTTTTATACCAATTCCTTTACCTCCTGAGTCTCTGGAAGAGAGAATTTTTGATTTGGAATTGAAAACCCGGAAAGAAAGCAGCTTATCAGTAAGCGTCAGATTTATCCGGATTAAAGGATCACCATCTTTGGTAGTCATCACATATTTGAAAGCGTTTTCTACAAGACTGATCAAAAGGAGGGGAGCAATTTGCACTTCGGTATCCTCTATCTTCTGGTCCAGTAAGATCATGAGGCTATCCTTATACCGCAAACTCTGAAGATCTGCATAACTCTCGATCAACTCCCATTCTTTTATAATAGGTACCCTTGGCTGATTGCATTCATAGATGGTATAGTCGAGGATCTCCGACAACTTCATAACCATATCCGCCGTTTGCTCTGATCCACTTTTCGCTAATGCATAAATATTGTTGAGGGTATTGAAAAGGAAGTGGGGATTCATTTGTGCCTTGAGGAAGTTGAGTTCTGCCATGCTTTTTTCACGCTCAAGGCTGATGAGTTTATTCTCCTGCTGAAATCTTTCTTTCATCATCTTCAGTAGAAAGAGAAGTACGGCTGGCAAATAAACAGATACCATATATACCTTGATCAGATAGACAGCGTCTGTGATCACTTCCCAGACCGATTCCTCATAACTTTCAAAATTGATGAGGGGTTCAGCGATATGGATAATGGAAAGTCGGGCCAATGCAGAGAGTCCATAGGCGATCAATGCCAGACTGACAAAAAATAGCAACCAGCGACCCTTATACAATAGTTTCGGAATGAGATAATAGATCAAGGAATAGGCAGCCAGCATCTGAACCGGCAGAATACTAAGCATATTGATCAGATTATCTTTAAAGCTACTTCCTAACAGGCTGCCATGATATGCCAGTAAAAGGATTACAAGAACCCAAAAACCCAGATGATAGATAAACCTGGGGATGGAATCAATCCTACTGATATTGGAGTTATGAAGTGATAGCGAGTAAGCCATGAATGCAAAATACAGCCAAAATAGCTTATGTTTTTACTTTGTCGACGAATACCGGAATAATGACAATGAAAAGCTGAATTAGTGAGCTAAATATGCTTCGTCCTCATAAAATGCCTGTCTATCGATGGCTGCTTTGTCTTGATCTTATTTCTCCCATTCCTATCAAATCTTCCTGCATCTTTGGATCGTAGCTCAATTCAATAATTCTATATACAATGAAAAATCAGGTCATCTTTCTACTGCTGGGCATCTTCTGTAATGCTCTCCTTGCTCAAAACAATTGTGGCAAACTCCTCAAAGCGGTAGAAGAAAATAATATCTCCGCCGTCCGCAGCCTGCTGAATAGTGCAGATGTAGATTGTGTGTATGAGAAAAGTAATCCTCGTACAGCTCTGGTCATGGCAGCCCGGGAAGGACATAAAGAAATAGTCGAACTCCTTATTAGCAAAGGAGCAAAGGTGAGCTTTCATCACAAACATGATGAAACGCCTTTGATGGCAGCATCCGGAAGTGGAATGGGGGCGATGGTTGATCTTATGATCAAAAAAGGAGCAGATGTAAATGAAGAGGAGAGAGGAGACGGAACAGCTCTGATCCTCGCTGCTCGACACGGCCACCTATCTATCGTCAAAAAACTTCTAAACCTGGGAGCAAAAATCAATGTCCTTAGCACAGGAGATGGGAGCGCACTCATCAATGCAGTCGCCGGAGGACATCCCCAGGTAGTCAAATACCTGCTCGAAAATGGAGCCAATCCCAATCTCGGAAATATCGCAGATGGTTATCCGCTGGAGATTGCGCTCAATAAAGGAGATGATGAGATGATTCGCTTGCTGACGGCTAAAGGAGGTAGCAATAAAGGAGAATATGATCGTTACGATGACGATGACGAGTATGATGATGAGGATGACGAAGATGATTATGAATATGAGGATGACGAACAAGACGAAGAAGGATTGTTGAATGCCTCATCACAAGATCAGTTGGAATGGGTGAAAAAGATGGTAGAAGGGGGTGCGGATGTGAATAAAAAGTATTACGGAGACGGCACACCTTTGATTATAGCTGTGAGAATTGGAAATATGGAGGTCGTGAAATACCTGGTCGAACAGGGAGCAGATGTGGATTTGGATATTCGGGGAGACGGAAGTCCCCTGATCGTTGCAGCAGCTCGGGGAGATCAGGCCATCATTTCCTACCTCTTATCAAAGGGGGCAGATATAGATAAAGGAGTAAAAGGAGATGGAAATCCCCTCATTGCTGCGGTGGAATATGGACATGAAGATATAGTGGTATATCTCCTGGATAAAGGAGCCGATGTTAACTATGAAATAACCGGTGATGAAACGCCTCTGATCAGAGCTTGTGCAGAAGGGAATCTGGAATTGGTAAAGCTTCTGGTTGCCAGAGGGGCAGATGTAAACAAGTCTTCCCGAGAAGTCTACAACCTCAATTCTCGTTTATATACTCCTCTTAAAGTAGCACGCAAAGGAGGATACTCAGATATCGTAGCTTATTTACTAGACAAAGGCGCTAAAAATGATTAAACAACAGAAAACTGCCACTTTCCTTCTTGTCTTCCTGCTCTTTATGGGGCAGGTGTATAGCCAGAAAAATCACCAACTGGCAAAAGAACACGCACAGGCGCTCTTTAAAGCATTCATACAATCTGAAGATAGTCCTCCCGGTATTTCAGTTGCTGTGAGAAAGGGAGATCAAACGATTTATGCAGCAGGTTTTGGGATTGCAAAATCGGAAGACCAGGCAGCCGTCACGCCAAATACCCGCTTTCGCGCAGCTTCTGTCTCCAAAATGATGACCACTACTGCCATGGCAAAATTGTACCAGGAGGGAAAACTCGATTTTGACAAAGCCGTGAGTTCCTATGTTCCCCAATTCCCCAAAAAGGCACATAGTTTTAGTGTAGCTCAATTATCGGGACATATTGCCGGCTTTCCACACTATTCCTTTAGCGATAAGATTCAAAAACGCTTTTACCCTTCTGTTTCCGAATCCCTGGGAACCTTTTCCCATCAAAAGCTGCTATTTGAACCCGGGACCAAATACAAATATTCCACCCATGGATATACTTTGCTCTCTGCGGTCATAGAAGGAGCTTCACAGATGGAATTTCTGGATTACCTCGATCAGGAAATTTTTGAGCCTCTTGGGATGCAATCTTCTGGTCCCGATCTCAGGCATGCCATTCACAAGGACATGAGCGAACTTTTTTACATCAATAAATCTGGGAAAGTATCACAGGTAAAGAAGCCGCAAGACCCTAGCTATAAGTGGGGCGGAGGAGGAATGACTTCTACGCCCAGCGATCTGGTAAAATTGGGAAGTGCCTATTATTCAGGTTTCTTCAGTTCCCAAACCGTAGATCGGATGTTTCAGACTCAGGCATTGAATGATGGCAAGGAAACCTGGGTGGGAATCGGATGGCGGACCAATGTAGACCCCTTTGGGAGAAAAGTTCATGAACATGCCGGTTCGATGGAAGGAACCCGCAGCGTAATCTGCATTTTCCCCGAAGAAAAAATGAGTGTATCCATCATGGGAAATGCGAGCAGGCCCCATATGATAGAAGAAAGTGCCCATGTGCTGGCATCTCTGTTTTTGTCAGAAGAAGAAGCGGATCTAAGCCTTAAAGGAAAAGGAGAAGTGGACTTTGTTCGTCGAGGAAGCAAAAAACAAGTCAAAGGAAAGGGACAGATTCAGCTGGAAGGAGCAAAAGGAATTTTATCGATAAAGAATGGAGATGAGGAGGAGGTAAACTACCAACTCATCAAACTAAGAGACAAAGACCTTTATGGCTTGATCACCGAATACGGCATCCTTTTTTGCCAGATCAAAGTAGAGAATGGGATCTTGGAAGGAGGAGCGATCCTTTATGGAAGCATGAGGCCTACAAAAGTGGGATTCGACGAAGCTTTCATTTCCTTTTCCGGAGATTTCACACAAGAATAGATTAAATTTTTCGAGAATGACGATGAGGAACTGCTTTTGGGCAGTTCCTTTTTGTTGATGATCAGGAAAGCAGGCTCCAATCCGAAAGGGTCATACTGAGCGAATCCGAAATATCTAAAATCCAGGTAACTTTGCTGATTATGTGGCAAGTAATCTGGATGTACACTTAGGTCCTTCCCCAAGTTCGGGGTGAGAAGTATTTTATTATTCTACTTCAATACTATTATCCCGCAAATCCCGATCTATCTGCAAGAGATTCGGATCAAGCACAACTTTCGCAGCCTGCTTTTCCAGGTTAAACTTTAAGCTTTTTCTGCCTTCTTTCATCCAAAATCGCTCAAGCCGAATTAATTCATCTTTCGCATCATAAATCCCAATCTCCACAAGATCATCCAGAGGGAGCTCCTCGTACTGGCCAATATCCAAATGTTCTTCTTTCTTCAAGCTCAGTTCTACCTCCAATTCGTAGCCTGAACCTTGCTGTCTCATCTCAGCATGTTCAATTTTCCCATCATGCAGAATTACCTTTTCAAAATAGTCTTCGATCAGGTAATTGAGGGAATCGGGGCTTTCTTCTTTGAGATAGCTGAGAAAGTCGATGGACAAAGGGTAGGGGGGACCTTTGAATCGATAAACATCCAAAAAGTTGCCGAGGATGCGATTCATTTCTTCTTCCCCAATCAAATAAGCAAGGGCATGAAAAGCCATCGTTCCTTTTCCATAAAACATGAACTGATCACTGGCTTTCACCC
This sequence comes from Bacteroidia bacterium, assembly GCA_033391075.1. Lineage (NCBI taxonomy): Bacteria > Pseudomonadati > Bacteroidota > Bacteroidia > Bacteroidia bacterium. Next base: position 208,995 of record JAWPMV010000004.1, read on the forward strand.
GATAGAGGGGCAATTCCCGACTCGAAAGATTGGCTCTGCCATTTAAGTAGCGACTCCGTTGAAGTCCCAGAAATTTACGGGCCTGCTTTTCTCCAAAAGCCTTACGAAATATATTCAGACTAATATATTCCGTTGTACTTTCACTGAGCATCCGAGCGCCTTTTGCATGTGCAGGTATCAATTGAGCGCCCCACCATTGATGACTCAGTTCATGGGCAGCCGTGTAAAAGGAAAGGTCAACTTTTTGGCTGTCTATGCTTGCATTGCTGATAAAGCGAAATTCTGAAGTAGGACTGATATTGGCATAAGTCGTAGAGAATGTCCCATCTGTCAGGGGAAATTCTACGATCTCTGCACTTGCATGTTGGTAGGGTCCAAAGTACTGACTATTGTAGGCTAAGGCCGCCTTCAGTCCATCCATCATGGTTTCGAGATTCTTGTCATGTCCGGGATGATAAAATGCCCGGATCGCTATATGCTGCCAATTGCTTTCTTTCTGTTCATAGTCCCCCGAAAGAATTCCCAAGGCATACTTCAGGGGCCTCTGACTTTTGTAGTGAAAATACTTCCTCCTATCCTTACTGTAGGATTCAATCAACTGCCCGGGCGCTATCGCGATCTGATCGGAAGAAGTGCTCAGGCGAATATCCATATCAATATGGTCCGAATCCCAGGATTGATAATTGAATTCACGGCTATGAGTAGAATTCGGTTCTGGTTCCATTGCTCCCCGAATATAGCCCAGACGAGGCAGGGCATCTTCCCGAAGAAAGCTGCCATTGACTTTCACATTGGGATACTGTTCAAAAAGGGTATTGCCTTTACTTTGAACGGAAAAGGAAAAGTGCATACTATCTTTCGGCAGCAAACTCCTTTTCAGTACCCAAACACTGAAATGCATAATACTATCTGCTAGGAGTAAATCTGCCTTTCCCGCAAAATCCAGCTCTGTTTCTTCATCAAATCCTGTTCTGACTAGCAAGGTATCCAAAGAGACTTCATGAGGATTGATCAACAGATAGCTACCACTAGCTGTAAAGGATTTCTTTTCCGGATAAAGGTCCATTTCCAAATTAAGGGCCTTGATTCGAGGCTGCTTTAGTTTTTCATACTGCTTAAATTCCTTTTTGAATGTCTTAAAGGAAGCCTGAAAACCTTCATTTGATATGACCTCTCTTTCATGTTCTTCCCAGAGGATGTTGGCACCTAATGAGATAAATGCAACAGATAGGATGCCCAGATTTAAGTACCAGCTTTTATTGAGCCGGGAGCGAAACTGTAGCCACCTTTCTTTTATTCCCAGGGAAACGCCTCTTTCCCATATCAACAAACTCAGGCAAAAAAGTAGAAATGCTCCAATCAGCCAATAGCCCTGCACAAGTGCAAAGGCCGGTAATTGATGGTCATAAGCATTCAAATCAGAATAACTAAGCTCCGGAGGAGAATTGAAAAGCAAAACATGTGAATCCAGACCCACAGAAGGCATTCCACTGATACCCAGCCATAAAAGAACCAAAGCGAATAAACCCTGATACAGATTTGGGAAAAAACTATGGACGAAGACTGCGGTAATAGCCCAGACCATCAAGCCCCAAAAACGGAGACCGTATAGATGGGAGACATAGAGGTCCAATTCAAAATGAAAGTAAGCCTGACTGGCCTGCACACCGATTCCACATACAATCATCAGGAAGAGCATCAAGAGTTGCATCAGAAGTAAAGCCAGAAGACGAGAAATTAGCAAAACCCCATTTCGGACCGGACTGCTATCGATCAGAACGTACATATTCGTCATCCGATCTCTTTGCATCAAACTACCTGCATAGATAAAGGTCAGGAGCATCGTAAAGGTCAGGAAGAAAAAAGCCGGTATTCTCAACATCAATTGAGTAGTGGGAAGCAGGACCATTTCATCCAAACGTGTGATTCTCCCCAAAGAGAATATAACCGATAGGCAGGAGATCAGGGCTATGGCTAAAAAGGTCCAATTCTTTATAATGAAGCGAAGATTGAAAAAGCTGAGATGTAAAACTCGCCTGAGATCCTCTTTCCATCCGTAGCTCTTTGTAGTTTGGGGAATAGAGATATTGCCTGTTGGAGAGGATTCTTCCTTACTAGATTTCTTCTTGTTAAAAACTTGCCATTTCCACTGCTGCTCCTGATGAAACTGAAATTTCCGATAGGTATAGACTCCTAGCAGAAAAGAAAGTCCCAGCCAAAAGATTCGATTATAGAGCAGTACTCCCTGGAGTGAATAGTAAGTGACATTTCTTTCACTCAAAGTCCAGAATTGACTTTCATAAAGAGAAGTATTTTGGGCGAAAGGATCCAAAAGTGCCACCCAAAAGCCATGCCCTGCGAAGGCATTTTCACTGATTACCTGAATGAGAAATAATACCACTACCCCCAAAAAGCCTGAAATGACATTTCTGCTAAGTAATACCAGAGAAAATACGATCAAGCCCTGGAATAGTAAATTGGGGATGAGGAAGAGGGAAAATGCCTGCATATAGGAACCCCAACTAAAAGGCCCCAATTTGGAAGGATCAGCTCCCGGCATAAGTTCGGCAAAGACGAGACCGGAAGCCGCAAACAAACTGATAGCGAGAGTTATGGAAAAAGCACTCAAAAATTTGCCCCCCAAATAAGCATGTTTCTTAATGGGGAAGCTGTAGAGGATACTATGAAGATTATGCCGAAAGTCTTTGTAGATCGTTGCCCCAATTATAGCTGGGAGCAAAAAGAGAAAGATCTTATTGAAATAGAAAAGGATATAGCTGACTTCATAAGGCGAATTTAAATGAGATTGTAATTCGGCTTTGGGGCTCAGCTCATCAAATACACCCAGCGAACCGGCCAAGGAAAGAAATGCTATGGCAAAAAAGCTAAGCCCATATACATAGATAGTAGGGCTTTTCAACCAGGAAGTAAATTCAAATGAAAATATCTTTCTAAACATAGACCAGGGCTGTGTTTGCAATCCTTGATTAATCTTAGGCATTCTTCTCCTAAAAGTCAGGCACTTCTCTTTCTCCCGGGCCTATTTTCCGCTAAACAAGGGCATTATTCCGTTCAATAAAAAAAAGGCGCTTGATTCATTCATCGGAAATTTGGCCCGCATCATCTTCCTTTCGCCCCAGAATAAAGGAAAGAATCAGAAAAACAGGATTTTTTGACTAGCTTTTACCTCCTTTCACATGCTGGATGTGTCTATAGGGAGCGGTACCATAGCTATGCACCTGAACCAGATCAAATCCCTGTTTTTTAGAAAAGAGAGCCTGCTGCATCTCATGTTCTGGCTGTTTTTTGTATCCATCCTGAATGTGGACTGGAATGAAAACTGGCTGGACAGAAGCCTTCGTCCTAATACTCCCGCTCCCATTTCTGCCCTTCTATTTCCCGTTTTTTTCTACCTCAATGCCTTTTGGCTGGTTCCCCGCTTTCTGAATGGACCCAAATGGTATCGATATTTTCTGATTAGTTTCTTGCTGCTTTTAGGAGTTGAATTGCTTCGTGCAAGTATGTTTGCCTTGAGCTTTCCCAAAGCTGATTCTTTTTTCTCCAGCATTTTCTTTGAAATACTTAGTCGTGAAAATCTGGTCCTGGGTCTGCCCAATTCGATGTTTTTTGCCTTTGTCTTTTCTCTGGCCTATCGCTTTACCAAAGACCGCATCAGCAATACCCGAACCATACAGGAATTAAGAGAAGAGAAGATTGCCCTCGAACTCAGTGTTCTCAAAGCGCAAACCAATCCTCATTTTCTTTTTAACAATCTCAATGTCCTGGATGACCTGATCGAAAGGGATAAGGAGGAGGCCAAAGCCTACCTTCACAAGTTGGCCAATATTTACCGCTATTGGTTGGGACAGACGGAGCAGGATGTGGTGAGTCTTGAAGAAGAATGGAAGTTTGTAGATGACTATATCTATTTGCTGGAAAAGCGTTTCAATCGACTCTATGTGTTTGACAAAGTAAATGAGTTGTCGGATCTCAAAGCCTACCTCATTCCTCCAACTTCCCTTCAGGGCCTGGTCGAAAATGTAGTCAAGCATAATCAGGCGCAAGCAGATGATCCCTTGCAGGTCGAAATCAAAGCCGATACATCCGGCATCAGCATTTCCCATGAGAAACGACCCAAAATTCAGGCTTCGGATTCCAATGGAACGGGTTTGAAAAATTTGCAGGCGCGCTACAAACTCCTGGCTGATAAAGATATCCTGGTAGAGGATGGAGATCATTTTCTCGTTCGCTTACCCTTGTTGAAAAAAGTATATGGCTGAACAATTGAACATATTGGTATTGGAGGATGAGCAGGGGGCAGGTGAAAAGCTCATCGATATGATTCGCAGTTTCGCTCCCACCGCAAAGCTTGAATGGAAAAGAAGCATACTGGAGGGGCGTATATTTATTCAGGAACATCCCGAACTTGATCTTATTTATTCCGATATAGAATTGCTGGATGGAAATGTGTTTTCTCTTTTTGAAGAAATACATCCAAACTGCCCGCTCATTTTTTGTACCGCCTACAATCAATATTTTCTGGATGCTTTTCGCACAAATGGCATTGCCTATCTCTTAAAGCCCTACAGTCGGGAGCAGTTTGAGGAAAGCTGGAACAAATACCAACAGCTTTTCGCCCAAAAAGAAAGAAAGCCCGACTTTCAGCAGAGTTTAGAGCAGCTGAAAGCGACATTATCCCAAAAGTCAAATAGCCATAAATCAACCTTTACCGTCAAAAAGAAAGAAGGCATATTTATCCTGCGTCTGGAAGAGGTACTTTTCTTTCAATCGCAAGGGGATTTCGTATTGGCTATTGATCGGGCAGGCAAAAAGCATATTCTGAATTATACTTTGCAAAAATTGGAGGAGCTGCTTGATCCTAAAGCTTTTTTTCGCATCAATCGAAGTGAAATTATTCCCTTTGCTTCGATTCAACATTTCAGCCCTTATACCAAAAATCGACTGGCCATCAATCTCCTTGCTTCTCAGCAAGTCCTTTATACCAGCAATAGCCGGAGTCCCAAATTCAGAGAGTGGGTAGAAGCTCACTAGCAGCTATTTAGCCTGAGAATTCGTTTCTTATTTATACGCCTCCTCTAATTTATAATGCAATGAATAAGAATCCTGAAGTAGATCAATATTTGGACAAAAAAGCTCATCCCTTGACTACCGAAATTGAACGGGTGCGAGAGATCGTACTTGCTGCGGATGATCGGATTGAGGAAACTATAAAATGGAGCAGCCCGACCTTTATGTACAAAGGAAATATTGCTTCCTTTTTTATGAATGCGAAAAAGTTGGTAAGCCTGATGTTTCACAAAGGAGCTACGATAGATGATCCACATGGATTGCTGGAAGGCGATGGGAAAGAATCCCGTGTTGCCCGTTTTCATGGCATGGAGGATATCGAAAAGAAAAAAGAGGCACTTCAAGCTGTCATAAGGGCCTGGATAAAGATGAGGGATGAGGCTTAAACAATCTGTCCCCCTGACCAAAACTTAAGGGCCTCACGTTATTTCTACATAAACATGGCAGATTTTATTTTGCATCGATGATTGTTGGCAGCTTGTTTAGGTCCTTCGACTTTGCTCGGGATGACAGCTCGTCATAAAAAAAGCGGATATGCCCGTCCTGGCCATACCCACTTTACATAGATGATGGGATTGATAAAAACCCCAAACCCAAATACACAATATTAATTATTCAAGGATTCCATGTTTGCGTAAAAGAGCCGGCAACTGCTGCCGCTTTTCATCATGACAGTTGGCATTCCATTTTCCCCTATTGCCATTCGTATTTAAGCAGTAAAAATTTTGATAAAAGCAAGGAAGGACGTTTCTTCATTCCTCCATTTAATAAGTAAACGCCTTGAAATCCATTGCCTTTCTGACTTCCTCCAATTTTCCCAAACTGACACCCAGCGATAAGCTTGTTGCGGATTATTTGGAGTCTCATGGTTTCCATACAGAACTTGTAATTTGGGATGATCCCAATTTGAAGCTGGAGACCTACGAGCTTTATCTGGTACGATCGGTTTGGGACTATCACAAACGCTATGAAGAATGGATGGCTTTTCTGGATAAACTGGAGCAACATAATTGTATGGTTCAGAATCCGATCTCTGTACTTCGCTGGAATTCTAATAAATCATACCTCCAGAATTTTCTAAATAAAACGAATCAGCTTCCTCTTCGAATCCTGAAAAAAGGAAGCAATTGGGACCTGGCAGCATATATGGAGAAAGAAAAGTGGGAAAAAGCCGTAATCAAGCCGGTCATTTCTGCCAGTGGATATAAAACCTGGACCTGTAAGAGAGAAGATGCAGCAACCAGGCAAGGAGAGTTAGATTCCCTGCTTTCAGAGCGCGATCTTATCCTTCAGGAATTTTCACCCGAAGTAGTGACAGAGGGGGAATGGTCGCTGGTCTTTTTCAATAAAGTCTTTAGTCATGCCGTCTTGAAGCGAGCAAAAAAAGGAGACTTCCGGGTCCAGAGTGATTATGGAGGAACGGTCGATTTGCTCGAAGCTCCTCCCAATTCCATAGAGCAAGCGCAGGAAATTCTGAATGGAATCGAAGAAGCGATCTGCTATGCGCGGGTTGACGGAATTATCAGAGATGGGAACTTCTATTTGATGGAACTGGAATTGGTGGAGCCGGAATTATTTGTTGCAAACTTTCCCGGCTCTGAAAAACGATTTGGAGATGCCATTCTCCAAGTCTTGAAAACTACTTAGGTTTCCGTATGCTACATTTTGCTACGATTTTCCACTCCTTCCCAATCTTGAGCAGATTGAGGTAGTCTTCAAAATAGAAACTTTCAAAATCTGAGCGACTATGGGCGCGGGCCATATTTCCCACGATATCAATAGATATGAGTCGATTGATTCTTTCTCCAAATTTCTCCTCTGATTCCCGAACGATCTGATGAAACTGATCCTTATTCAGAAAATCATAGGCGCCTTCTTCATTGATAAAGTAAATCTTACAATCTTCTGTAAAACCCGATTTCAGCATTGCGATATCAGCTGTAGCCGTACCTTCGAAATACTGATAAACGGGCTTTAAGGCTTCTTTCTCAGCGGCATTCTTTTCCTCTTCTTCCCGATAAAAGATTTTGTTGGAGATATACCACTTGCCTTCCTCTTTAAGCAAATGAAAGAAATCGACAAAACGAAAGTCAGCATATTCCAGCACAATATGAGCACTTCCTATTTCTCCCCGATATTGAAAGGAAATATTTCTGGCCTTTCGATCATGCTTTTTCCCGATCGCTGGCCAGGAAAGAAATTCTTCTACACTTACTTCCTGCACTCGATCCTCTTTGAGAAATTTGATTTTGGCTTGGGGATGAAAAGCACTTCTTAATTGAGCTTTATTTCCCTCAGTTCCTCCCTCTACATAATTAGCTAATACTTGTTGAATTGCTTCTTTGTCAGTCATAGTTGGTGGATTATATAAATGATCCTGACAAAATTAGGCCTGCAAATGCCCTGGCTATATGCTGTTTAGTCCAAAGTATAGGAAGGAAGGTTCAAAGAAGCCTTAGGTGTGAGGCCATATTGATTTTTATAGAGTCGAATGAAATGAGAAGGATCTTCAAATCCGCAAGCAAAAGCAATCTCTGCCACTGTTTTCTCTGAGCTTTGCAGCAGAGCCTTCGCATGTTCCAATCGCTTGTGTCTGATCCAGCGTTTGGGGGGACTATTATAGAGTTCTTTAAACTTTCGTTTGAAAGTAGAACTACTCATTCCTGACAATTTTGCCAGATCTTCTACTTGCAAGGGGTTGAAGAGATTGGCTGAGACAACATCACTAATCTGCTGTTGCTTTGTGGAGAAAATCCCTTGCAAGAAGCTGAAAAAGACCGATTGGGGCTTTTGATCTGCCAACTCCAGCATGAATGCTTCTACTTTATTTCTCAGATGCTCTTCCAAATGATTGCCCCGATAATCGAAATAAGTCAACAATTGCTCTTTCAATTTCAGGTAGGAGGGATGCGTTTCGATCAAAGGGATAGAAGAATCGGGAACTGAGCTTCTCTCCTTCTCAGAAAAGAGAGCTTGATATTTTTTCCAGATCGGCTCTAGAAAGGCTTCATTGCAATACAAGGCCAGACTTTCGTAGTCTTCATCCGAAATATCCCGCTCACACATGAGATAATAGCCTCTTTTCAAAAGGATAACCTTGTCGAGTTTAACACTTATTTTTTCGCCTTGATAATAAAACCGTTTGGCTCCTTTTATCAGGAAAATCAGGCTATGCTCAGATAAAAAGGTAGGTGTTGATTCACAAGGCTCCGAACGTTGATATTCAGCCAAACAAACATGTTTCGCTTTTTTTAATCGCAGGGGATTAATTTCTTCCAACTGATCGGGAACTTTGCGTGTCATATATAAGGAAGTTACGAGGACTTTAATTGCTTTGAAAGTCGGCCTTCCAAATACCAGAAAAAAGGCGATAAGATTATTCTATCTCAGTATTTAGAAACTTATCTTTCCGTCCTAATCGATACAATGCTAGAAAGAAGTAAAAGGCAGTTGGCAGCGGTGATGTTCACAGATATTGTGGGCTATACAGCCTTGATGCAGGCAGATGAGGATAAAGCAGCAAAAGTACGGGCAAAGCACAGGTCAGTTTTTGAAAGAGAGCATCAAAGTCATCAGGGAGAGATTCTTCAGTATTATGGGGATGGAAGCCTGAGTGTTTTTAAAAGTGCGGTTGAGGCTGTCGAATGTGCAATTGCTTTACAACTTCAACTTCAATCCGGACTTGAGGTACCCATACGGATTGGCATTCATTTGGGAGACATCGTTTTTGACAAAACAGAGGTCTATGGAGATGGGGTGAATTTTGCCTCAAGGATAGAGAGTATGGGAGAAGCCGGGGCCATTCTTGTGTCTGATAAACTTAATGACGAACTCAAGAATCACGCACATATTTCAACCATTTCTTTAGGAGAATTTAGCCTAAAGAATATCCTTGAAACGGTTGAGATATTTGCAGTGAGCAATGAGGGAATCCGCATACCGGATATAGCAGAATTGAAAGGCAAGGGGAAGAGAAAACAGGATATGAAAAGTATTGCTGTTTTGCCCTTTGTGAATATGAGCAATCAGGAAGATAGTGAGTTCTTTAGTGATGGAATTACAGAGGAAATAATTAATGCCCTTGCTAAGATCGAGCAGTTAAAAGTTACCTCTCGTACCTCTTCTTTTTACTTTAAGAACAAGCAAATTCCCCTCAGCCAGATTGCCAAGGAACTCAAGGTTTCTACCATATTGGAAGGAAGTGTCCGAATTCATAGAGATGCCATCCGTATCACGGCTCAGTTGATTCAGGCAGATGAGGATTATCACTTTTGGTCAGAAACATGGGATCGAAAGCTGGAAAATATCTTCGACATACAGGATGAGATCAGTTTGCTGATAGCAGATAAATTGCGGGAGCATTTCGGCCACTTTGAAATCATGGACAGACTGGTAGACCGACAAACCCAGAGCATAACTGCCTATGAATATTCCCTCAGAGCCAAATACTACCAAAATAAATGGAATCCAGAGGATTCAAAAAAAGCCATAAGTCTGTATGAAAAAGCTTTGGAGATAGATCCTCAGCATGCACAGTCCTATGTAGGAATGGCGGATTGTTATAGTTTTCTGGGCACGACGGGTTTTCTTCCTTTCAATGAAGCCTGGAAAAAATCACATACCTACACCCTGCAAGCCTTCAAATTAAATAGGCAATTGTCAGATGTGTATTATCAGTTAGGCAATGAGGCCTTTTTCATCGAGGTCGATTTTCGGAAGGCTTTGATGAACATGAAACAAGCCCTCATTCTCAATCCCAATAATGCAGAGGCTCAGCAAATCATTGCCTATTTCTATATCGTTTCGGGAGAAAAGGAAAAAGCCCGAGAACATCTGGATATTGCTAATAGGATCAATCCTTTATCCGATGAAAATCACTTTTGGAATGCTCTGTATCATTACACCTTTGAAAACTATGGTGAAGCCCTGAAGCTCCTGAATATTTGTTTGGAATCTAATGATAAGAACATACCGGCCCATGCTGTCAAAACCATGGCCCTCCTGAAAATGAAAGCATTTGATGAGATCATTAATTATTATGATCAGGTACCTCAAGAGATTGTGGTCATTCAGGAGAAAACAGGGATACTTACGCTTGCTTATGCCTTGAAGGGAGATAAGCAGAAAGAAGAAGAACACCTGGAACTTTTAAAAACGAAGGCTAAGGAAGTTGTGGGGCAAACCGCTGATGGCTATTTATTCATGTATTACGCCAATACGGGGCAGTTTGATAAGGCTTTTGAGTGGGTAGAAAATGCCTTGAAAGGAAAAGCTTCTATGCTCTTACTCAGGTATGGAGATCCTTTGGTTGAAAATCTTCGGACGGATCCTCGATATACCGCCTACAAAGCCAGGATTTATCAACTAGGAGAATCTTTGCCTGAGGAGAAACAAAAGAAAGCCTTATTGGACGAAAGTCAGGCGAAACATTTTACGGAGCTCCTGTTGAAGTATATTGAAACGGATCGCCCTTATCTAGATCCTGATTTATCGCTTCGTTCTCTTGCCGAACAGCTAAGCATTCATCCCAACCAATTGTCCTGGCTCCTAAATGAGCATCTGGACAAGAACTTCAATGATTTTATCAATCATTATCGGGTAGAGACCTTCAAATCCCTCCTCTTAGATCCCAAAAATTCTGCGATAACCATCATGGGCCTCGCTTTTGAAAGTGGCTTTAATTCCAAAACTACCTTCAATACCTTTTTCAAAAAGGAAACGGGCATGACGCCTCGCCAATTCCAAAAATTCCAGCAAGCATAGCGTCCCGAATCTCAATTTGTTCGGATTTATAATCCCGAACGATTCTCTCCTGCCTGTTCTTCATATTTGTATCATCAATCATTTAACAATACAAACATGGAGAAAATGAAAGCAGTAGAATACGAAAATTATGGAGGCCCCCAGGTAATGAAGCTGAAAGAAGTATCCAAACCTGAACCCCAGGACAATGAAATCCTGCTTAGGATTCACGCCACATCCGTTACGGCAACTGAAGCAACCTTCAGAAAAGGAGAACCCTACTTTTCCCGACTTTTCACGGGAATCCAAAAACCCAAAATCAAGCGATTAGGAGAAGAATTGTCGGGTGTTGTAGAAGCCGTAGGAAAGGATGTGAAAAAATTTAAAGTCGGAGATGAAGTATTTGGTACAGCAGGTCCTGGCTTTGGCGCAAATGCTGAATATCTCTGTGTAGCCGAAGAAGGCGTATTGACTTTCAAACCCGAAAATCTCAGCCATGCAGAAGCTGCTGCCAGTGTGGATGGTTTTCTGACAGCCTTGCCTTTCCTCCGAGATCAGGGCGAAATCAAAGCCGGACAGGAAGTTTTGATCTATGGTGCTTCCGGAAGTGTAGGTTCAGCAGCCGTACAGGTAGCCAAATATTATGGAGCAAAGGTTACGGCTGTTTGCAGTACTGCCAATGTAAAACTAATGGTCGAGATCGGTGCGGATAGGGTAGTGGATTATAAAAAAGAGGATTTTACTCAGCTTGGCAGAAATTATGACATCATATTCGATGCGGTTGGCAAAACAACTTTCTCCAAATGCAAAGATTCGCTAAAAGAGGGAGGGATCTTTCTGGAAGCGGGTATGAGCCTGTCGGGATTTGGCCCGGTACTATGGACAGCTATTTTTGGGCGAAAGAAAATGCGGATTGCAGCTACTGGTTTACGCGCTCCACATTTGCGCTTGAAAGATTTGGAACTGCTAAAAGAGTTATTGGAAAAGGAAAGTATAAAAGCCGTGATTGATCGAAGCTATCCCCTGGAACAAATTGCAGATGCTCATGCCTATGTGGATTTGGGTAGAAAAAAAGGGAATCTGGCGATTGTGATTTAGATCTGCCAGATTCCCAGGGCCTCAGCCCGCTACTTTGATTATCTTACTTATCGTATAGCCATCGGTAACATTTCCCCCAATGGTATCTACAATATTGCGGCTCAAAGAATCCCTGAATGATCCGTCACGATTATTGGAAGTGTCGAAATCTCCTTTGTAATCGGAAGTTGCATATACCTCATTCGAAATGTCTTCCGGAAAGGCAACCTGACTGACCAAAAGGGAATTCTCATTGCCATCCAGAATTTCAATATGGAGGTGAGGAGCCCTGCCCGGATACCAACCTGGATAGATACTAATGAAGGAGGCAGTCCCATTTGCATTCGTTTTTTGCCTTCCCCTGAGAAAGTGATCACTGGTGAAATTCCCATCCAGCTGTCCGTCATACTCAGAATAATTTCCCTGAGCATCACATTGCCAGATATCAACAAAGACATCAGCCAGTGGTGCACAATTGTCATTGGTATTCTGAACGATAAAAGTCATCATCAAAGGTATTCCAGAGCGATCTCCTATGATATTTTCTCGCACCCAATCTGCGGGTGATTTTATAGGAAATGGTCCGGCAATTTCGCTGGGGGTAACATTGCAGGAGGAAGGATCAACATTTCCTTCTTCACAACCCGTTAAGACCGAAGGTATTGCAAAAATAGAACTAAGCCCCCAGGCTCCTTTGCGTAAGAATTTTTTTCTATTCATAATTTTCCTGTAGAAGTATTGTGATATACCTATTAGACATCGGGAGAAAGCTCCTTCCCCCATCCAAGGGAAGATTTTTTCAAGGATATGTCTCCCTTTTTATCAGAGTACCTTTTTCAATATACCAATGGCATTACTTGCTTCTTCCTCGCTAAGAGAGGCAAATCCCATTCGAATGGCGTTTAAATGATTGTTTTTGTCATCGTGAAAAACGGATTTAGAAATAACCAGGCCTTTCGTTAAAGACTTTTTCCGCAAGTCGGGCAAAGAAATAGCCGGATCAAATTTCACCCAGGCTGCCATTCCTCCTTCCGGATCGTCAAATTCGATAGCGCTTCCCAATTCTTTGCGAAGGAGTTGGCAAAAATGATCTCTGCGTTCGTGGTATTTTTTGAGCGCCTTTTTGAAATAACGCTTGATCTCTCCCTCATCGAATAGCATAGAAATTGCCCGTTCCATCACGATATTTCCATGACAATCTATAAAACGACTTAGCCGGCTGATATGTCGAATCAATTCTTTGCTTGCAACGATAAAACCCATCCGTAAAGCCGGAGCGATGGTCTTGCTCAGAGAACCCACATAGATCACATGCCCACTTTTATCAAGACTAGCCATAGGCAGGATTGGACTACTATTGTAATGAAAGTCATAGTCATAATCATCCTCTATGATGGCAAATCCATATTGATGGGAAAGCGTCAATAATTTCATCCGCCGATCCGCTCGTAGAGAAACGGTTGTTGGATTATGGTGGTGAGGCATGATAAAGACAGCTTTGATTCTCTCTCGTTGACAAGTCCGCTCAATCTCATCAACATCTATCCCGTAATCATCGACAGGCACTTCCAGAATCTCTCCGCCAGCGATTCGGATAATATTATTTGCTACCTGGAAGCCCGGAACTCCTACGATAACTTTATCCCCTGTTTGCAAAATTATTTGAAAAATATTGAAAAATGCCATGAGACTTCCTCTTGTGATCATAAGGTTATCTATATCTATCTGAATGCTTCGACTAGCTTGTAGATGTTGAACCAACTGCGTCCTTAAATTAAGGTCCCCGCAAAAATCAGTACTGTAATTCATGAGTCGATTTGACCGCTTCCCTTTCATCAAGCTGCTTAAATTACTGGATAGCGATACGAGCGGTGCGAGCCGGATATCCGGATAACCTGCATCAATTACCAAAGGTTCAGCCCTGAATGGGTCCGGTTCAAAATGAGAGAGATAGGAAAACTGATCCTCAAATTCGAAAGGAGTATGAGAAATCTGCATGGGATAGTCTGCATCCGCAAACTGTCTGGGATGAAGCTGGGGTAAAATAGAACTGACATAGCAACCGCTATTTAGTTTAATCTCCAACCATCCTTGTGATTCTAATTCTTCATAGGCCGTAATCACTGTTCTCCGATTGATGGCTAATAATGCCGCCATTTTCCTGCTTCCCGGCAATTTATGACCCGCTTGGATCATGCCTGCATGGATATTTTTGATCAATGCATTGGACAATTGAAGGTATAGAGGGGTTCTGGAGGAACGATCCAGATGAAGCATGGTTTTAAAAGGAAGCATAACTGGTCTACATGATTTATAAAAACTGGAGTAGTCTACTGCTCCAGTTAAGCTATACTTTTATTCTGTACTTCACTACTGGATGGTAGATTTTCTTTCCCCGAACTGGAAAAATAGGGAATAGAACCCCATTCGGTCTTGAGTTTTGGACCTTCTAAATCAGATAAAATGAAAACTCATCACACTTCACAAACAGATACCCAAAAGCCCCTGGCAAAGCATAGCATTTTTAGCCGGATAGTGAAACTGATCAGAGTACTATTTATTTCGACTACTTATCTGAAAAGCTCCTATCGTCTGCTCAGTCTCAATAGGCAAACTCAGGCAAAACTTTCCCCGGATAAGGATATAAACGCCCAGCAAAATCGCAATGTATATGAACGTTATGGGCGGCTCCCACAGGCTCTGGTTCTTTTCAAAATGTTGGCTCTTCTTTTTTGTACTTCTCAAACGGTCTACGCACAAAATCAAATTCTACAGGCTCAAAAAATTGACCATCAGATAATTCTGGATGGCAAGGTTACGGAACAGGAATGGGCAAATGTAGAAATCATTCCTTTAAGCCAAAAGGTGCCCAATGCCGGAGATCCTCCTACACAGAAAACAGAAATTCGTCTTGCTTACGATGAAGATTACCTCTACCTATCCGGGAGGATGTTTGACTCAGAAGTTGATAAAATTGTGGCAAACAGTAAAAAACGGGATGATTTTACGGAAAATAGCGAATGGTGTGGTTTGCTCATTGATTCTTACAATGATAGAGAAAATGCACTGGCTTTCTTTGTAACCCCTACGGCTTCAAAACTGGATATGGCTTTGGCAAATGATATACAGGGATTGGGTGCTTTCAATCTAAGTTGGAATGCCTATTGGGATGCAGCTGTGACCCGAACGGAAGAGGGATGGTTTGCTGAAATGCGGATACCCTGGACGACGCTCCCCTTTGAAGAAAAAGAAGGTAAGGTGATCATGGGCATTACGACCTGGCGATACCTGGCCCGAAATGATGAAACGGATATTTTTCCTCCCAGAGATTTGTCTACTGGTAGTTCCTTTCGCCCCTCTCTGACTCAAAGGTTTGAGTTTTCAGCAATCAACTCCAAAAATCCTATTCATATTACGCCCTATATTTTGGGGGGAATGGCTCGGACTACAGAATATATTCCTAATCCTGAATCTTACCATACCCAGACTGCTATAAAAAAGGAAGTTGGTCTGGATGCGAAAATTGCCTTGAGTAGTAATGCGACTTTAGATGTTTCGCTCAATACTGACTTTGCACAAGTAGAAGCAGATGATCAGCAGATAAATCTGAGTAGGTTAAATATATTCTTTCCAGAAAAACGACTCTTCTTCCAGGAAAGAGCAGGTTTGTTTGATTTCAATTTTGGAAGCTATGATAAATTATTTCACAGTCGGAGGATAGGTATTGTAAATGGGGCTCAGACCAGGATTTTTGGAGGCTTAAGAGCCGTAGGAAAATTTGGAAATTGGGAGAGCGGCTTTCTATCAATGCAAACGGCGGCACATGAGGAGCTTGGTTCTGAGAATTTCACAGTATTTCGACTCAGAAAAAGAGTGTGGAATGAAAATTCGAACATTGGCTTAATCTATACGAATCGTGCCGACTTTAAGGGGGATTTTAATTCTGTCTATGGGCTTGATGCAAATATCCGCTTTCTTCCGCAAAACTTTCTCTCCTTTAGATGGGCTCAAAGTTTTACGGATGGGCAAGAGAATAAGCTCAACTCTTTAGATGCAAGTAAGTTTTATGTAGAAGTGGCCAAACGCTCACAAAAAGGCTTTACCTATAATGTCAATTATGGTAGGTCCGGAAAAGAGTTTGTCCCGGGTATAGGATTTGAGCATCGACATGATTTCCAGAAACTGGCTGCAAATCTTTCCTACAATATGTTTCCCTCAAGGGAGTCAAAGATTGTGCAATCGGGGCCTTACATCCTGGCTGATTTGACCTGGGGAAATGAAAACAGGATTTTGGAATCCAGATTTATTCACCTGGGGTACAATGTGCTGAGTAAATCAGGCTATAGCTTCGATCTTCTCTTACAGGCAGATGCAGAGGAACTTCTATATGAATTGCCGCTGACTCATGATATTGCTTTAGAACGTGGAAAATATCAATTCAATTCTCTCCATGCTTCAGTTAGTAGCCCGAGTTCGCAAGGCTTCTCCTATTTTGCCAGTCTTTCGAGCGGAGGTTTTTATCATGGTAAAAAGAGTACCATTCTGTTTGCACCGGCAGTCAATATTACCCCTGATTTGATTCTGGAAGGAAATTATGAATACAATCTTCTCCATTTTCCCTCTGAAGCCGCAGCTATTCATGTACAATTGAGTAGGCTAAAATTCCTGTACACCTTTAGCACCAAATTGAGCCTTAGTGCCCAATTACAACATAATAACGTTTCCAAATCTTATCTGGCCAGTTTGAGGCTCCGCTTCAATCCCAAAGAAGGCAATGACTTCTATCTCGTCTATAATGGGGGACTCAATCAACAGACTGATCGCCGGAGTCCCTGGTTAGCCATGAGCAGCACACAAACGATTTTCCTCAAGTATAGCCATAGCTTTCATTTATAATTCAATAGGATTTACCTCAATTTTATCAAAAATATGATAGTTACAGATCTACAAAAGCAAGAGTATGATGAGAATACAGCCCACTACCTGGGGCTTGTACCGGAAGGAGAACTCCTGGACTTAATGCAAAAGCATATGTTGTTTTGCATAGAGTTTTTCTCCAAGATTCCCGAAGACAAATGGGCGTATCGGTATGCCCCCAATAAGTGGAGTGTTCAGGAGGTTTTACAGCACATGATCGATACAGAACGGATTTTTGCCTATCGGGCGCTAAGATTTGCACGAAATGACCAAAGCCATCTGCCGGGATTCGAAGTAGATGATTATGTGTCGCCTGCTAAAGTTCATTTACGTCCCGTTAAGGATATGATCGAAGAGTACCGCTTTTTAAAAATGTCGAATATTCAGTTCTTCAAGAGTCTTGACAGGGAGATGCTCCTGCGTTCAGGCATGGCAAGTGGCTACGAAATCTCTGTTCGCGCAATAGGTTTTAAACTCATTGGGCATGAGATTCACCATACAAAGGTGCTGGTCGAACGCTATTTAAGCTAATCGGAGATCAGAAAAAAGCGCATACAAATGGTGCAATTTCTATGCATGTCTCCTGCAGGCAGAAAGCAGAAATTATTTTCAATAAACACCTATTGCCAAAGCCTGAATACGTATTCAGGCTTTGGCAATTCCATTGAGGAAAAGGAAGGTTTGCCGCTAATGTAGCAGGTATAATTTTTTATGTATCACATAATTTCCCATTTGTAATTGTAGTAGATAGACCCCATCTGTTTGGGCGGAAAGATCAATTTGATGCTCAATAAAAAGAGTCCTATGCCAGGCTTGCTCTGCGATCATTTTCCCTCTCAGGTCAAAAAGCCTCATCTGAATGTCCTCTATTTGATCCAGCTGGAGTTCAATTCGGAAATTTGCATCTGATGGATTAGGGTAAACCTTAAGAGATTCTATGGGAGAAAAGGCTTCGCGACCTGTGCTGTTTTGTGTACATAACTCTCGCAATTCTAAGTCATTCAAGGCACATCTATACAAGCTTAGATCGCTTATCGCACCTTTGAAAAGACGGTTTGGCCTGCCAGTTTCTGCCGTTCCTATCTGAAAATTAGTACTCATATTGGGGAGTACAAATAGAGAAGCATCTATACTTCCAATGTGGACGCTGTCTACAAAAGCTGCAATGCTATCAGCATCTCTTCTTATTGCAACAGTATACCAGGTATTCAATTGGAAATCATAGTCTCCCAGCCAATTCCATCCATTTGAAGGACCTACGATAAAACTTATTCCTTCATCCCCCAACCAAAAAATCCATTTTCGTGTTGTTCCGGGTCCATTGGAATGTCCCATGAGGTAATATCCTCCATCTGGTCCAAAGGCATCTATCCGTACACAAGCAGTGAAGGTGAATTCGTCGGTTCCGAACGTGAGGGCTGGATCATCTGCTACATCAATTCGGTCATTTCCATCAAATAGGTAAGCCGAATTGGGATTGCCGAAATTGTCCTGGGTAAGAGTCGCTCCAAATACCGTCCCATCCAGACCGTGAGGACCTCTATCATTTGCATCCCCATTGAAGTCATAATGTACGACCAGACAACTATCCAGATTGTTAGACATGAAAACCGAAATTGTATCACTGCCAATACAACCTCCTGATCGAACCGTTACATAATAATCACCGGCTTGATTTACCGTCAAGGTTCTACTGGTATCTCCGGTATTCCATGCATAGCTTGCCCCTGGATTTTTTGCATCCAACACAATAGAGCCTCCCGGATTAATCACGACATCCGGGCCCAGATTTACAGAGACAGGATTGCCCACCTCTATCCAAACGCTGTCCCTGACAATAGAACCAGCAGCATCTGTGACACTTACAGTATAGCGCCTTGATATTCCCGGTGAAGCTGCAGGATTAGGGATGTTCGCAGCATTCAAATTAGTAGTGGGAGTCCAGCTGTAAGTATATGGAGGAGTACCCCCAGAGACGGTAGGCGAACCCCCAATCTGAACACTTTCTCCTTCACAAATGGCCTGATCAGGTCCTGCCTCAGCACGAATCTTGAGGGAATTGCTGCAGTCAATGAGCCAGGAACAGGCTGTAGGACCTCCTTCTGCACCCATATCATTACGAGTATTACCCAAAGAAGGCGGAGAACAAACATCATTGTATTGACTGGCAGGATCACCAGCATCGATGGAAGGGGAACCAGGCACGATTCGCAAGTCATCTGTACTAAAGAAGAGGGGATTTAGGGCAATATTTCCAGTCCCGGGAAAAGAGTTCTGAACATTGCTGTAGGTGGTACTTACTGTCCCTTGAATCTGAGCTGTTGGATGAAAAAATACAATGCTGTTCCGTAAGTTTACGTTACCCGTTCGATTGAAAATACCATCAAAGCTGTTGTAGGCTATGGTGGAATTCGTGATATCCAGATTACCCGAAAATATGTATATGCCCCCTCCTTTGGCCGAGCTTCCTGCCCATACTCCTCTCCAGTACAAAGAGTCATAGCCAAAGATGCTATTGCTGATTTTCCCGTAATTGAGCCCAAGCGTGTATAAAGCCCCTCCATCGTTTACTTCAGCACTCGTATTTGCATGGGCAGCAGTTGCATTCCCATTCAATTCGCAGGCCTTAAGTTCGAGGCTATCCGCATCTATATAAATTCCCCCTCCATAGCTAAATGAGGATTGAAAAGGATTGCCATTAGTAGAGATGTTATGGTTGTAGCTAATCTCTGATTTTTCAGCAT
Organism: Bacteroidia bacterium; assembly: GCA_033391075.1. Lineage (NCBI taxonomy): Bacteria > Pseudomonadati > Bacteroidota > Bacteroidia > Bacteroidia bacterium. The sequence goes on from JAWPMV010000004.1 coordinate 228,563, forward strand.
ACAAGCTGCCCGTAGAATAAATTCCCCCGCCGGCTGACCAGACAGAGCTACGCAGCCATTCATTCACATTATATCTTACTGCACAATTGAGCAGACGAAGGGAACCTTCATTGTAAACTCCTCCTCCAAATCGACTGCTGCTATAGTTGCCGATTATTTCTGTACAATTCAGGGTCAACTGTGAATTTGTCCATACTCCTGCTCCATGATCTGTGCTGCTATTATGTATGATTCTGCAGTTTCGGATAGTTGGAGAAGAATTATTTACCCTAATCCCTCCTGAAGTTGAACTGTCAATTCTGCAATAGGCCATTTCTGAGGCTGGATTACTAAAATTGAACTGGATCCCTCGCCAACCGCTGATAGAATCCGATTTGGTAAAATAAATGGAATCCGTAGGGGCTCCCACGGCAGTTAGTATACCCCCCACTTCAAATAGGTAATCTCCCTGAAAAATGACTCTCACACCTGCCTCTATTGTGAGGCTGGAAACGAAAATATCCCCTGACACGCAATAAGGAGAATTGGCTTTGGTCCATACCTGGTTGATCATGTTGCCAGATACAGGCGAATTCCCGAAAAGAGGGCTTGAAAGGAAAAGGAAAATGAGAATAAAGGTACTGTTTCTGTTCATGGCTAAATGAATTAATGCTTGATGAATAGCTTGTTTATATACCTATTACCCTTTTTGCCCAATTATTCGCCTGCTTATCCGAAAAAAATATAGATAAAAATTTAACTACCTGATAAGCAGGGCTTTATAAGAAAAAATTCTTGAAATGCGAAAAAATCAGTTTTTCAGGTAATAGGAAATAAAGGAAGGCAACAGAACAGATCTTCAAATATTTACTATTTTGATTTAACTCAAAAATGGACAAAAACTTCCCGATGTTGGTATCCCCTAAGTTGAGCTGGATAGGATTTTTTTCTCTTCTCTTACTTACTGCTTGTCAAAAAGGAGAGAATTATTCCGAGCATAAGATCAGTTGGTACATTCAACAGATCGATGAGGCCACTGATTACCAGAAATCATATGAACAAGAATATTTTTACCTGAACCAGCTAGGTGAATTTTGTAAAAAAGATTCGCGGGACTGTCCTTCTGTGTTATTGGCAAAAGGGATATTACTATTCAAGACGGCTTACTACGACAGTGCCCTTCTCGTACTGGATCGTCATCAGGATGCGCTAAGCGAGAGCGGCAGCAATACCTACGAGCGAAGTTTGGGTAATTACTATCGAGCAGCTACTTATACTTTTAAGGGATCCTTTCAAAAAGCCTTCCCGATTATACAGGCTCTGCTTCGAAAGACAGAAAACAAGAACAATAGAAATGACAGCAGTTTGTATGCGAGCTCATTATTTACCCTGGGGGTAGGCTACAGCAATCCGGCGGAAGGCAAAATGGATTCTGCTCTTATCTGTTTGAGGAGGGCATCTCATTTTCAAGCTGAAATTTGGGGAGCTAAAAGTGAACAATTGGGGAAATCCCTAAATTTTTTGGCACAGGCATTTCTTCTTGTTCAAGCTTGTGATTCTTCAGAATATTATTACCTGAAAGCGATAGATACTTACCAGCAATTAGCTCAAGAAAAACAGAACGATCTCTGGGTTTCTTACAATGGGTTGGCGAGCGTCATGATTGCTGGCTATTGCAAAAGGAATGATTATGCCCGAGCGCTGAATCTCTTACATCAGGCAGTATCGATTAGCGACTCTCTGGCGGATAATAATCCCAATAAAGTTGTCCCTTATGCGAGTAGGGGTAGGCTCTATCAGGCTATTGGTGATTATTACAGTGCAATTGAAAATTATAAACTGGCTTTGTCGGATGATTTGCAACATCCCAATTATCCCATTCTTCTTTCCAATATCGGGGCGGCATTTGCCTCTATGGAAGATTATCCGCAAGCCATTAGTTATTTTAGGTCTGCCCTTTCTTATCCTAAAGCAGGAGGAGTATTTCGTGCCTTTTGGCTCAATAATTTGAGTACTGCCTTTATTGGCCTGGGGGAAATTGATTCCGCTAAAATATATGTAAAGAAAGCTGATGCATTCAAAGACATTGTTTCCAGGGTTTTTCAATCAGAAGCGACCGAATTCCATGCTTTGCTATATACCAATTATGGAGAACTCTATCGAAAATTAGAAGATTACCCCCTCGCAGAAAGCTACTACCAAAAGGCCCTAAAAGTTCGGCAAGAATCACAGGACGCTAATATTAGCCTGACGTATCAGAAATTAGGCGAAATTTATAGAGTTCAAAAAATGCCGGAACAAGCCTTTGCTTTTTATCACAAAGGACTTACAAGCATCGGCTTGTCAAAAAGCCAAGTTGCCAAACCGGATCCCCTCAACTTAGATCAGCCTTGGCTTCAAAGACCCCTCTACCTTCTCCTTAGTTCCCTGGCGAAGAACTGGGAACTGAAATATCAAGAAGAAGCCTCCCTCAGTTCCCTTGAGAAGGCCTACGAGCATTACAGCTATAGTCTACAGATCGTAGACAGTATGTTGTAGCCTATCTCATTAGTTATCTTTTCGAGGGGGAACCCATTCATTTGTCTGATTATTACTATAGATATCAGGACAGTCGACATGGCATTTATACCAAAAAAGACCTCCCGGGAAAAAGACTTCCCAATATTCCTGTTTATGTATTGGTAAATAGTCGAAGTGCTTCTGCTGCTGAATCTTTAGCATATATGTTAAAACACCTGAAAAGAGCCACCGTCATTGGAGAAATAACGATGGGCGCAGGAAATGGAGCGATGACCCATAAAATCAATGATAGATTCTCTGTGACCATTGCTTCTGAAACTACCATAAATGCAGTTACAAAGACCAGTTTTGAACAAGTAGGTGTACTTCCGAATGTGAAAGTCTCAAGTGAAGAAGCATTTGATACTGGATATCGCCTGGCATTGAATTACTTAAAAGAACATAATAGCAGGAACATAGCCCCTTCGAATTATGAATCTGTCATTGAATTTCTTCCTGATTCCAAAAGTCAAGCAACAATCGATAGTAGTACCTACAAAAAATATACAGGCACCTATAAAAATGGCCCCATAGAAATCAGGGTTTCAATGAATGATTCAAATCTATACGCAGAAGTAGTCGGTAGAGGAGGGAAACTTAAATTAATTCCTAAAGGGGATCATAGCTTTCTGGTAGATAATTTGAAGGAGAGAATACAGTTTGTCCTGGATGACAATCATGAAATTGTCAAACTGATAGGAATTGATAGTCCTATGGATTTGAATAAGATAAAGTGATCTAAAAAGAGCAATATGGGAGTGGATAGGAGAGGATGAATCAGCCTCTCATTTTAGGCCCAAAACAAATACTTCTCCAACATCTTTTGAGAAATCCCTCGATGCTGAGACATTTCTCTAATGCACACACCTTCCCATACGGTTCATTCGCCATTTATCCAGTCCTTTCACCCGAATCTTCTTTTGCAATTTCCTGACAATCTGCTACTTGGGATTGAATTTTATGTATCACCAGGCATTCATTTTATTCCATATTTTCCCTCTAGCGGAAAGTGAATGCTAAAACTTTTAATCCCAAATTTATGAGAACCACATTCGCTTTCACTTGTGTCCTCCTTTTCTTGGTCGGAATGGAGGCATACGCGCAGAAACCTGCTCAGAAGGATCATCCCGTGAAAGAACTTTACCTCTCTACCATCGATGCTTTTAATGAAGGAAATCTGGAATTGTTTTTGGCAAACTTTTCCTCAGACATTCGAATGTATGGAACGGACGGGAACTATGTCGGGAAACAGGCCTTGAGAGATCGATTTCAGGTGATTTTCAAACAATTTCCCAATAAGAGGATGGAAATTCCTGAGCTGGAAGTTGAAGTATTATCGAAAGACAATGTCCTGGTCAATTTTAAATGGTCCCTCTACCCCATGGGAAGAGGCCCTTCCTATCGGGGAGTCGGTTCAGGGGTGTACACCTTGAGAAATGGAAAATGGATCGAGATTCTGGAGGTTGAGACCGTTACAGAAGTCGATAAGGAATTGATGCAAAAATGATCTCAGAGAGGCTGTTCCTTCAGGGGCAGTCTCTTTTTTTACCTAATGCTATTCGATCTTTATCAGACTACGGATCGTTGAAGAATAGCTTTTACTACTGGTGATCGCCTTAAGTTCTGGTCGGTCAAATAAAATGACATATCGACTATTAAGGTGAGGTTTGATTTGTTTGATGTGGACGGTATTCACAATAAACTTACGGTGGATCCTCATAAACTCCTTGCCGAGTCGTTTCTCCAGAAAAAGCAATGAATAATCGCAGAGCATTTTATTTCCCTTGAGGTCAAAGACGAAAGAATAATTATCGAAGGCCTCGAAATAGACAATATTTTCAACTGAAATGAGCAAGATACTTTCCCCCTGTCTGACCGGTATTTTTGCAATGGGGTAGCCCTCCTCCATCCGGGCTTCTTGCTCCTTTGACATAGATTGAGGTCTGATTTCTGCTTTGGCTTCTAACGGAAACAACTGATTATTTAGAAAGAAACTCAGCCCCAGCGCCATGGATATGATCCCATTAGTCAGGTAGGTGCTCCCCGCAGCAAAAGCTCGATAGGCTTCATGTGAAAATATCAGATTCTTGATGATGTTTTCCACTTCGGAGGCCAAAAATCCGATTAAAAAGAATCCCAGAATCAAGCTCACATATAATTTCCATTGATCCTGAAAATATTGTTGAAGTCTGCTTTTGTGTGCTGCTATGCTGAGAAGGCTATAGCCGATGAGAAAGCAGGTAGAAACAGAAAGTATGATCCATTGGAACCAGTTGAACAGACCATGAATGAAATAGTTGGCCGTACCAATGCTAACAGCAATCAGGAAAATATGGGGTAAATATCTATTAACTTTTTTTGAAAGGAGCTGGTCGAACTTCATACGTTCTCTATCTTATCTAGAGGTCGGGCCTCCAAAGACATGGGTATGATAATACCTTAAAGGCCCGACATTCAAGTTCTGCTTTTTGCGGATATATTAAAAATCTCCGACTCCTATCTAGAGAAGTTTTAGAAGCTTTTTGGGAAATGGAGAAGACACCTTTATTCCTCCCGCACAATCTCAATGATTTTCCCATTCTCTTCGCTGGTCAGGATATACAGCCTTCCATCCGGACCCATTTCTGCTTTCCGGAGTCTCACATGCTTATCAGTAAAAAGTTCCTCGGCGGATTTGACAGTATTTCCCTCCAAACTCAGCCTCCAAAGACTGCCTCGCGAAAGACCGGGTACAATTAGGTTTCCTTTCCACTCGGGAAAACTTTCACCTGTATAAAAAACAAGGCCCGTAGGTGCTACCGTTTGCTGCCAATAGTGAATGGGATCTGTATAAACAGGATTTTCTAAAGAAGGAGGTTCATAGCCTTTGGAGCGAAGTCTTCCTGACGTAACATTTGGCCAACCGTAATTGGCACCTGCTTGTAAGAGATTGATTTCATCTCCCTGTATGGTTCCGTGTTCACTGAACCACAATTCTCCTGTTTCCGGATGCATAGTGATTCCCTGAGCTGCTCGAATTCCAAATGCATATAGACCCTTTACGGCATCTGGTCCAAAGTCCGGGTTATCCTCGGGTATACTTCCATCAGGATTGAGGCGATAAATTTTCCCACGTTCATCGCTTACATCCTGAGCTATGGGCAATCCTTTGGCCAAATGTTCATAGAACAACCTTTCGCCCGCCGTAATATAGAGTTTGCCATCCTTCCCAAAACACATGCCGCCTCCAAAATGATAAACACCTGGCACATAAGGGCCGGGATTAAGCAAAGTCTCAATTTGTGTCAATCGGTCATTTTTCAAAATGGCTCGTATTACTTTGAGCGCATATCGGTCGCCTTTTTCTGCTACATAAGAAACATAGATCCGACGATTCTCTTTAAAGGCCGGATCAAGGAGTACCTCCAATATGCCCGCATTCGCCCGGATGATCTTACCATCTTCACTGCTCGGATAGGTTCCCTGCGGATATTTACTCACATCCAGCAAAAGATCGGTAAATAAGTCTTTGGGAAAGCCCTTGATGATCCGCTTTTCCTTTGTTTTCAGATTGATCCGTAGCAGCTCTCCGTTTTTCTCTGCCAGGATCACTTCATTGGCATCAATGAAATCCATGCTCCAGGGTTTCTTCAAGCCTTCCATGAGCACTTTTTGCCTTGGTCCTTTATAGGAAGATGCCGTTGAGTAACGCGTCGCTGTTTTGCTAATAATCTTCCACTCCTCCTCTATTTTTTTCAGCAGAATGAGGTCGATAAATCTAGCTTCTATAGAAGGAATCAAAACTTCGATTTCTGCTTGTGCTATGTTATTGAAGATTTCGACAGAAAGTAACTTGCTTGTTCTCCCACTGAATTCCCCTTTTGGGCGGCTTTCAAATAAAGCGGCATATTTATCAGGACTAGTGATCCAGACTTCTCCTCTTCGGTCCAGATATAAGGTCGCCGAATCTACAAAAGCCCGCCGGATTTGATCGGGATAATTATAGGAAGTGCCGACCATATAATCATTGAGGGGAATTTCGACCTTGTCTCTTTCTGTTTGGCTAAAGGAATAACTAAAGAGGATCGAGAAAAGTAAACTGACTAAGATTTCCTTCATTGCTGTGATTTTTCTCCAAGACTAGGAGAATTTTCCCAGAAAACAGGCCTAATTCTCTCTTATTTTGTCTGAATCTATAATTCCAAACAAAATCAGGTCAGTTTCAGACCTTTGGAGAATTGAGAGGGAGTGCTACCTTTTAGTTTTTTAAAAGCAGCATAGAAAGAAGAACGGGAACGAAAACCTACCATATTACCAATCCCTTCGACGGTGTATTTATGTTCTTCCTGTAAAAGTTTACAAGCAGCTTCCACCCGATGCTCATTCACATAATCCGAGAAGCTCTTTTGCATATGCTCATTGAGAAATTGTGAAAGGGTGTGAGGGGAAAGAGAAAGTCTTTGTGCGAGTTGTTCGAGTTTTAGGTCTTCCTGGACATACAATTTCTCCTCTTCCATCAACTGCATGAGCCCATCTTCGATTTGATCTAATTGATTGCTGGCAATCCTCTTCTTTTGATAGGACTTTCTCTCTCCTTTGACGATCTCCTGACTTTTGGGGAAGAATAGCAAGAAGCCCAATAGAATATAAAAGACAAAAGAAAAGGTAATAGGACCAAAAATGTAGGTAGGAAAACCCAGGTACAAGATGGAATTGAAAACCAAACAAATGAGAAGATTGGTGAAAAATACGATCAGGAGCCATTTCTCTGCTAGCTCTAAAGGATTATCCTGACTAAAGATTTTTTGGATTAGCCTCCGGAGCTCATAAGCTGATGCCAGAACAAATAATACCCATATCGCATAGATGCCCTGGGTGATTTCCGGATTCCAGTATTCCGGTTTTGTTTCATAAGGAAAAAGCATTCCTATGCATAAAATCCCTCCGAATAAAATCAGAAGTACTAGCCGAACTTCTTTCCTGACTTTTTCCTCTCCCTTTAGTACACTCTTTAAGTAGAAATAGAGAAAAGGACCGATAAACGCACAAGCAGAAAGTCCTATTTGCAAAACAGTTTTCGAAAGACTGTTATCAAAGTAATACCAAACTGACTTTCCAATACGGAGACTTAGCATCAGAATCATCAGGCCGAAATACCGATTCTGGATACGGGAGGGTTTGGCAATAAAGAGAAAATAGCAACTCATCAGGAAGCCATTGAAAACTCCTAATGCGCTGAAGAAAAACAGTAGTTGAAGACCAAGATCCATAAGTGCGAATGTGGAGATAGCCGGGAAGATACTATGTACAAATAGACGAAAAATTTAGCGGGAAAGTTTGGGCTTAGCTGAAAACAGTTGTGAGGCTCTATTCTACTCTAAACACTTGGGCAATGGATAATTGCTGGCTATCTTGAGTAAATCCCATATTTTACCCCAAATGAAAAAGTTTTTTAAACTACTCGGCTACCTTTTTGGAGGGCTTTTGCTTATCCTCTTGATCACTTTTGTCATTTTCCGTATCAAATGGGGCATGGAGTCCTCCCGGAATATGAAATTAGCAGGTGAACCCACTCCACGTCTCACCATCGATGGGCATACTTTTCGGGACCTAAACAAAAATGGGGCTTTGGATGTCTATGAGGATGTTCGTGCGCCACAAGCAGAACGCATAGAAGATCTGCTTGCTCAAATGAATGTAGAAGAGAAAGCCGGGATGTTGTTTGCCCACTTTTTGGCGATGAATCCGGATGGTTCTCTGATGGAGATTCCCACTCCTTCAGACCCTTTTTCGATTATGGGTGAGAACACATCAACGACTATCCTGAAGTATAAAATGAATCAGGTCCAAAATCTCTTTGGAACCTCCGCAAAAAATTATGCCATTTGGAACAACAATCTCCAGGACTTAGCTGAAAGGACTCGCTTGGGCATTCCGATTACGCTACTTTCTGATCCCAGACATGGAGCGACGGGTATGGCAGGAGCAAGCGCGGAGAATAAATGGATTTCTACCTGGCCTTCACAGTTGGGCCTGGCTGCAACCAGGGATTCCGCTTTGGTGCATGAATTTGGAGATATAGCCCGACAGGAATATTTGGCGATTGGCATTCGTCTTGCCCAACATCCTATGGCAGATATTTCTACCGATCCCCGATGGGCCCGTGTAAATGGAACCTTCGGCGAGGATGCTGACTTGAGTGCTAAGCTCATTAAGGCTTATGTACTGGGATTTCAGGGAGATACCTTATCGAATACAAGCGTAGCTTGTCAGGTTAAGCATTTTCCTGGTGGGGGTCCACAGGAAGATGGCTGGGATGCTCACTTTGCTTCGGGTAAAGGCCAGGTCTATCCCGGAAATAAATTCGACTATCACTTGAAGCCTTTTACCGAGGGTTCGATGGCTGCTCATGCCGCTCAGTATATGCCCTATTATGGCATACCCAAAGGATTGGGCTTTGAAGAAGTGGGTTTCAGTTTTAATAAAGACATCATTCAGGGCTTATTAAGGGATTCATTGGGTTTTGAAGGAGTGGTGGCAACGGACTGGGGAATCATCTCTGATGCGGCTGTCAAAGAAGCTTCTGCCTGGGGAGTAGAACATTTATCAGAAAAAGATCGAATCAAAAAAGTGCTGGATGCCGGTTGTGATCTTTTTGGCGGAGAGTACAGAGTAGATTTGGTGGTAGAATTGGTAAAGGAGGGAAGTCTTTCCGAAGAAAGACTGGATGTTTCCGTTCGGAGATTGTTGCGAGATAAATTTACCCTGGGACTTTTTGATGATCCTTTCGTTGATCCGGACAAGACGGATATTGTTGGTAATCCCACCTTTGTAGAAAAAGGAAAAGAAGCTCAAAGAAAATCCATGGTTTTGCTGAAAAATGAAGCGGACTTTCTTCCCCTTTCTCCGGATACAAAGGTCTATCTACATGGGATGGAATCGGAAAGCTTAGCAGAAAAATTCCCTCAAATTGTGGATGATATGGATGAGGCAGATGTGATTGTTCAAAAATTGGGGACTCCTTCTTCTCCTCCAAAAGGGAGCAGTTTATTAGAATTTATGATTCCACAAGGAAGACTTGATTTTGAAGAGGATGAAAAGGCTGAAATTTTGACTAGAACTCAATCAAAACCTACGATAACGGTTTTGACCATTACTCGCCCGCCCGTAGTTCCTGAAATTGATGCTGCCAGTAAAGCCATGATTGCTGATTTCGAATGTCAGGAGGAAATTATTCTCGAAATGATATTTGGGAATTTCAATCCCAGTGGCAAACTGCCCGTTGAAATTCCCTCCTCTGTGGAAGCCGCCAATAACCAACTGGAAGATGTTCCTTATGATTCCGAAAAGCCTTTATACAAATACGGACATGGGCTGAGTTATAATTAACGTTCTCCGGATGAAATGAATTTTACCTGAGCTTTGTCCATAGAATTAAAGAATCTATTGGAACTATAATGTACGAATATTGCTGTAAGGAGGATAGGCTTAGAATCGCAGAAGGTTTATTATGAAAAATAAGAATATATATGCGTAATAATTTATAGTATTTGGTTTTTTAAAAAATACAGAAGGAGCCTAGCTTCGACCTATGAACAAGAACCACCTATATATCTTCTTGCTTGTAGGTATAAGTAGTCTTTTTTGCTTTCAGGCAGTAAGTAGTAGGTCCCAAATTCAGGATTTGAAGGAACAGTTGGAGAAAGTACAAAGCCAAAAACTAGAAGGAGCACATGATTCAGAGGCAGTTTTATTAGATGCCATGGAAAGATTTCAGCGTTTTGGAACAAAGCTTTGGTATGCAGGAACAAATGAGAATTGGGAGTTGGCCTCTTTTTACACCCACGAAATTGAAGAAGTGATAGAAGAATTGCAGGAAAGCAATATCGAAGAAGAAGGGCAGAAAGTATCCGAACTTGTAAGACGCATGCCTTTACCTGCTTTGGTGGAAGTAGAAGAAAGCATTCACCAAAAGAGCTATACACATTTCAAAAATTCCTATAAAATGCTGGTTACTTCCTGCAATGCTTGTCATGCGGCTACTCAAAAGCCTTTTATACAGATCCAGGTTCCCGATCAGGAAATGAATGGAAATCAGATTTACCGGATTGCAGATTTAGGAATACAAGAATAAGTTTTCTTTCTCTATAATTTTTCCATGAGGGCTGAAATGGCGGCATTCATACTTTCGACCACATGAGGGCCTCCTTTACTATGCCCAAGCCGAACTATGACCATATTGTCGGAAGGGCTGATAATGACCCTTTGTCCACCTCCGCCCGCCATAAAATAGGCATCCTCTGGCAAGCTTGCCCAACGATTTCCTTCATTGAGCCAAAATTGGCCTCCGTATTCAGGAACTTCCCAGCCCGGAGCAGGAGTCGAAACAAAATCTGTAAATCCTTCGGGAAGCAATCTCTCCCCCATCCACCTACCCTCATTGAGGTATAGCATACCCATCCTTGCCCAGTTTCGTCCAGTACCATAATCGAAACCCGTCAAAATGAAATTTCCTTTAATGTCCGTTTCCATTACCTGCTTACGAATCCCAATCTTATCAAAAAGTTCCTTTTGTGGCCACTGATGGTAATTTTCTCCCATAGCTTCAACTTTCTCCCTCACAATCTTGCCTAAGGTAAGCGGATCGCAATTGCGATACCTGCCTGTACTTCCCGGCGCATATTCCAGGGGTCTGTTTACCGCAAAATCAAATACATCCAGGGCCTCCATGTAAATGTATAAGTGAGGTAATTCGAGTAAAGGAATTTTGCGATCGGGATCGCGATGGGCAGCAAATCGAAGTCCCGAACTCATATTGAGCAATTGCCTAATGCTGATTTCTCCTCTGGGATCTCCCTCTTTCTGCCATTCTGCTATGGGAGCTTTCTGATCCAATTTCAATTCCCCCATTTGCATAAGTCTGCCTATCAAAGTTGCTGTAAGACTTTTGCCCATGGACCAGCTTTCCAATTGCATATCTTTGTGGGCTCCGTTTCCATATTGCTCCAAAAGGATATTTCCGTCTTTAACAACCAGAAAAGCCGCTGTAAAAGCTTCCGGAGCAAATGCTTTCTCTAATACCTCTGCATACTTTTCCTCATTAATCCTGGGTATCTCCTGCGAAATCCGATCTCCCATCGGCCAATCCATGCCTTCGGCAGGAGGCAATTGGGAGCTAACGGCTATCGGACTAAACTGAATTCCCTTTTTACTATCAAGTATACAGCCCTGGTCTCCATAGTAAGTTGCACTTCTACTCGTATCTCCTTCTATACCCACTTTAACTCTCTTTTCATTTTCATCCAGAAAATATTGAATCTCCTGCTCCTCCGAGAAAAAGAGTTCCATTTTGCTATTTACAGCTGCTTCATCTATTTCTCTGCCCGAAACAAAGACTGCCGAGCATAGGACTTTGGCATAATTTCCCAAAGCCAAATAAGTAGGGCTACCTGTAGGTTGTTGGGTATCTTCCCAGGATTGGTATTCCAGAGATTTGGGTACTGGCTCATAGGGAGGCTTAGAATCCTTGCATGAAGTGGATAGCAGTAAGAGGCTGATTAAGAGGTAGTAAGTAGGTTTCATCTTATCTTGAATTTACAGGTATAAGTTAAGCCTTCATCTGTCTTTTTCATAAGACCGATTTAAATCTTGCAGAGGACCTCTTTTCAGAATAGACAAATTTAGCTTAGGAGATCTCGTTTTTTTTCTTGAGTAGATATTGCTTTTCCACCTCATTACTACAGAGATCAATGGCAATTTCGAGCTGTTTAAGAGCTCCTTCTGGATCCCCCTGATACTTCAAAAGATCTGCATAGGTTGCAAAGTAGAGATAGGCTTTTTGCTCCAGACTTTCTGGATCGAGGCGCATCAAATATTGTTCAGCCTGACTAAATGCCCCCCTCTGAATATGGATGGCTGCAATATTGAGCTGAGTAAAAAGGGAGGGAGATATCTTCTGCAATTGCTCATACCATATCAGGATTTGGTCCCAATTGGTATCCTCATAGGTCTTGGCCTTCAAATGTTCACTGGCAATTGCTGCTTCATAATGATAAACACTGAAAGCCTCTGTTTCTACTGCCTGATTCATGGCAGAATGTCCCAAAATGATGAGAGGGCCATACCATTTGGATCGATCCTGGGACCGGAGGCTGATGATTTCCTGATGCTCATTTACTTTACTTTTCAAACGGGCAGAGTGAAAACAAAGCAGAGCAAATAGTGCATGGGCATCTGGAGTAGCGGTATTGGGATTTTGGCGAACGAGTTTACAGAGGCGCAGGGCTTCTCCGCAGAGGTCTTCACGAATGAGGATATTCTTTTTATTGGAGTGAAAGCCCTCATTGAAAATGAGGTAGATGACTTCAAGCACCCGCACAAGACGCCGGGACAACTCTTGCCCCATAGGGATCTCGAAAGAGAGATTGGCTTTTTGGATGGCTTTTCTGGCTCGGATCAATCGTTTCTTTACGGTTTCTTCTTTTAGGAGTAAAGAGGCCGCTATCTCTTGAGAACTGAATCCGGAAATGGTTTTGAGCGAGAAAGCGATTTGATCTTTGGGGTTTAGGACAGGATTGCAAGCGGTAAAAATCATGCGCAACTGGCTATCCCCTATTTCGTGTTCTAAAAAGAGTTCATTGATAGCCAGGCTGGAACTCCCGCTGGCTATCTTGAACTCACGTTTTTGATCTGCGTTTAGTTTGCGTAAAAGGTCCAGGATGCGATTTTTGGCTGCCTGGGTCAACCAGGCCTCCGGATTATCCGGAATTTGTTTGCGCCAACTCATCATGGCCCGGATAAAGGTATCCTGGACAGCATCTTCTATCATCTCCAGATGCTGTAATCCAAATATTCTCGTTAAAATGGAGACCATCTTTCCGTACTGATGTCGGAAGAGATGGTCTATCATTTTGTCTTCCATTAGGCTTGGTCAAAAACCATGATTTCGCGAATTTCAACAGTTCCTCCCAGGTCATAATCCGGAAAATCCTGAGCTACTTCTATGGCTCCGTCAAAATCCTTGGCTTGAACGACATAATAGCCGCCAACCAGTTCTTTTAATTCTGCTGAAGCTTGATCTGTAACGGTTCTGCCAGGTCCACTTACTCTTCTCATTTCCGGGTGTAGGGCATGTCCGTCTTTTACGATTCCCTGCTCTTGCATTTTCGTATTCCAGGCAAACCATTTTCCCATTCGTGCTTGTATTTGTTCGGGGGAAAGGTTCATTTCGGAATAATCCGCTCCCAGGAATATCAGCATGTAGTCTTTCATTTTCTTTATGTTATTGGTTGAAGGTTAATAAAATTACATAGGAATTACTTCGTGTACCTCAATGCTTGCCTGAGGATGCCAGCTTAAGTGAGGGTGATCAGTGAAAAGACCCTGAACTTGCTCAGAACTTTCACCCTGAATGATAGAATACCCACTGACTCCTTTATCACTTTGGGTCCAGGAACTACCTTCTGCAGTAGCATTACCACTCATTAGGGGATTTCCAAAATCGACAACAGCATCTCCGCTTTTTGCTTTCCATGCCATCCAGGCTTCCATTCCCTTGGCTTTTTCTTCATCGGTGGCTGTAGACATTTGTGCCATAGCCTCTGCGGGAGCGTGGTAAATTACCAGAAATTTTTTCATAAGAATCTAAGATTTTAAGGTGATTTTTCTAGATGACGAAGCTGTTTTTGAAAGAGGGGACAAAAAGCTGAAAAAAAAATCAAAAAAAATTCTGCTGCAAGTTTGAGTTTATCTCCCTTACAACAGAATCTCATTTTGTCAGAATCTTAGCTCCTAATTTTGGGGAAAAGAAGCGTCAGCCAAAATCTCTTTTATCTGATCTGTATGGCGAACCGAATGACCCGACATAAACATGATCAACTGATAGGTATCTACCTTGCCAAAGGGAAAATCAAAGAAATGGTTGCGCATATCTGCATCACTGGTTTTGACAAATTTGATGCTATGCTTGCGCAATTTTTTAAATTCCACTTTTGTATTTGTGCTATTCCCAAACTGATTTTTGGGAGTCAGATCATCTGAAGCTTTGGCTTTAAAGGAACGATCGGTAATCAGTCCCACTACCTGTTCATCTGAAAACTTCAATTCTTTTCGCAGCTCAGGTTTTGCATCTCCTTCCAGGGTCTTTTGGGACAGCCCAAACAAGCCTTTTTCTGAAACAGTAATGTGCTCCAGACATTCTGCGATGGACCAGGAATTTTCATTGGGTTTGAAGTTGAGCTGTTCAGTAGATAGGCCCTTGATCGATTTGAGCAGTTCTTTTTGGGAAGCCTTTAAATGGGCTATGGCTTTCTGTCTTTCAGCTTTGTTCAGGCTATTCTGAGCGAATAGGCCTTGTCCGAGAAGTAGAAAGACAATTAGCCAAAGAGGGTGTAGGATTCTTTGCATAAAACTGTATTTGTTGATGATTAAGGATGAAAAGCCAAATTAATTGGCAATTTGCATCGAAAATATAAACAAAATTAGCATTATGCTAAATATTTTATCCACAAATACCTTGATTTGCTAGACAAATTGGGATGTATAGTAGACCTGATTGATAAAGGATAGCTTGGGAAGCTCAGTTTTTACTTTTTTCTAAATGCAGTTTCATGACTTCTGCTGCGCCCACTTTATTTTGATTGCTAATATGTTCAATGATGCTATCATGTTCATAAATCGCTTCAAAGAAACTATTGAGATCCTGTTTCTTTCTGCTATTGAACAAATCAAATAGGTCAGGGAAAATCTTAAGATATAGGGACTTAAGTACACTATTTTTACTTGCAGCCACCACTTCCAAATGAAAGAGCAAATCCTCCTCAAGGGCTTCTGCCTGATCAAGTCTTTGCTCCCGGAAATCATCTTGTGCAGCCTGAATACTCCGTAGATTTTCTGAGCTTCTTCTTTCCGCCGCCATTTGTACTGCGGTAATTTCCAAAATTTCTCGGGCTTCGATGAGATGATCAGCGTGCGTATTTGGATTCATAAATTCTCCGTTTCTTTTACAGATTCTATAAGACAATAATTTGAGAACAATCTTTCTGTTTTAACTTCTGAAGGTGTATGCCTGGGTTTATGGAAAATATGGCCTTCACTTTATCAAGTAGGGGGATAACAAAGCAGGATCGTTGAATCTATTTTGGAATTAAATTCTACTCCATCCATAGCCGCTGAAAAGAATATTTCGTCTCCCTGCTCATATTCATATTCCTGGCCATCATACTGAATCCATCCTTTGCCTGAGTAAATCACAGCTACATAAAAACTGCCATTTCCTTTATGAACATAGCGGCCTGACAAATCGAGCTTGCTGACTCCAAAACAATCTGTATGGGTTTCATTAAATATCGTACTGAGTTGGTAGCCTACTCCTTTCTCGAGCACTTGAGGGATGATCTTCCACCGTTTAAGGGCTTCTTCATACGAACATGGATCATAATGGAAGCAATCCAACATCTTCTCCTCACCTACTCCCTGATGGATCAGGTCATCGCTGATTACCAAGCCTGCAGGTGTAATCTTTTCCACACGCATAGTATAGTCTGTTGGCTCCTGCACCTCCAATAAAAAACAAGCACTTCCTATGGCATGAGGCACTCCTCCATATATCATGAAAGCATCACCTGACTCCACCGGAAATCGATGCAGACATTTGAGCATGCCTTCAATGTCCTGATTGAGAAAGAGTTCTCTCCAGCTCTCCTTAGTTACTCCTTCTTTAAAGCCCATGTAAACGGCACTCTTTTCTCCCTCAATTTCACGCCCTCCCAGTACATACCAGGATTCTGTTTTTCCAAACTGAGAACCCAGCATTTCCCGGGCATACTTCTTATCAGGATGTACTTGAATTGTAAGTCGCTCTTTTGAATCCAGGATTTTGATCAAGACTCCGGTAGTACCATACTTTTCTGCTAACTGCTTCCCTAAAAAGAGTTCCCGCTCGGAATCAATCAGTTCTTTTAGAGAAATTTCACCTTCCGGACTCCGCAAAATGCTGAGACCTTCATTTGCAGGGCGGCCTTTTCCCCGGGCTGAAATGGTAGACATGATCCATTCTTCCGGAAAACTCCCATCCTCCTCACTTGCCTCTTTTTTCCAACGATCAATTAAAGCTCCTCCTTCATAGGTTCGCCACACTCTATTGTTTTTTTGCTTGAGGGGAATATGAGCTAATGATTTTAAATCTCTCATTTATTGGATGATTGACTCCCAAACCCCTTTAATCCCAATGATCGAAGTGAAAATGGAAAAAAGAAGAATGGCCAGGAGAATAGTATTTGTTGTAAAGGAATTCTGGTATTCGCCCAATAGGTCCTTTCTGTTTCCCAGATAAAAAATCGCCCCTACGGTTAAGGGTAGTATGACGGCATTAAACGCCTGAGAGACGATCATGACAAATATGGGGGGCGCATTAAAAACAGGTACAACCAAACCCAGTAGGGAAATACCCAAGACCATCCATCGGTATTTGGGCAGGGTCATTTGTCGCTCTGTTTGATTGTAATCACATAGCAACCAGGGCAACATTAATACATTTGGAAATTGAGAGGATACGCCAGCTGCTATGATGCCAAATGCAAATATCGAAACAGCCATTTTGCCAGCCAGAGGTTCCAGCAATTCCAGCATTTGAGAGACATTTGTCAGTTCCAATCCATTGATATGCAAAGTTCCAGCTGAGGCTGCCATAATGGAGGCACTGATTACAAACATCAGGCTTACTGAAAAGATGGCATCATTGCGTTGTTTTTTCTGATCCTTAAGTTCCCAGCCCGCTTCTTTTACCAGGGTAGTTCGAATGATGAAAAGTCCTGAAAAAACAGTGGTTCCGACCATGGATGCGATTACCAGAAAAGGGCCTTTTGCCTGGTCCTGGGAGACTTCCGGAATATTGGGAATCAAGCCCTTCAATATTTCTATCGGGGGTGGCATCAGGATAAAGAAATTGAGCAAAAAACAGGCAGACATAATCGCCACGATGACTGCCAGGGAGCGCTCGAAAAACTGTGTTTTTCCATTCCAAAAAATGAAATACACGATGGCGGAAAAAAATGCTGCAAAATAGACAGGTGCTATCCCTCCTTCAATAATTGAGCGGGACCAAATGTGGCTTATGTCTGCAACTATCCCCATCACTCCCATCACACTACCCATTACCCCTGCCGTAAGTGCCACAATAAAAAATATCCCAAGTCCAGGATGTATATGTTTTCTAAAAGCCTGAAGAGCTGTTTCGCCAGTGATCAGGGTATACCTACTGTACAAATTGATCATGAAGTAGGTCGTCAGACAGGATGCAACAATCGTCCAAAGCAAGGACATGCCATAACTGGCTCCGGCTTTGGCCATTGCTGTCACACTTCCTGTCCCAATGTTGAATCCCAAAAGGAAAATACCAGGTAGAAACAGTAAAAGTCCTTGAAGAAACTTACGCTTTATTGTTGAAATCAATGTATGCAGATATAGATATACGAGCTTAAACAGCCTAAAAACGGATACATTTACAGCCGATTTTTAGGCTTGAGTTATTAGAGATCTTCTGATAAAAAGAGCGATATCATTGGGCTTATTAAAATTGGTGCACCAATTTTACAAGTATACCCAATTAAAGCTGAAATGAAAAACTATGAAGCTCGAAACTGTAGCAGAGACGAACTATTGTCAATTCGGTGGCATAAGTGGGAAGGTCCTTATTGGGGAATAAGGAAATAAGTCAGAAGAGAATTGTACAAAAAGAGATAGGAGTATCGAAGGGGAAATGCCTACATATTGCTCAAATACTCTCTGAGCCGAGTAAAATGAATGGCCATTTTTTCTTTCGCCAGTTCAGAATTTCTATTTTTGATAGCGAGGTAAATATCTTCGTGCTTTTTAATTTCAGATAAGGCCTCGTCCCCTTCGCAAATTCGATCCCGATCATATGTTCCTACAATTTCGGGAGTAATTAAATGCATAAGCGTACTCAAGGCAGAGTTTCCACTGGCCTTGGCTATTTCGAGATGAAAAAGAATGTCTTCTTGTAAGGAATCATTGCCCTGAAGAATCTTTTCTGAAAAGGCGTCTAAGGCTGTTTTTATTTTCTCCAGGTTTTTCTGTGTTCTCCTTTTGGCAGAATACTGTACAATCTCTAACTCAAGTCCAATTCTGGTTTCAGTTAATGCCTTAAAATCTGGCTCTTCTAGTTCTAAAATATTGTCAATAATTCCATTCATAGCCAACTTCCCAATATTGGCTAGATAGGTTCCACTTTGGGGCTTTGACTTTAATAATCCGTAGAATTCCAGTTTCTGAATCGCCTTACTCAAACTTCTTCTGCTAACACCAAATTTTTCGGCCATTGTCCTCTCTGGTGGTAGTCTATCTCCCGGTTCCAGATTTTTGTAATTGATTAAATGCTGGATCTTTGAAATAATATCATTCTGGATAGCTTGCTTTTCTCTATTCGCGAGGACTTCTAACTTCATATGTGAAACTTGCTTTTAAATTCATCAGCTTGGATTCTGTTAAATTACAAAAAACATATAATCATAGCCCAAAGAGCTGCTATTCTGCCTTCAGCTAAGCTATTCTATATCCAGTTTGTATGTAAAATTCATAGGAAAAGGCTTTAAACCTCATCTTCCTACCTTAGGATAAATTTGGTTTGTCCTATTCTTGTATTCCTTTCTCTTTTTTCCATGCCTCAAATTCAATCAAGGTCTGTGGGTCAGTAGCCGGATATAGCCCAATGATCGTTTGGCCCGCAAGCACCCTTTCTGTTACAAAGTCCTCGAAAAGGGTCATTCGACTTCCTTCTTCTGCAACTTCATCAGCCAGGGCCGCGGGAATAACCATTACGCCATCATTATCACCGACAATCACATCTCCGGGAAAAACCGCCACATCACCACATCCGATAGGAACATTGATATCTATAGCCTGGTTGAGGGTAAGATTGGTAGGAGCTGTTGGGCGTTGATGAAATGTGGGCATATCCAATTCTGCGATCAAATCAGCATCCCGAAATCCTCCGTCGGTAACCACACCTGCTACTCCCCTAACCATTAGTCTTGTAAGGAGAATTGATCCGGCCGAGGCTGCTCTGGCGCTTTTTCTACTATCAATTACCAATACTGCAGCTGCTGGACAAGTCTCTACTGCCTTTCGTTGGGGGTGATCCGGATTTCTGAAGACCTCGACCTGATTAAGATCTTCCCGGGCGGGAATGTATCTTAAGGTAAAAGCCTCCCCTACCATAGACTTGTCCATCTTTTTCAGAGGTGAGACATCCTGAATAAATTGATATTTCAATCCTCTTTTGAATAGGATGGTAGCTATGGTCGCAGTGCTTATTTTTTCGAGTTTTTTCCGTGTATCCTCTTTCATGAAAGTCTTTTATCTTGGTTATTTATCAATGGGATTTAAGCTCTCAATATCGAATCCGAATCTTTGCCTGTCACCATACAATGGATTATTTTATCTGATATTGTGGGTTTTAGGAGCTTTGTGCCTAAATTGGTGCACCAATTATTCTCGGCAAATGTGAAAGAACAATTTAAGTTTGACTAAGACAAATATTGCTGGCAATAATTCGCTCCAGGGGAATCGTTCTTCCTCAGACCTTTAATTCTACTATATACCTTCGCTAATAGATTCTATTATGAAAATCCCATTTCGCCTCCTTTTTATTTTCCTATTGAGCATCACCCTCCTGAGTTGTGGTACTTCTACTAAAGAATCCGCAACAGACTCTCAGGATAGCAAACCCATTTATCCAGCCGATATACTATCTTCTGCTGATCAATGGTCCATTATGCTAGGCAATGGAGAGGTATTTAAAGATGTAAAGGAGCTAGAACACAAGGATTATTTTTATACGGTGGATGATGGAGCCAAATGGATTGTGTATAAAGCTCCCAATGGAGGAATAACTTCTCCCAATTCGCATAATACGCGAACAGAATTGGGTCAAAAGGAAAGATGGACTCCTGAAAGCGGAGGTAAATTGACCGCTAGCTTAAAAGTAATGCATGTATCGACTTCCGGTGATGCAAGGGTTGCGGCCTCCTATTCAGTTGTAGTTGGGCAAATTCATAGTGATGAAGGACATAAAAATGAACCCCTGAAAATCTTCTACAAAAAGTTTCCAGGCCATTCGAAAGGATCTCTATACTGGAATTACGAAATCAATACGGAAGGGGATAATTCGGGACGATGGGATTTTTCAACGGCTATTTGGGGCAATGATATGTCAGTAGTCGGAAGCGCTCCCGATAGCTATCCTGCTGAACCTGAAGATGGCATTGAGTTAGGGGAAGAGTTTAGCTATGAAATCCTCGTTTCTGAGGGAATCATGCAACTCAAATTTGAATCTGAAGGGCATGAGACAAAAAGCTTTACAAAAAGCCTCATCTCATCTGAATATGTCAATGCATCGGATCTTCCTCAGCAAATTGTGGACTTGTATGTTCCGATCGGCCAGGATGGGACTGAAAGAGCAAATGCCTATGCAGGAGAATTACAGTTCTTCAAACAGGGAGCCTATAATCAAACCAATGGAAGAGATCCTTCTTTAAATATGGTTTGGGGGACTGGATCTGAAACTTATGGCGGAGATGTTGAGCAACAATACGCCAATGGTTCCTATACAGAAGTCTGGTTTAGGGCTTCATCTATTGGCCCTGCAAGTGATACGCCTAAGGAATGATTTGGGCAGTAACTCTGCTTTAACAATCCATATTAGCGATAGATTGGCAATCAGTTCTATGTTTTTTGAATTACTCGCGGAACTATTGCTATATTGGCTAATGAAAATTGGTTAACCAATTTACCAAACCCATTATGACTACTAGCCGAAGATCATTTCTCAAGAAATTGGGAGCCGCAGGAAGCCTGGCAACATTTACCCAGTTCCCTCTTCACGCCAGCATGTTTAATCAGCTTGAAGAAGAACTGGAAGTGCATGTTTTTTCCAAGCATCTGCAATTTTTGGATTATAAAGAGGCGGCGGAAATTGCGGCAGAGATTGGCTTCAAGGGACTGGACCTTACTGTCAGACCCAAAGGACATGTGCTTCCGGAAAATGTTGAATCTGATCTTCCAAAAGCCATTCGTGAAATCAAAAAGGCAGGACTTTCTTGTGAAATGATTACTACTGCTATTTCAGATGTGGCTAATCCTATGGATATGGATGTCATTAAAACGGCAGCATCTGAAGGAGTGAAATATTACAGAAGTAACTGGTTCAAATTTAAGGAAGGCATCTCTCTTGAAGATTCATTGGATTTTTATAAAGAGAAAATTCAGCAGCTGAGTGAAGTGAACAAAAAGCATAAGATCATAGGTTGCTATCAAAATCATTCCGGAACAAGCATTGGTGCTTCTATTTGGGAAGTGAAACACATCCTGGAAACAGCCCATCCGCAATTCTTCGGCTCACAATACGACATACGACATGCTGTGGCAGAGGGAGGAAGGTCATGGTCAAATGGAGTCAAATTGCTCAAAGACCAAATTAAAACCATCGTTCTTAAAGATTTTAAATGGGGCAAAGTAAAGGGCAAGTGGCAGATCGTCAATGTCCCTATTGGAGAAGGAAT
The DNA here is from genome assembly GCA_033391075.1 of Bacteroidia bacterium. Lineage (NCBI taxonomy): Bacteria > Pseudomonadati > Bacteroidota > Bacteroidia > Bacteroidia bacterium. The sequence continues at coordinate 250,657 of JAWPMV010000004.1, forward strand.
GGTTGACTTTACAGCCTATTTTAAGCTATTGAAAAGTTTAGGATTAAAACCGCCGGTTTGCCTTCATCTGGAATATCCCCTGGGAGGCGCAGATAAAGGCCGTTATGAAATCACCATAGACCATAAGCTTGTTTTTGAGGCTATGAAAAGAGACCTGGCAGCTGTCCAGAAACTTTGGAAAGAGGCATAAGAATCATGCATCCTTTCATCCCTGAATATTCTAATATTACCTAATAATCCTTATCTATTTCCTAAAGCAGAGAGACTATATAGAATGAAAAACTTAAAACAGCTACTACAATTATTTATCGCATTCGCATTCCTGAGTGCTTGTCAACAAAATGGAAGCAATACATCCGTATTGGTTTCCAATGCCGATGAACTGAAGGAAGCCATCTCACAGGCGAAAGCAGGGACCGAAATTGTCATGGCGAATGGTGAATGGAAGGATATTCAAATACGCTTTATCGGAAAGGGAACCAAGGACAAGCCCATTAGCCTAAGAGCTGAAACAGCTGGGAAGGTGCTGATTCAGGGGAAATCTGATCTGAAACTGGGAGGTGAATATTTGGTGGTAGATGGACTTTATTTTAGCCAGGGAGCATCCCCATCTCGATCTGTTATCCAGTTTTTTATCGATGAGGATATGCTGGCAAATCACAGTCGGGTGACAAATTGTGTGATTAAGGACTTCAACAAATCTCAACGGAATAAACAGGACCTCTGGGTCCTATTCAAAGGAAGACATAACCAACTTGATCATTCCTACCTCGCAGGTAAATCAAATCGGGGACCTACGATCAGGGTAGATTTGGCTGGAAATCCAAGCATTAACAATTACCACAAGATCAACAACAATCATTTTGGCCCCAGACCTCCCAAAGGAGGACCTAGTGCTGAGACCATCCAGATTGGGAATAGTTTCACTTCTATGTCACCAAGTTATACGATGGTGGAAAATAATCTATTTGAAAGATGTAATGGAGAAGTCGAGATCATTTCCAGTAAAACCAATTTCAATGAATTTAGAAATAATGTGTTCTATAAAAGTGAGGGATCTCTCGTAACTCGTCATGGAAACTACTGCACCGTGGATGGCAATTATTTCATTGGGGACGAAAAATCACCTCATGCTGGTGGAATAAGGCTTATCGGAACCGGGCATTGGGTAACCAACAACTATTTCTATAACCTTCGCGGAGAAATATTCAGAGGACCGCTCGCGGTAATGAATGGAATTCCTAAATCACCTTTAAACCGCTATATCCAGGTTACAGATGTCGTGGTAGCCTATAATACCTGGGTGAATTGTCAGTCTCCCTGGCAATTGGGGGTAGGCTCAAACATCGACCAAAAGGATGTACTTCCTGCCTCTGAAATCAGATCTGAAACTCCCATTCGTACACTTGTCGCGAATAATATCATTTACAATGATAAAGGAGATGATATGCCCCTTCTTCGTTATGACTCTATCGATGGGATTGATTTTCAAAGTAATATAATCCAAAATCAGGGAGTCGCATTTAGAGGAGTTGAAGGACTGGCCGAGAAGGATTTCTCTCTGAAGGAGTTAGAAGAAAATGTTTGGGTTCCTTCCACTGATTTGAATGATATTGAAGCACACAATGGATTTGGATTTGATCAGATTGAAAAAGATTTGTTGGGGAATTCTCGTAAAGGAGGAAATTCAGTTGGGGCAGTACATGGGGCGAATGCCCAAAAACCCAATATCATGGATCTCTCTAAATATGGAACGAATTGGTATGATCCCTCCCCTGCTGCATCAGATCCAGAAACCCATGCTGTGAGTACTTCTGAGGAATTAGCTGCGGCAGTAGTCAATGCTAAAGCAGGTGACATCATCGAATTAACAGCAGATCAATATGAAATTAGCTCAGGGCTGAAAATCAATAAAAAATTGCAACTGCAATCTGCTGATGCGGGGAAGAAATCTACCCTTGTGTATACAGGAGCAGCTGAAACAGCTGCATTTGAAATGAATCCCCAGGCTCAGCTCATGTTAAAATCGGTCATCTTGAAGGGATCAGGCAAGAATTACGCATTTGCCAGCTTAAAAGAAAACATGTCCAGCCTGTACAATCTGGAGGTAGAAGACTCAGAAATATCCGGTTTCGACTATGTACTCAAAGCCTATAAATTCTCATTTTCCGAGTATATCAAGTTCACTTCCACTACTATCAAAAATTGTAATAATGGTCTTGAGCTTTCTGCCGAAGATGATGACAGAGGAGATTACAATGCGGAAAATGTTTTCATAGTAGATAGCCAATTCGAAGGAATTAAGCGTAATGTCATTGATTACTATCGAGGAGGATATGATGAGTCTACTGTTGGAGGGAATTTGATAGTAAAAGGATGTACCTTCACAAATAGTGGTGCAGCTGAAGAGACGGGAGTTTTGATCAATACCTACGGAATCATTAATGTGGCCATATCTGATAATAAATTTCAGAATAATAGGGTGAAACTGGTGGCCAGACTTTGGGGCGCCAAGAATAACTCACATGCAGACAATCTCATCCAAAACTCAGGCAGACTGATCGTTGAGCAGAATCTTCCCCTGAAATTGATGTACTAGGAACTATGGCTGGACTACAAAAAAGCAATCTCGCAGGGCTGAGCATCAGCATGATGTTCCTCCTCTTCATATTGAGTAGTTGCGAAAGTAAAAGTGCTCAGGAACGTCCTTCTTTTGAGAAGCCTAAATTTATCATCCAGCTAGCTGAAACCCGACTCCTGGTCAGTGAGGTAGTAAATGATTTGGAAGAACCCTGGGAAATCAGCTGGGGAGCAGATGATCATCTCTGGTTCACGGAAAAAAAGGGGAATATCATGCGTATGAATCCCCTTACAGGAAAGGTGAAAAAGGTACTACATATCCCGGAAGTTTTTTCGGGGGGCAATACACCCGGCCTCTTAGGCTTGGTATTGCATCCGAATTTCAAACAGGAGCCCTATGTATACATGCACTACAACTATATCGACTCTACGATTACCGGAGAATTTAACCGCAATGGGAATCCCAATTATGTAGCAGCCAGATTTCTGCGATATTCCTATTCATTTGAGGAAGATAGCCTGATACAGCCAGAACCCCTCTTACATGATCTTCCTGCTCGAATCGCACACAATGGTTCCAGACTCGCGATAAGTGATGACAATAAGCTCCTTTTTGCTATAGGCGATGTGATCGTCTCTGATTATGCACAGACAGAGCTGACGCTACCAGGCAAAGTTCTTCGAATGAATCTGGATGGAAGTGTTCCGGAAGACAATCCTATTCCCGATAGTTATTTCTATTCTATGGGGCACAGAAATCCTCAGGGGCTGGTTGCAGCAAATGGGAAAATATACTCATCTGAACATGGCCCAAATAATGATGATGAAATCAATCTGATCAAAGCGGGTGCCAATTATGGTTGGCCCTTTGTGGAAGGATATTGCGATAAAGAAAACGAAATGGCTTTTTGCGATTCCGTAAAAGTTAGTGAACCCATATATACCTGGACTCCAACGATTGCTCCGGCAGGCCTGGATTTTTATGGTCATACAGCCATTCCTGAATGGAATAACAAACTCCTCCTCACAACTTTAAAGGGACGGGCACTTTGGGCATTTGAGCTTAATGAAACGGGGGAAGAAATTGTAGATGAAAGTATTTATCTGCAGAAACAATTTGGTCGTCTTCGAGATTTGTGTGTGTCCTCTACCGGGGATGTATATCTCGTTACCAGCAATTCAGACTGGCACATCCCTCGATTCGGATGGATGTATGACAATGTACCTAAAAACGGCAATGATCGGGTATTGAAGATTTCTGTACTCCAGCCAAATGAGGAAGAGACTTATGCTCACCTGATCAGTTTCCCTGAAGATAGTGAGCCTATACCTATGTTTGTTCAGGATACGAGGGTACCAGATGTAGTTGGGGCAAAGGCTTATAGAGAAAACTGCGCATCTTGCCATTTACCCGGTGGAGAAGGAATTCCTGACTTTAGTCCTCCCCTATTAGAGACAGCGACAGTATCCAACAAATCAAAACTGATTGAAGTAGCTCTATTTGGGATGGCTGGAGAGATCGAGGTGAAAGGGAAGAAATACAATGATATCATGCCTGGTTTTGCAGTAGGTCTTTCTGATCAGGAGCTCAGGGATATAGTAAACTACGTACGTACTCACCTGAATAATCATTCAGATTCTGTAAGCCTTGCAGAAATAAAGGAGAAAAGAAATAGTCAAAGTTTGTGATTCCCTACCTATTCTTTTGCTGATCTTATTTTAACGCAGAGATAAAACAATGTATCCTTTTCTCTAAGGCATGTTGAGGATTTATCCTATATTATTTCGCAGACAAAATTAGCTTCTACTTCTGCTCGCTGAGATGTTCCATACACCTTCGGATCATTTCATCCATATATGGTCCGTTCCCAGGCCCAAACCAGGACATCATGCGAGATTCATAGCTATCGAAATGATAATATTTGGCAGGAATGATATAGCCGGTATATCCTCCATTGAAGCTGCTTATAAGAGAATAGAATCCTTTCCTGTACATCGCATTTTTCAGGTTAATGGCCAGTTCTCCACTGAAATCTCCGGGAGCTGTAGCCCAGATGAGATTTCCAATTCGCAATGCCTGTACATGGACTTTTCCCAGGGTAGGGAATAACTGGCTGCTAGCATAACTATCCAGGCTCATTCCTTCGGAAACCCGAACCTGAAATTCCGGCATTCCCATTTCAAGCGTTAAAGAAGACAGACTGCTGCTATCCTGCAGATTTATTTCGTCCATATACTTCAATACACTATCTGCCAGTGCCAAACCAATATAACTGGCTTGTTCAAAACCATCTCCTTTTCCTTCCGGTCCGTGACTTCCCACACTACCCGCAAAAAAAATGGCCCTATCAATGCCACTTTCTTCCAGCTTATTTCTCCAAAATCCAGGATAATCTGCACTAAATTCCATGGTTGAGCCAGGTAAGGTAGTCGCATGAGCATCAAAACTCCCCAAGAGGGCTGTTTTCCCTTCTAACTGTTGGATTTTTAGCATGAGAAATTCCCCATCTTCCCGTCCATCCTCCTCTATCAGTCGATTGTATACCATTTCTCCCGCCTGAAAACTCGTAGAACCCATCCGTGCCGCTTGAATATCTGCCACTGCCTCTTCAATGACCTCCGCAAATCGCTCACTCAACCAATCGATCAACTCTTGATCCAATTTCCCGGCAAAAAGTTCTCCCACATATCTATCAGACCAGCCTCCCATCGCACAATGTGTATGAGTAGCTGCGAAAAAAAGCTGATCTCGACTCAATCCAGTTCTTTCTTTTAATAGTAAGCTTGTTTTTTCTGCAATATTAGGAGGAATGATCAAAAGATCGGCACTCATAAGAACACGGGTCTGATCCCCCACGCGTAGCGCAGTAGCTGAAACAAAGAGGCTATCATGTACCCCTTCAACGGGAGCACCTTCTCGATCTCCATATCCAGCCAGAGGCAAACCCAGAAATCTCCCCATCTCGATTTCCTCAGCTGAAAGAGCTATAGAGGGCGTAATACTCAAACGAGCGAAACCGGCTTCTAATGGACCCTGGGCTAAAGTTGTTTCCTGGGCAAGCTTTTCCAGTCTATCTCGACTTTCTCGGTAATAATCTGTCTGGAAATAAGGTTGATAATCCACCTGATCAATCAGGAGATTAAGACCCAGGAATATTAGTAAGAGGATTGGAATGAATATCTTGAGGAATTTACGCATAGAGCCATGGCTTTAGCACCAATCTCAGCTTTTTCCTTCAAAATAAAAAAATCCCCTGTCCGGAATTGGACAGGGGAGAGCTGCTACTTATGGAATATTCTCTAATAGCCCTTCGAGTCAAGAGCCATAGGAACTGAGTAATGCTTTTTCTTCAACTCCTGCATGGAATACCAGCATAGGAGCTTGAATTTGATAGGCCTGATTTTTGGTTTCACTGGGTTTGAACAATCGCTTGAACCAGTTCATTTTATGGGTAGCCATGACCAGAAGATCTGCTGGATGATTGGCTAAATATTTCGAAATGCCTGTCCTGACATCTTTTTCCCGGGCTACTTTAAAACTCACCCGCTGATCAGCCAGAATTTCCCGGACGGCCACCTGGTACCAGTCATATACATCCATATCCAGGGTTGCATTTTCAATCACCACATACAGAATCTCAATCTCTGCATCGAATTTTTTGGCGAGATCACGTAGCTGCCTTAAGATGAAACCATTTTCATCTCGAAAATCAGCAGCATATACGATCTTCTTTATACCTTGAAAATGAGTTTTTTCAGGAATGGCGATAACCGGGCATTGGGCATTTCCCAAAACATCAGTTGTATTGCTCCCTACAAAGATCTTTTTTAATCCGCTGGCTCCTTTGGTTCCCATCAAAATAGCGGCTATGCCTTCTTCTTTTGCATAACCTATGACATTAGAAACGAAAGGTCCCAGAGAAGTCGTGTAGGTACAGGGAAGCTCAGGATCAATCTTGGCCACGTAGGCTTGAAGTGACCTTAATTCCTTTATGGCTGCTTTCTCTTTGTCCTCTGTCAACTTATCTAATAAGTAAGGAGGAACTTCTACATATGGGTTGGCAAAGTCATAGGTATGGTACAGCAATAACTCTCCATTCATATTTTTTACAAAAGGGATGGCATAAAGCAAAGCTTCGTGAGCATGTTTGGAAAAATCGGTGGCAAATAGATAAGTTTTCATTGTCTGATCAATTTGATTTTGATCTAATATCCCTCTCCTCTTTTGGAAACATGCTGAGAAAAGTCAGGGGAAGGAATGACTTTTTCTTAATCGGTAAAAATCTAGGTACTTATACCTAGTCTTTTTAGGCGAAAGGACTGATTCTATTGGGGATATTTGGTTCTAGTTTTAGAAATACTTTCGATTCCTCAACTGCTATGCACATAAAACTGGCTCTTTTCGGTTTTTCTGAAAACCTTTTGGATAAAGTCAACCACATTTTACCAGAAGGAGCCGCTGCAGAGCGTTTTCTCTTAGATCAGGCCGAACCCAAGCCCAGGCTTCCTGACTATCTAGCTGTAGATATTATTATCATAGAAATGTCAAGTCTTTGGGAAGGTGCTATTCCTATTCTTAGAGTTTTTATAGAAGCCTTTCCCGGACAGGATCTAATTGTTATGTCTGATTATAATGAAGCTGTTTTAGCAGAGGAAATTTTGGCCATAGGGGCAAAGGCATATATCACCACTCATGCTGCGGAAGAAGAATTGCCCAAAGCTTTGGCTCTCATAAAGGAAGGGAAGCTTTTTATATCGGATGAGTTGGGATAAGTGTTTCAGGGAAAATCCCTATTCATTTAGGATCGATCAATCCCATTTTCAAGGCAAAGAGGGTAAGACCAGCCGCATTTTTGGAACCGGTTTTCTCCAATAAATTTCGCCGATGGGCATCTACTGTTCGGATGCTTATAAAGAGTTTTTCGGCGATCTCCCGATTTGAAAATTCCTGTGCGATCAAAGCCAGCACTTCCTTTTCCCGATTGGTGAGTTTTATGCTGACGGAACCGGCAGTGGTGTTTTGCCTGGGTTGAACAAAGCCTTGAATAAGGCTGTCAGAAACTTCAGGGCTATAATAAACTTTCCCTTCAAGTACATGTTCAATGGCTTGTTTTAAATCTTCTTCGCTGCAATTCTTTAAAAGGTAACCTTTGGCTCCCGCTTCAAACATTTGCCGGATATACTGAGACTCCTGCAACATGCTTAGGGCAATAATCTCGACCTGTGGATATTTTTTTTTGATCTCCCGGCTTGTACTAATTCCATCTTGCTCCGGCATATTTATGTCCATAAAGACAATATCTGGCAATTCATTTTCCATGATAGCCAGGGCTTCTTTGCCATTGCCAGCTTCAGCAATTATCTGATAATTTTCTGTGCTCAGATGCGCCCGTATGGCATCCCGAATCAAAGAATGATCATCAACCAATATTATTTTAATCGGCTTCATCCGCTTTTAATAAAGGAATTTCAACATGTATTAAGGTTCCTTTCCCCATATCACTTTCAATATCAAGGGTCCCCATAAGAGACATTACACGGGTTTTTAAACTGTTGAAACCCATACTATTACCTAAAACAAAAGTTTTTTTGTCAAAACCTACGCCATCATCCTCAATCATAAAACTTAGACCTCCCTCATGTTTCAGGAGTTGTATACTTACCTCAGAGGCTCTGGCATGTTTCAGGATATTGTCAAGACTCACCTGAGCGATGCGATATAAACTTCTTTCTACTTTTTTCCCAAGTCTTTCACTTCCCAGATTATGGCTGAAGAGAAAAACAATCTCAGAGGCTTTGCGCAATCCTTCTAATAAGGACTCCAGAGCAAGTACCAATCCAAAATCATGAATGGCTTTTGGCATCAAACCATAAGCGATGTTCCTGCTCTCTTCAATGGCCGTATGCAAATTGTCCAAACCTGCCTGGTAGGCGGATTTCATCTCTTCATGTCCCTCGATTTGCTTGCGCAAGCGTTTAAAATTCATGGCTGCCGAAGTCAGCAATTGTCCAAGAGAATCGTGAATCTCTTTTGCAATACGGTTTTTCTCTTTGTCTTCTGCATCTATGACCGCTGAAAGCAGGGTGTCATCTGCTAAACGTTTGCGTGTAACATCCCGAGAAACATATAAAACATGTGTTACGATATCTCCCCGTGCCCGCAAAGGAATAGCCTGGGTTTCCAGAAAAGCTACCCCTCTATCCGGTCTCCTGATCGTCTCTTCGAAATAGGCAGTCTCTCCACTCTTTATTGAATCTTTGATATGCCGAAGCCTCATATCCACCAAATCTTGTTGGTACTCCAGGGTTAGGGTTAAAAACTCTTTTAAACTTAATTCTCGCTCGTTGGCTTCCTGTATATCTACACCCGAATGTGCAAAACCTTTAATCAGGCTTTCATTTACCGACATAACCATCAGGCCCTCCTCTCCTACCCTGACAAGGCCCATATAGTCTTTGGTTCCATTGAAGATGAGAGAAAGCATCTTGCTATTCTCCTTCAAAGCCTCCTCACTTTCAATTTGCTTACTGATGTCGATGATGATACCATCGGTTACAGGAAATCCATCATCAGAAATACCACTTGCAAAGAAACGATTGAGTACCCATATCCTTTTACCATTGATATCGAAAGGAAATATGGACTCATGAATCCCTCCCTCCTTAACTGCTTTTCGGGTTTTCTCCAATTGCTTTATCAGAAATTCCTCAGGAATTAATTGAGAACCCGTAATTCCCTGAATTTTCACCTCCTCAGGACTCAAACCTATAAGCCCTTTTACCCCTTCACTTACAAAGAGAGGGGTATATTTTCCATCATGTTTGGAGCGATAAACCATGCCTGGTAGATTTCGCATGATTCCTGCAAGCAATTCTTTATCATCCTGGGAGTCCTTTACCTCTGGAATCAGCTCTTTGTATTTTTGCAATAGCAGATACTGTCGGACAATAATCCATAGGATCAAAGCCGATAAGACCAGCAATGCAATACCTACCAACCATTCCATGGGCGTTTTATTGGCAAATTCAGTAAAAAGAGCGTCGACATTCTGCCGATCTTTGTCTGAAGTCGCTCATACTCAAGTTAATACTTTTTTTTACATAAATTTTCTCCTCCATCTGGAAAGGCTGCTAGGCTATTCTGCGTATAACAGAAATTAGGTGTAAATGCTCATTTTTTTTAGGAGTGTCCTCCTTACCTTTGTATGATCCACAGCCCGAAAAGCCCGCCCACTGAAGAAAAAATGTCTATGAAGGATGGATTCCAGATTTGCCTACTGGAAGGCGATGTGGTAAAAGCATATTCCTATGAAAGGATGTTGCTTAAACTTGCTCCCCAGCTTGATCTGATTCGTTTCGATGAGGCCAGAGATGCCTTGAAATTTATCTCTGAGCAAATAGAACAGAGGCAAAAAATGCCCCATGCATTGCTCCTGGATACCTATTTACCTGGACTGAATTTGGGAGATTTTCTAAATCGTCTGGAAGATTTGGCTGGCCAAACCTATGATGTTCCACAAATTTACCTTTGCACTACAGATATTTCTTCGAGACTTAGAAGGGTTTCAGATAATCACAGACTCATTCATAGCTTGATTTATAAACCCTTCGATCAGGGGCACATCCTGAAAATCCTGGAAAACCTAAGTCAAAGGGAATTTGTAAAAAGACTATAGCCACTCATTCAGTTTCTTTCTTCAGAATCCTCCTGATCAGCAGCCACAACATTTTCATGGATTCAGGCTCATCTGGTGGATTCAGGATGGCCAATGCACGCAACTTCTTCCCTATTGTTAGTTGTTCTTTATCCTTACCATTCCCAATAATAAGAACAGGTATTTTCTTTAAAGTTTTCCGAATCAGTTTGTTTTCAATTTCCGCTAACCTCGCCTCTTTATTTATTCCCATATCAAATAAAAACAGTGCCATCTCAGGAAGGAGAGATTCGATGCTTTCTTCTTCTGCGAGGTAGATCAACTCAAAATCTCTCTTAATCAATGGATCAAGAGATTTCATAAGGATTTCAAAACGCGGGTTTGGATTGCTGTAAACGACTATTGGTTTCCCCGACATAATACACGATTAGGAGAGTAATTCTCCAATTACACATGATATTTGTTCGGGAATGAATAGGAACAGGAAATTTGAAGTATCCCAGGTTCTAATGAATGGCAAGATAAAAAATTTTCTTACAAAGAAATATTTTTTTATAATGGATAATTGAATAATCGTTGTAAAAAAAAGGGAGATCCCTCAATCGGGACTCCCTACGCTCAAGGAAATAATAATCACTTGTGAAACACAATATAACCCTGATATTCTACAACCTTGTTAACACATTCCTTCTGTTAGGATAGAAGGAAACTCAACCATAAAACTTAACACATATTCGCTACAAGACTCAGTTTTTGATAGTGCTATTTTGTATGCTCACTATTCTTTTAAATGGGTGTACAAAAATAATTGTTCAACTGTTCAAAAAAAATCGGTAAAAAGACCTAATTCTTATAGGGAGTTTTGCCTATTTCTATTTAGCCGGGATTTCCTGTCTGTTTTTGAGCTTTCAGAAATTCCAGGGCTCGGGCAATGTTTACTTCATACTCATCCACGTCAATTTTCTTTTCGAGATAAAGGCTGGCTCCCAGTTCATAAGCCGTTTCAATATCCTTTTGAAAAGATGAACTACTGTGGATGATGATAGATAGTTCTTCCGCCTGGGGATGTTGGCGAAGAAGTTCCAGCAATTCAAATCCATCTATGCGGGGAATGTTCAGGTCCAGAAAAATAATATTGGCCTGGAGTTTCCCTAACCCCTCAAATTGGCCTTCCCGAAAGAGATATTCTCTAGCAAGCTCGCCATTATCCAGCCATATTATTTTCTGATCTATCCCTCTCTTTTTCAATAACATCTCAAAGAGGAAATAATCGGCCTCATTGTCATCAATGAAAAGAATCTCTGACATATATTTTCATAACCTTAATTACTCACGCAAATTAAGTTTCCGAAGGCATAGATTTTTACGTCCTTTCTCCTATTTCTGAATATTAGTAATTCTACCTAGAAACTCAATCTGGAGGAAATCTGGCTTAAGCAGCCGTGTGTTCGAACACATTTCAGATTTTTTTGTAAATCATTCCCTACTTTTATACTTTCGAGTCCGACATGAAGATGTCGGATTGATCTATAAACTACTACAGATGAATCTCGCCCCCATTTTCAATCTGTCGGTATCTTCTCGGACTTTTTCTAATCTGACTGTCCGCACAACCACACAAAAGAAACATCTCGGGATAAAGATTATAAGATCTATTGATAAAAATGTAGGTCGAACTATGACCAAGAATTATCCGATTCCCTCATTTGATGATTTGAGGTTAGTGATACATTTATCCTAAGCTTTATGTATCTATTTGATCGGCGCATGAAGATGTGCCGATCTTTTTTTTAGGCTTGAATTCTTTCCAGCACAGTTAAAATTTCTGAAGGTTCGGCCCGATTTCGGTATTCTGCATCTAGGAAGGCATACTCGATCTTAGCATTCGACCCAATCACATAGGTAGCGGCTAATGGGAGCTCTTTGCTTTCATCCCCATTATAGCCATGCAAATCAAAAGCATTCTGATACATCTCTCCTACTTCTTCTGTGAGTTTGAAAACTATCCCATAGACCCTTGCTATTTTATTTCCGATATCACTTAGTACTTCGAAATCCAGGGCATGTTTTTCCTGTGTACTTAAAGATCTGTCGGGCAATTCTGGTGTCAGGGCTATCAAACTGGCTCCTCTCGCCTGAAAATTGGGAAGTTCAAGCTGTAACTGACGTAAAGTGATATTACAATACGGACACCAGCCTCCTCTATACCAGGTCAAAACAACAGGCCCTTTTTTTAGATAATCTGATAAACGGATTTCATCTCCAGCCGCATTTGTTAGCTTAAAGTCAGGAGCCTGATCACCTACTTGTTTGGCCAGAGACTCAACTCCTGATTCTACTACAGCATCTATGCCTTCTTTATAGGCTCTTTTCACCTGATCTGATGCCTTCTCAGCCCATAATGCTTTTTTTGCGTCCAATTGAGCTTGCAAAGATTTGTTTTGATCGTTCATATAGCTTTATCAACAATAATTTGAATTTCATACGAAAGTAGGGAGGCTACAAACATACAATTGTAAGCCAGACGATATATTGAATAGACCGGGATCTCTCATAATTTGCTAACTTCGCTGCCGAAATAAGATTCCGGTTCTATGAGCTATGAAAAAGTAGCAGCAAGGCTAATGAATGATTATCCAGGTATATATGACCTGGAAGTAAAGGCAAAAAAACGCCTGCCTTATGTCGCATGGGAATATCTACAGACAGGCACAGGCTATGAGCAGGCAATAGAACGCAATCGCCGAAGATTGGAGAATATTAGCCTCCGCCCGAGATTTATGCGGGGTAAACTTAATATCGACTTAACTACTGAACTATTCGGGAAGAAATATGCCGCTCCATTTGGTGTCGCTCCGGTGGGACTTACAGGTATGATGTGGCCCAAAGCCGAACAGATCCTGGCTCGCATGGCTCAGAAAATGAAAGTTCCTTTCTGTTTGAGTACTGTAGCGACTCAAATTCCAGAAGCTGTTGGGAAATACTCGGGAGATATGGGCTGGTTTCAACTCTATCCTCCCAAAGCAGCAGACCTGAGAGATAGTCTTCTGAAAAGAGCCAGGGATAATGGATTTCATGCTCTTGTCCTTACTGCGGACGTTCCTGCCCCCAGCCGAAGAGAAAGAACCAAAAGGGCAGGACTTAAAACGCCTCCTAAAATTACGCCTCAGTTTATCTGGCAGGGAATCACTCATCCTGCCTGGTCCATTGCAACCGTCTTAAACGGTCTCCCTCGATTGAGAACTGTTGAATCTTATAGCGATTCCAAAGACCTGGCCGTGGTAGAGGAATTTGTTCGCTTTAAATTTCGGGGAGATTTGGATTGGGAATATGTAAAAGCTGTGCGAGATCGCTGGGACGGGCCGATGCTGCTTAAAGGACTCTTGCATCCGGAAGATGCCAGACAGGCAGTAAGCATTGGAGTAGACGGAATCGGAGTTTCCAATCATGGAGGAAGACAATTTGATGGAGCTCCAGCACCAATTGATATTTTGCCGGAAATGGTAGAAGCCGTTGAAGGGAAAGTGAAAGTGATTTACGATAGTGGTATTCGCTCTGGCCTGGATATGATTCGTGCATTTGCTTTGGGAGCAGACTTTGTATTGTGCGGAAGGGCTTATATGTATGGGGTAGCTGCTTTGGGTAAATATGGAGGAGAACATACTACCACTATCCTCATGGATGACTTGAAAAATAATATGGCCCAATTGGGGATAGAGCGCATAGCCGAAGCACGGGATATTAACGTGATCAAGGAATATCCCTGAACTGCATCTTAAGCCGGTTCAGATTGTCATCTCCCCAACAAAATTGCTGATTGGAATTCGCTAGATTTTAGCTATGAAACTATTGTCTCGCACAGTTTTAATCAGCTTGATTATTGTCGCCTGTGAAAATAATCCGCCATTTAGCCCCAAGGATGAACTTAACTGCACGAATGAATCATATCGGCTTGAAGGTGAAAAGGTTTTCCAAAGCAGCTTTGACAATACTGAAGGAAGACCTGCCGAAGCTGTAACTAAGCTCTTTGGTCAGGATAATCAGCTAGGAAAAATCAGTAGTTGGGAAGGTCTGGATCTCCACCCTTTGATTGGCGAATTCAGGATTGAATATCAGGGGGGAAGTCCCGGGCAAAGGCATGCAAAAGTTTTATGTGGAGCAGGTGATCTTTTTAGTCCAAATTATTGTAGCCAGGGCCTCGAACTTATGTTAAAGTCTCCCTACATCTTTGAAGGAGGGATAGCCAGTAAGGGAAATGTATCTGCCCAGCTTCTAGACAATACTTGTATCTCTCAATGGTATTCTAAAGCCCAGTTTTACCTGGAAACAGATTTTGCTTATCTACAAGAGTGGGATCAAAACTGGGAGGAGTTGACAATTTCAGAGATTTGGAATAATTCGATAGAGAAGAGTGAATTTCCTTTTAGTATAAAGGTAGATATCGTAAAAAATTCTCAGGAGGATTTGGTCTTTAAATTTAGCGGACAAAGGCATGATACAGATGAAATTCTTTGGGAAGAGATAGTTACTGATTTTGCAATTCCACTTAAACAAAAAGTATTACTAGAACTCTTTGTGAAAGAAGGAGATGAGTCAAGGGGAAAGTTTGCAGCAACAGCAACTATAGAGGGACAAGATCGTAGGCAAATTATTGAAATTATTCATTTTACCCATCATCCAGCGGATTCCAATCCTGATGGATACGACAAACTTGAGCCTTTTAAACTGGCGACCAATAGCAAAGTTTTAAATTATTTGGCTCGAGACTTCAGAAGCTTAAAGGTTCATTGGGATAATTGGGAGTTTTGGCGAAATAAGTCTTATTTCTAAAAACGCTATCGAAATATTCTCATTGGAAACCTGCAGTCATGGATGTACTTATTTTAATGTCTATGCTTGCTGTTCCTGGCTTTTCATTTACATAGCAGAATTCTCTCATTATTTTAGAATCGAGATAAGCGAATTTCTTCTAAAGTGTTATACTTGCAGTTAGTTTTGGTAACGCTATAATTTTTGCTAAAAAATGAAGACCCTACGTATACTCGCATGTTCAATCGCACTTTGGATTCCATTTAGTTCTCATGCCCAGGTTGATGAGGATCAGCTTGGTGCCTGGTATATGTTTTTTTGGAACACGACCATCAATGAAAGTCCCTGGGGATTTCAAGGAGATATTCAACATCGGAATTGGAATATCATTGGCGATTTGCAGCAATTGATGTTACGGGGAGGATTGACCTACAAGCCGAAAGATGCCAATGTGAAATTTACTTTGGGGTATGCCTATATTGGAGGGGGTGAATTTGGAGAAAGTACAACTATTACGGGTGAAAACAGGATTTATCAGGAAGCCTTACTCCCTCAGAAAGTGGGTAAACGTTTTTTGCTAACTCATAGATTCCGCTACGAACAAAGATTTATTGAAGGACGTGAAGATATGGCTACTCGTTGGCGGTATAATCTATTTTTGAATATTCCCTTCAAAGGGGAAACTTTGGGGAAAGGCATTTGGTATTTGGCCCTCTATAATGAGATTTTCCTTAATGGAGAAAAGAAAGACCTGGGTAATGGTAGAATGGTAGAGATATTTGGGGTAAACCGTACGTATGGAGCGATAGGAGTAGGAGTAGCAGATAATTCCCGAATCCAGTTTGGCTATATGCAGCAGACCACCAATTCTATCAGCAAAGGCCAACTCCAATTGAGCTTGCATCAGAAATTTTAATCATGGAGTTCATTCGGGACTTTTTCTCGGCTATCTCCCCTCTTTCTGACAAAACCTGGAAAGAGATAAGACCTTTGTTTCAGCATCGAAAATTAGTTCCCCAGGAATACTTTGTTGAAGAGAATAGCTATGCACGCGAATTGGCTTTTTTGGGTAAAGGCTGCGTGCGGGCATTTTTCACCAATGCAGCAGGCAAAGAATATAACAAGCAATTCTTTGTTGGCCCAAGTTTGATCGGAGCCTATACCTCTTTATTGACTGGGGAAAAGAACCTCATTCCTCAACAGGCATTGACAAGCTGTGATATCTGGGCAGCTGAATATCAGAAGCTGGAAAAACACTTTGATGATTTCCATGATTTGGAGCGGCTAGCTCGAAAGATAGCCGAGCATTATTTTTTGGAGAAAGAGCGTAAGGAATTGGAAATGGCTTTGAAAGATGCTACTCAGCGTTATGCCATTTTTCAGGCAAATTTCCCTGGACTGGAGCAGGAAATCCCCCAATATCATATCGCTTCCTATTTGAGTATCTCCCCTACCCAACTTAGTCGCATTCGTGCAAATCTTAGTAAAGGAAGTTAAGGAGTACAGTCTTTTTTGATCCTATGAGACATGCTTCCTGAAACTGCTGCGGTTGAAATCTGATAAAAACACCTCTTATGAGAGGTATTTTTCTTTTCTCATACCAATAAGAGGGGCTCCTGCGTTTCAATTCTAGGACGGACTTTCGGATCAATTTTATAGATTGAGGTTTGTCCAAAAATTAAAGAAGAAATTACGCAATAATGAGCCATACGTTTCGGTCCATCCTTATCCTCCTTTTTTTTAGCACTTCCCTTCAGGCCCAGAATCTGGATCAGGAAATTCGCACATATGAAAATGAGCTTTTTCAGATAGAAAACAGAAAGAAGGAACTGGGGCTAAAACTTGAAGCGCTCAAACTCAAACGCATTCAAAAAGACCTGCATGAGCTTGGAAATCCCGCTTTGAAAGATGGGGAAGAGTTGATTGTACATCAAGCCTTTAGCCTGGTGTATAGCGAAGAACATGAACAGGCCAAATGGGTTGCTCATATTTTGCTTCCGGATGTCATCAAGGGCAATGTTCCCCGTAGCAATGACTTTCGCGAAGATCCCAAAGTGAAAACGGGCACAGCAGTCGAAAAAGACTATTTTCTCAAATATCCCAAAGGTGATGGAGAATTTGAATATGATGGTTTTGGCTATGATAGAGGACATTTGGCCCCCTCAGCAGATTTTCGTTGGTCAGAAATAGCCCTCTCCGAATCCTATTTTTACTCAAACATGAGCCCTCAGGTCCCAGAATTCAATCGTGGTACCTGGGCAGAACTGGAATCAATCATCCGGGGCTATATGTACAAGCACCCAAAAACTCAATTGTACATCGTCTCGGGTCCTGTTTTGACTCCCGGCCTTCCCAAAATCGAACGCAGCATCAATAAGCTCAGCATTCCCAAGTTCTACTTCAAGGTAGTGCTCGACCTCGATAATCAAAAAGCCATCGGATTCCTTATGCCGAACAAGGAGATCGATAAGCCTATCGAGACCATGGCCGTTCCCATTGATCAGATTGAGAAAATCACCGGCCTGGATTTCTTCGCCAGTTTGCCCGATAATTTAGAAAGCACACTTGAAGCTCAGGATAGGGCCAAAGATTGGTTGCCCGATTCGCAGCAGGACGATGTTTTGCCTTTGGATGCAGAGTCTTTACCTCCTCACCATTTTAACACCCTTACCGCCAAAAATTTTGCAGAATATGGCGATCCAACCAAGATCAATATCTGCGGAACCGTCGTTAGCACAAAGCTTACCAGCAATGGGCATATTTTCCTCAATCTGGACAAGAAATTCCCCAAGCAGATTTTTACTGCTACCATCTGGAAAGACAATCGCGTCAATTTTTCCTATGAGCCACATTTAGAGTTAGAGGGTAAATGTATTTGTGTAGAGGGTACCGTGCGTTTGTCCAGAGGAACTCCAACCATGGAATTGAAGGGCGAGGAGAATGTGAAGTTTTGGCAGGAGCGTTAATCAAACATTTTTACTTGAAGGGCTAAAGAATAGCTGCAGAACAAGCCCAATAAAAAGTAGCAGACCTGCTAAACATACCCACTTCACTCTTGGATCAATAAATATCGGCGCATCATCTCCGATGAGAATGAAATTCGCCCAGTATTTGGGATGTGCTCTTCCAGCAATAGGATTTTGGATGTAATCCTGCTTGGCCAGTCTCAGAGCTTCGGTTTTTGATTTTCCCTCTTTGAGGTAGCTATAAAAACTTAACATGATTCTTTGGGAAACGCTGCTTTCTGCTTTCCAGAGGCTCATCAAAATACTGGGAGCTCCGGCATAGCGAAAAGCCCAGGCAAAACTCATGATCCCCTCCCCTTTTGCTACTTTCCCTTCTCCGGTTTCGCAGGCGGAAAGTACTACTAGATCTGCATTGATTTTATGATTCATTAGATCGTGTGCATAAAATACCCCATCTTCAAGGCTGTCTTGATAGGTAAATTCAATGCGAGAATACATGGGTCTCTCCATTTGAGAATAGCCATGAGTGGCGAAATGCAGAATCTTGTATTGATCTATAACTGACTTCGTATTTTCCAGATTTGCTTCTTTATCGAGAAAAATATCCCCTTGCATTATGGAATTTATTTCTTCGACCTCCTGCCCATTGAATACCAGTCTTTTTTCCCCTTCAAAATAAGGTGCGAAGCCGCCCCAGATTTTAGGAGCAACTTTCCTGTTTCTTTTCAATGGATCCTGGAACAGTATTTTTGCAGAATATGCGTATTGCATATCAATACTATTACCTAAATATGCCAGATTTTTAAAAGAAGCTGAGTTCTCTTTATTAGTAAGAAGAAACTCAAAAGGAATTTTGCCCAATTGTCCATCCGGAATGAAGATAAGCTTTTCAAAAGCAGAGATTTGTTCAGCGATTAGCTCATCAAATAAAGAAAAGGCAGAATTTTTAAAATCTGAAAAACTTTGAGTGTCCTCTCCTTCTACTCGAAATTCTTTGCTGAATTCTTCTATATGCTTATAAACGTTTTCTGGAGAAGAAATTACCTTATAACGCAGCCTTTGTTTGTCTAAATAGAAAATAAAGAGTGAGCTATCTCCTGCAAAAAATTCGACTAATAAGGTATTTGAATTCAAGCCCTTCTGTAAATCTTTAATGTTGGTGTTTTCTGCCTGGTTTAGAAAAAGATGATAATCAGGATAGCTCTCAGCAAGTATATCAGTAAAGTTTTCCTGTTCTCTTTCCAGTTGAAATATCTTTCTCTCCCAGCGATCAATTTTAAAGGAATCAATTCCTTCATCCTTATTTCTTTCCTTGAAGATTTGATTTTTATAAAAGGAAAGATTGGCTTTGAGTTCTCTTTCTTTAGATAATAAGGTATCGGGTACTCCCCCTGAATACTTTGCGTAAGTATCATTTAGTGAATTCGCAAGCAATACTGCTTTACTCTTTTCAGCAATTTTGAAAGCTTCTTCCAGATAATTTTCTTCTCCTGTTATTTCATGAAGCTTTAAAGCTATTTCTATGGCTTGTTCAAAGGCTGGGCGTAACTCATTAGAAATGAATAGTTGAGCATCTAAAGTTTGAAGTTGTTTACGATACCGGTCAGAAAGCTGGATAAGAAGTTGGGAATACAAATACGCACTTGAAAGATTTAATGTCTCTCCTTCAAAATTGTAAAGTTTTTTTAAGCCAAAAATTTTATTTATTACAATCTCAAGGAGATATTGAGAGATAATTTCAAATTCGGAATGTGGGATTTTAATGTGATAATTTCCTGTATGATTTCCAGAATTAGAATAGTAATTCAGCGCGACATGATTGTATTTCAGAGAATTATGAATGTCCCCAGCTTTGTCATAAATTTCTCCAAGTATTGCATAAAGATCGCCACATGTTGGATTCCCCTTTTTTTGAGGAAATGTTTCCAAACAACTTTCAATAGATTTTTTGCTATTTATTATTGCATTTTGGAAATCTCCAACATCAGCTAGATTTTGAGCTAAAACATTAAAATGATTTTCTTCTCGTGGTACTTGGCCGTGAGACCGAAAATACTTATCCTGATAAAGTTTTGCGAGTTCTAGGTTTTTGAAGCTTTTCTCAAAACGTTTGATGCTTCTATAGCTATTTGCAAGACTTATATAGTTCTTTATTAAAAGCCTTTCGTCTGTAATTCTAAATTTTTTGAACAGCTCTAGATTTTTAAGGTAATAAAATATTGACTCCTCTACTTTTCCTTCTGAAAAATAGTCTATCGCAATATTATAATTACATGATATTATGGACTCTAAGAAATAAGTATTGTCTTCTTGATTCAATGAGTCTTCAACTAATGAAATTACTCGTTTATAAAATGGGACTGCTTTTTCGATATCTCCTTGATCTCCATAATGTATTCCTAAATTTTCTAATGAGATCATCAAATATATAAACGATTCTCGGTTACGAGTTGAGTTAGAATAAAACTCTACTGCCTTAGAAGTGTAAAAAATTGCCTTCTTTAAATCCCCTATAGTAGAGTAATATGTCCCTAAATTATTAGAAATTGACCCATAGTATTTATTTTTCGATTGAATTTTTTTGTTTCCTTCGTTTAAACTTAATAGAGCATAACATTTCATAGATTCATAATCTTCTTGGATATATGAAATGTTAGTACTTGCAATTAAAGCGAACATATAGTCATCATAATAATTATTTTTTGATCCTATCCTGATTATTTCTTCTAGGTAATAACTAATACTATCTAATTGATCATGGGCTTTAAACAACTTTTTAACTTTTTCTTTGTAATCGTTGATTAGATTGACATCACCTTGAGGTAGACAAATGCCAGATTTTAAAAGAATTATTAAAAAGAAAAGAGCTCTGATACTCTTCATACAAGTCAATTTTAATTTTTTAGAAATTTTACTACTTCTATTTTCTGACCAGAGTATTTTTTCAACAAATATGGTCCCTTAGGTAAGAATGATACGTCTATTAAAACATTATTTTTGTTTAAGAAAGTAAAACGCTGTGGTAACAGCCTATGTTCTTTCCCTGATAAGTCAAATAAGTGGAAAGTTGAATTTAAATTTATAGTGCCTTTTATGGTCAAATTTAGAATTTTGGAACATGGATTTGGATAGATTTTTATAATTGAGGTTTCTTCAATGTTATTTTCTTGCAGTATTTTGTTACTAGTGGCTAAATTCTTAAATCCATTTCTTAAAACTTGATGGGTGGAGTTGTTATAAATGCATTCAAATTCGTAATCTAGATTATTCAATACCCCATATAAATTTTCAATACGGGATGTTTGATCAAGTGAATTATATTCTGTTTTCTCTAGTACTACCTTATATGATGAGCATAATTCAACATTTGAATTGGGGCGATCATTTGTACAAAGATTTGCTTTCATTGATATCCCTATTGTGATTTTCCCTTGAGAATCTAGGAGTTGAGAATTAGCGAAGATCGTTTGATTTGGGTGAATTAATCCATTAGATAGAATTTTCACATTACTAAAAACAAAGTTATTACAAGTGCTATTTGCACCTCCTAAAGGTTGGCTCCCTCCAATATTAGAATTTGGCAAAATAGACGATGCATTGATTAATGAAACATTGTTGATATTAAAAGGGAATTTATTAGGTTTAAACTCAATTATTAGGTTCGGAAGCCAAATATCAGGTTCATTACAAATTTGACACGGATCACCACCCTTTTTGCGATTTTTATTTACTTTTGCTAGTAGAATTTGACCTTGAAGACTTATAGAGATAATGATTAAAAAGGTGAATATTGAGAGCCTCAAAAATTTAAAATGGATTTGCATGATTTAAAGATTTATTGAATAATTTAATTGCATTGCATTAGTCCAACATAGGAGATTGTTTGCTAATTATTTTTATATACTTTTTTGCCGGATTTAAGTATTCTCCTCGTTTAACATTTTTTAGAACCGAAATAGCTTTAGAAATTTTCTTCTCCTCCATCAAAGCCATCCCCTTGAAGAAATAGATATCGTCCCGCTGAGGAACACTATCCATGGCCAATATCGAATCAAATTTCTTTATAGCTTCCGGAAAGTTTTTTAAATTATAAGTGATATATGCATCCTGTAGAAGGGAATCTATACCTTCACCTCTCATTTCAGGAGCAGGGACAAATTCATGTTGACTGGCGATAAGTTCTTCTTGAGTTTGAACGGAATTTGTCTGGAACCACAGAATCCCGGCAATGCCAGCTAGCAAAATGAAAATAGCTGCTATCAATAATCGATTTCTATTGGTAGTCGGTGAAGAGAATTCCTTACGAATCTGTTTCTTCCAGGATTCTCTGCCTGCCAGATGTGTAGTTGCTTTCACTCGCAGAAGCTCTTTTACATATGCTTCTAATTTTTCATCGGCACTCATGGCTAGCTCAAATTCTTTCTTCTCTTTCGCCTCTAATTTTCCAGCTAAATACCGATCTACGAACTCTATATTATAATTATGATCTTTCATGATTCTTTTGGGTTAGGGTTGATGCGTTTTGTACTACTAAGGACTGCTTTCAATTTTTCCATGCAGCGGTAGCGGGAAGTAGATACGGCACGAGCGGATTTTAGCCCCAACTCTTTGGCAATTTCTTCCATGGAATAGCCTTGAAATTCTTGCATAATCAATATTTGTCGACAACGACTTCCCATTTTATCAAGAAATTTCTCGAGCCAATCCATTTCTTCTTCCTGTATCATTTCTTGAAGTATGTTTTGAGCCATATTGGGGAGACCAGGTATGTCCTCAATCCATTCATGAGATACATGATTTCGCATTCGATCTCGTACCTTATTTTTTGATTTATTCTCGAAGATTCTGAATAAATAAGTGGAGAGCTTACTTTCTCCCATAAACCTTTCTCTCTCAATCGCCGAAGAAAGAGCTAGAAGACTATCCATGTAAACTTCCTGAGCCTCAATCTCATTTAGCTTAAATCGACCCATGCCTCGATGAACGAAATGCTTGAATTTTTTAAATAATATACTCATGGCGCGCTCACGCTCGAGCCCACCACTTCTTATTTGAGCAATAAGTTTGAGATCCTTGCCCCCAAGTTTTTTACCCGTACCCATGACAGCCTGCTTTCGAACCAAAGAATCAATATAATACATTTCTTCGGAAAATACGCTCTTTCCATTTATGCGCGGGCTCAAACTAATTGAAAGCGATTCGTCAAAAAGATTGATATAAGGTAGAAACTTGTCCATGTCCTTGATGTAGTAAGCAGATGATTCCTTGAGCCGAGATAAGCTCTTTCATTTTTATTAGTACCCACAGCATAGGTCGATGTCAACATCGAGCTGAAAAATTTTCAAAAAAATTCAGTCCCCTAGATTTTCTCCTCCCTATTATTGCTTCCTACTGTCAGCCAGACGATATTCCATCTAAACTTTATCCCAGACCTTCAGCCCCAAATTCAGTCTTATGCAATCCTACGACCACATCATCCTCGGTACCGGACAAGCCACCGGAACGCTACTCGGCAAACTTATCCCCACCGGCGACTCCATTGCCGTCATCGAAGGAGGAAAAGTAGGCGGTAGCTGTGTGAATTACGGCTGTACGCCCACCAAGGCTTTGGTAGCCAGTGCGAAGTCCATCTATGTTGCCAAGCGAGGCGAGGAATTTGGATTTAGCACAGGGCCCATAGAGATCAATTATGATCGCATACGCGAACGCATGAACAGTATCCGCAATGGCTCCAGCAATGGTTTGACTCGCTGGATGGAGAATACCCCCAATGTGACATTGATCCGTGAATGGGGGAGGTTCGAAGGTCCTAAGCAGATACGGGTGGGCGAGGAAGTCATCGAGGGTAAAAAGATTTACATCAATGTGGGTACTCGCCCCTTTGTTCCGCCCATCAAGGGCATAGAGGAGGTGCCCTGGATGGATAGCGGGGGTGTATTGGATTTGGAGGAATTGCCGGAACACCTGATTGTGATTGGGGGCGGTTATATCGGACTGGAGTTTTCTCAGATTTATAGACGCTTTGGTTCTAAGGTGACACTCATCCAGAGAAATGCTCAACTCATGCCCCGGGAAGACAAGGACATCGCGGATGCGGTCGAGGCTTTTCTGAAAGAGGAAGGAATAAGAATCTTGAAAGGAACAAATAGTCTGGAGCTAAGAGGCAAAGCAGGAAATATCGAACTCGACATAGAAAGAGAAGGGCAGAAAGAGACGATCAAAGGGACGCATCTCCTCATTGCTACCGGACGCAGACCCAATAGCAATACGATCAATCTGGAAGCTGCAGGAATCAAGGCTAATGAGAAAGGTTATATCGAAGTCGATGATTATTGCGAGACGAATGTAAAAGGTGTCTATGCCCTGGGAGATGTGAATGGTCATGGAGCTTTTACCCATACCTCAGTCAATGATGCCGAAATCGTGCTCGACCATATGTTTGGTGGGACGCGGAGTATATCCCAACGCATACACATTGCCGGACTCTTTACCGATCCTCCTTTGGGTCGGGTAGGCATGTCTGAGAAAGAAGCTTTAGCCAAAGGGCATAAAGTGCTGCGCGCCATACGGCCCATGAACCGCATCAGCCGGGCCAAGGAAATGAGTGAAATCAAGGGCTTTGCCAAACTGCTGGTAGATGCAGATACAGACCTCATCATTGGCGTAGCCATTCTGGGCGTAGGGGGAGATGAGATCATCAATATGTTTGCCGCCATCATGCATAGCGGTATCCCCTGCCGAAAATATCGGGAAGTCGTGCTGGTCCATCCCACGGTCTCGGAATTGATGCCCTGGGCGCTGGATGGTCTGCAATTGGTCGAAGCCTAGCTCTTTAAGGCTTCCAAAACTCTTTCGGGCGTGAAGGGCAAATGCTGCAAGCGTTTTCCCGTCAAACTAAAGAAAGCATTGGCTACGGCACAAGCCACCAAAGGTGTACTGGACTCCCCTACTCCCATAGGCCTTTCGGTCGAATCGATCAAAGCGGTTTCTATGCTTTCTGGCATGTCGGCCATCCGCAAAAGCTGGTAGTCGTGGAAATTGCTTTGCTGGATTTCTCCATTTTGGATGGTGAGCTGTTCGGAAAAGACCGAACTCATGCCCATAATGATGCCGCCTTCTATCTGGGCTTTCACAATATCGGGTTGAACAATCACGCCCGCATCATGAGCCGACCAGAAATGATGTACGCGGATTTTGCCCGTACTTTCATCCACAGATATTTCACAAATGCCCGTACTCAGGGTGCCGCTTCTTTCTAGGAAGGCGACTCCTTTGGCGCGAGCTTGTGTAGAGGAATTTTCCCAGTTCGCTATTTCTGCGGCTTTTTCCAGGCTAGCCAAAGCTTTGGGAAATTTCTGCATGAGTCGGCGGCGATATTCCACCGGATCAACACCCTGATCATGGGCCACTCTATCGATCATGCTCTCGATCGCAAATTTATTGGGGCTATGTCCCACGGAACGCCAATGTTTCAAGCGGATTCCCTCCTCTTTCTCCCGCAACTCATAATATTTATTGGGGATGTCATAGTATTCGTTCAAAATGCCGCTGGAGGTCAGATTAGGACCGTCGCCAATCACATAATGAGAAAGGCCGGTGAGATTTCCGTCTTTATCAGTAGTAGCAGTTAGTCTTTGCAGGGATAAAGGGCGGTAGCACCCATAGGTCAAATCGTCTTCTCGCGTCCACATGAGTTTGACGGGACGGGGAGCCACTTCTTTGGCGAGGAAAGCGCATTCGGTGATGAAGTCGGTCAGGGATCTTCTGCCCAAGCCTCCTCCCAGATACATGAGGTTGACTTTCACATTTTCGGGGGGAATACCCAAAGCTTTGGGTACGCCCATTTTGGGAGTAAAACCCTGCTGACTGCCGACCCAGACTTCTGCGGATTGGCCGTCTTCGGCTACTTGTATGACAGAGTTTAAGGGCTCCATCTGGGCGTGATAGACATAATCATTTTTAAAGTCGGCCGTATAGGTTTTTGCGGATTGTGCTTTTGCCTGACGAAAGTTCCCGATGTCTCGGACCACATCTCCCTTTTTATTGCTGCTGGCAATTTTTTCGTAGGCCGCATAAGCTTCCTGAGAATTGAATCCACTAGCTGTAGCTTCGCTCCAATCTATCTTGAGCGCCTTTTTGGCTGCCAGGGCTTGCTCCAGTCTTTCCGCTATCACCCCTATCGCATACTCAATCTCTACAATCTTCACTACGCCCGGCATGGCTTCAATTTCTGTTTGATTCTGTAGACTGGGCTTTGATCCATGTAGCTTGCCCCTTTCGTAAACTCCGTAGAGCATATTGGGCAGACGGACATCTATGGCAAATTTGGCCGAACCGTCTACTTTCTCAGGAATATCTGTTCTAGGCACATCCTTGCCGATCAAACGGAAGTCTTTGGGATCTGTTAAGTCCGCTTCTGAAAACTCAGGAAGTTCATCAGGCATTTGGAGAAAAGGAAGAATCTCTCCGTAGCCCATTTCTTTTCCTGAAGCACTATGAAGGACTTTGCCCGGCTTAGTGCTAAGTTCGGCAATATCTACTTCCCATTTTTTTGCGGCAGAATGCATCAGGACATGTCGAGCTTGTGCACCGGCTTTGCGCAAGACGGGATAATAACCGGTGGTAGTTCGACTACCTGCCGAGAGCATGATTTTCCTTCGCGAGCTCCAGTATTCTGAACCATAAATTTCTGCTTCCTGGGGCGAAAAAGCGACCTTTACTTTCGACCAATCCGCATCCATCTCCTCTGCAAAAATCAAAGGAAGGGCGGTCATGGAACCCTGCCCCATTTCGGCTCCGGGATTGAAGATGGTAAGTGAACCGTCTTCGGCTAATTGGACCCAGGCCGTGAGCCTGTGCATTTCCAATTGCTTATTGATGGCTTTGACATCCTTGCAGGCGACCCAGGAAGGGATGAGACCTGAAGCTCCTATAAAGAGCGCGACTCCGGAACTGTTCTTCAGAAACTTTCTCCGGCTTTGGGTATGAGAGTTTGAATTTTTCATAGCTACCGGATTTAAGACATGTTTTCAGAAGCAATTTCGATGGCTTTCATGATGCGCATATAGGTTCCACAGCGGCAGAGATTTCCATTCATATGGCTGATGATCTCTTCCCGACTTGGCTTGGAATTGTTTTCGAGCAGATTGGCCGCTTGCATGATTTGGCCAGACTGACAATAGCCGCATTGGGGAACCTGGGCTTCTACCCAGGCTTTCTGGAGAGGATGATCTCCTTTTTCGGATAAGCCTTCGATGGTTGTGATTTCCTGATCGGCTTTGATGGCATCTATCGGCATGACACAGGCACGGACAGGATTTCCGTTTAGGTGCACGGTGCAGGCCCCGCATTGGGAAACACCACATCCGTATTTGGTGCCGGTAAGTCCCAGGTGTTCGCGTAGGACCCAGAGTAAAGGTGTACCCGAGTCAACTTCGACACTATGTTTTTCTTTGTTGATGCTAAGGGAAAATGTAGGCATAGCAATAGAGTTTCTTATTCTTAAAATAGGCAATCTTGCTCAGAGATGCCCAAGTTTTCTATAAGTAGGTAGGGGAAAGGAAAACTTACAGCCTAAAAAAAGGACTGATTGCATTCATGAGGACCTATCTCCCAAGGTCGTCATGAAATACAATCAGTTTAACATTCAGCTAAGGCCTACACCCGGTATATTTCCGGAACCACTGAACATACAATCCTGGTTGGGTAGCAAACAAGAGAAGTAAACAGTCCGTAGCGTACAATTCCCTATATTTCCTATTGAGCGCAGGGAGGGCTTTCCCGCTAATGCGTTGTACCTAATCGGATCTATCTGCCTTTTGAGGAAGCTTCTTCCTCTTTTTAATACATAGAATGTTTTACGGGAAATAAAAAGGGAGGAAAATAGAGATATGCTTCGACTGCCGCCGAGCTCTCTGTTCTGATATGAATTGCCATAAATAGTCAAAACCGCATGTTTATGTTCTACAATGCGGGGTCTTGATCAATAGATGCTAAACAGAATTACTCATCCTTTGTGGATGTTTTTCCCTGTAAAAAATCAATCTAATATCGGTTTTGAAAACCGTAATACCCCAATCGTCGGAAAAATAGCTCCCGGGGAATAAATATTACGATTATTCGGCTTAAACGGTCGTTTTCTGTGCGCGAATGGTAAATTTCATTTTTCGTATCAATTTGAAGGGCCGGATATACAGTAAGGAGGGAAAAGTCTGACACCATTAAAAAATCCTGAATCGCTGGACCTTTTAGTTCTCCGATGAAGACCTGATCATGAGCCAGCCTTTACCATAGCCTATAAATAAGATCACTTCTGTCGGTCTTTTTCCTTTACGATTTTGGAAATCTGTTCAAATTGGAGCTTGCGAATTGAAACCGTTCTAAAGGCATATACAATGAGCAAACAAATGGCTGCAAGTACCATGGCCGAAGCGAATACCAGAATGATGCTGGGCAAATCAAGGTTTTCCATCGCAGGAGAGGCAACTCCCAGAATACCTGACAATACAAAAGAGGCCGCAGCTATATAAAGCAAAGTCATGGCCTTGGTTAATAAACCTAATTGCCTGATTTTTTTATCTGCAATAAAATGCTGAAAACTGCTGCAGTCCTCATTCAGCAAAGTTCCGACTTCATTGCTCAGGCTTAGCATTTGATTGACAGTTGATATAATGATCATGCCGATCCCCGGCAAAATGGTAATAGGAATGTACCACTCCATGTTTCCTGCATTAATAATTATAGACCTATAGATAGAGAAAGAATAAACGGGCTAACTACAAGTTTTTTTGTCGGCTGTTTCACCCTTTGAAAAATATGTTAATTTTGCAGAGACTGAGAAGGGGAATGCCCCCTTCCCTAACCCCTAATTTCTATGGACACTTTCGCCAATATTCTCAAACACGCCCATTCCGGATTTCGCTGGCTCGTACTCGGAGCTTTGTTATTCGCTATCGTCAATGCCTTGATGAAATGGCAAGGCGGCAAAGAATTTAAAGACTCTCCGGACCGCAAACTGAATACGATCGTTGCCGCTCTGGTAGGTGTACAGTTCCTCATTGGACTGATTCTGTTTTTTGTGAGCCCCAAAGTTGTTTTTGCTGCGGAGTCTATGAGTAGCAAAGTGGCCCGCTTCTTTCTGGTTGAGCACTCGCTCATGATGCTGATCGCTGTTGTATTGATCTCTATAGGTTCAGGCAGAGCAAAGAAAGCTGATACAGATGCCAAGAAGTTCAAAACAACCTTTATTTTCTTTTTGATCGGCTTACTCATCATATTATTGGCTATTCCATGGCCCTGGCAGGGATATGGAGCCGGATGGTCCTGATTATTATTTGATAGATTATAGCTTTCATTTCGTAGATCAGAATTCCTTTTTTGCATTATCTACTAACTGATTAGTAGAAATAACTAATGGTTTCTTTGTATTACTAATTCATTAGTAGTACCTTGGAATCAAATTAGTCAATCCATGCAAAAATTAGCAAAGCGGGAAGAACAGATCATGCAGGCTTTATGGAAGCTTGAAAAGGCTTTCATCAAAGAGATTATTGCAGAACTACCGGACCAACCCCATTACAATACGGTTGCGACCATTATCAAGGTCCTTCAAAAGAAGGGTTTTGTGAGTAGTGAATCATTTGGGAATGCCCACCGCTATTATCCTGTCCTGTCACGGGACAATTACCAGCAACAGGAGATTGGAAACTTTATCAAGCACTATTTCAATGACTCCTATAAAAACCTGGTTGCCTATTTCGCAGAAGAGGAGAAGATCAATGAGGCTGAATTAAAAGATATCATTGAACTGATCAAAAAGAACAAATCATGATTACACAACTGATTCAGGCAAGTGCGATCATTACGATTGCTCTGCTTTTCTATCGATTCCTGCTCGAAAAAGAAACTCATTATAAACTCAATAGATGGGTTCTCATCTCCTGTATGCTTGCGGCGATTTTCCTCCCGCAGATACAGTTTGAAATGAGTGTCCCTCAGGAAATTTCTCTTCCCTTTCCCCTGACAGAAAGTAATAGCCTGGAAGTAGAATCTCAATTTGTACTACCAGCTGAAGAGGCTGAAGGATGGACAAATCTTGAGCCAGCTCCCCTCAGAGAGGAAGCGATCCTCCCAATAGAAGCAGAAAACGCTGTTTGGACCTTGCTTTCTTCTTATAGCTGGGATGAATACCTATTCTTTATATATGTATTAGGGGCGGCCTTTATGTTTGCTCGCTTTCTGGTACAAATGTTTTCCCTTATTCACCATATTCAAATTCTCCCCAAGAATAAAGATGGGAAATACATCATCGTCCAATTAAATCGAGGAAAAGCTTCTTACTCTTTCTTCAATTTCATATTTATCAATCCACAACCCCTCGATCACTCGACGTATCAGCAGATTCTATCACATGAACGAATTCATGTTGACCAGCGGCACAGTGTTGACATCCTCCTCTCGGAGTTTCTGGTCATTTTCCAGTGGTTCAATCCTTTTGCCTGGATCTACAAGAAAAAGATCAAGCAAAATCTGGAATACCTGACCGATGATGAAATGGTCAGAAAAGGCACGGATAAAACGGCTTATCAGTTTAGCCTGCTTCGTGTCTCCGCTCCCGGCGCTTCCAGCCAACTGGTCCTCAATTACAGCCAATCTTTATTAAAAAAACGAATCTTGATGATGAACACGAAAAAATCCTCCCTCCTATCCGTTTGGAAATACGCTTTCCTGCTTCCTTTGCTTGCACTTAGCAGCATTGTACTGGTAGCAGAAAGGGCTCCTGAATTTGCAGATCTTTCTCCTTTACTATTTGAAGAACAGGAAACAGAATATGTAGAAACGAATGAAGCAGAAATTCTGCTTGAAGAGGAAACTCCCAAATCGAATATAGTATCAGAGACAAAGGATTTGATTCCTGCGAACTTTCCTTCCCTGACCGTTTCGACTGAAGCGATAGAAGGAAATTGGGAAGCGAAACTCAAAGAAGATGAATTATGCCTCCGCATTATCCGTGAGATTTCAGAAAATGATTGGAACTGGATGCATTTCGATTGCTATGAGCATAGTGATTTCAGCCCTCGTGTAACTACTTCTACCACTTCTTTCAGCATGAGCAGAAAGGCGGGTAAACTCAATTTTACAGGATCATTTTCCGGAGAAAAAGGGGAAGGAAGCTTCCAGTTTGAAGGAAGTGATTCCTATCGCAGAGATCTTGCAAGCAAAGGGGTCCGTAAAGCATCGGATGACCTCATGTTTAGGCTATTTTTCGTGAGAAATGAAGAGAAGTTTGTCGCGAATCTGGTAGAATTGCAGAAACTGGGTCTTGATGAAAAGTCTTTGGAGACATTGATGGTAGATGGAGTAAAAGCTGATTTGGTTAAAGGATACCAGGATGCAGGTTTGGCAGTAGGGGATCATATTGCCTTTATCCGCTCAAGGGTAAAAGCTGACTTGATTAAATCCTACAATGATGCAGGACTTGATCTGGAAAAACACAAGTCATTCATCAATAGCCGTGTGAAACCCAAATTGCTCGCTTCATACAATGATGCCGGTTTGGATTTGGAAGAGCATAAAAACTTTATCAATGGTCGGGTTCCTGCTCAGCTGCTAAAGGATTACAAAGCAGCCGGATATGATTTAGAAGAAAGTAAAAACTTCATCAGTAGTCGGGTGAAACCGGATTTATTGAAAGCCTATGAGGCAGAAGGTCTTGATTTGACCGCACACAGACCCTATATCATCAGCCGGGTAAAGCCAGGTCTTTTGGCAGCCTATAAAGATGCGGGTTATGATCTGGAAGAACAGAAAAGATTTATTCAGTCTCGGGTAAAACCTGATTTACTCAAAGCCTATGAAAATGCTGGAATGGATTTAGAAGAAAATAAATCCTATATCATGAGTCGATTAAAGCCAGACCTTCTTCAGGCATACAAAGATGCCGGTTTTGACTTAGAAGAGAGTAAAAGCTTCATTCAGGCACGGGTAAAACCAGCTTCTTTGGTTGAATACCGTGATGCAGGCCTGGATTTGGAAGAACACGAACGCTTTATCCAAAGTCGAGTACCGGTAGCATTGATTAAAGAATATAATGATGCGGGTTATGATCTGGATACCTATAAAAGTTATATCCAAAGCCGCATTCACGCCAAATCCCTCAAAGCCTACGATGATGCAGGTTTTGATCTGGAAACCCACAAAAGCTTTATTCAGAATCGGGTGAAACCTGAACTATTGCAATCCTACAAGGATGCTGGTTTGGATGTCGATAAATATAAGAGTTACATCAATAGCCGAGTGCCCTCCTCTTACCTCACCGAATACAGAAAGGCTGGTTATGATTTGGAGGAGTATAAAAAGTACATCCACAATCGGGTAAAGGCTTCCTTCCTGAAAGAGTATGAAAAAGCAGGTCTTGATCATGATAAATACAGCAAGTTTATCTCAAGTCGGGTAAGCGCAGATTTCCTCAAGCAATACATGGACGCCGGATATGATCCCATGAAACATACTGATTTCATTCAGCATCGTATAAGAGCCTCGCGCTTAAAAAGTTATGAGGATGCAGGCCTGGATATTGAAAAGCACAAGGATTTTATCATGGATAGGGTTTCTCCGCAAACCGTCCTTAAATACCGTGAATCACAAAAGAAGAATTAGACGGACTAACGTAATGGCACAACCCAGACACAATGAATAGGGATAGAATTGAAGTTGTGTCAGCTGTTCATAGAATTCTCTAAGGCAGCAGATGCACATAGATGCGAAAGTTACGGTTCAGCTACCTTTTAGGTGCTAATCGTAACTTTCTTCTTTAGGCTTATTGGATCAATTGACGCTTAGAGAGCTACAGCGATCCAAAAACTCATATAAGAAAGGATAGAGAGGATAAATATGACGACTACAGATAGAAATAAAAAGGCAAGGAAAAATCGGGGCCGAGTAAGGCGTTCAATGAATCCGGTAAAAGCACCTAGCTTTTCTTCTTTTCTGATTTCCTCTCCCTCTGTTCCCTGCAATTTTGCCAGGGTTTTTTTGTCAAGGATTTTGACTGCCGGGACCAGGCGATAGCCTTTTTTAGGAATGGTCTGAATTACCTGCTGCTGTCTGGCATCATCCAGCAGGAATTTTCGAAGTTTGGAAATGGCCTGCATCAAACCCTCCTCTGCCCCACCATAGTTGTTCCAGACTTTTTTTATCAATTCAGAACGGGGAACCAAATTTCCGGCATCTTCCGCCAGACATATCAATACCTGCATCAAACGAGGCTCAACCTTAAAACTGTGCTTCACCTCAAAGCCTTCCAGGATTGCGATTTCATGCGTGGGAGGATAGACCAGAAAATCATAGCCTAACAAAAAAGCCTGCTCTTTCAAGCCTTTTTTTATTTGTGCGCTTGTATGTATTCCATCCTGAAGATTCTGTGTGATTTCCATATCAGTAGCTTTCCTTCATATACGCAGACATTGACCTACGAAAACCTTTTTTAGGAAAAATAAAGGTCAATTGTACCATTGCTTCGACAAAGCAGCCCTAATTTCAATCCATTGAAGCCAACCTAATTTTACTATCATGTTCAAAAACATCCTATTTGTTGCTGTAATATTGACCCTCACTCATTCCTTCCTTTTGGGACAAAATCTTGTTGAGTCTCAGGACTTTGATCCGATCAAAGAACAAATTCAATCCTGGATAGAAGGCGGGGATATTCCCTCTATGTCCATCGCTGTTGCCCAGGATGGTAAACTGATATGGAAGGAGGCTTTTGGTTGGGCGAATAAAGAAAAGAATGTCAAAGCCCAGCCGCAACACATCTATGCCCTCGGTTCTTTGGCGAAATCTATGGCTGCTACGGGTACTATGACTTTGGTGGAGCAAGGCAAATTATCTCTGGAAGATGAAATTAATCCCCTGATTGCTCCTGCAAAATTGAAAAATTATCATGGCCCTGCATCTGATATAAAACTCAAGCATGTGCTGAATATGAGTGCCGGTATCCCACATGGCTGGACTACCTATCCAGATCAGATTTTCACTGCCTTTTCGGAAGAAGAGAAAGATAGATTCATAGATAAAATCGGGCATGTAACCTTTCCTCCGGGCAAGATTCAGCAATACTCCAATTATTCTTATGGCATCCTGGACTTAGTTATGGAACGTCAGAGTGGAAAATCACTGGAAGCCTACATGCAATCAGAAGTATTCCAGCCTTTGGGGATGAAAAACAGCCATACTTCTTACCAAAATGATAAGGCCGATCAGTTTGTAAGCTTGTACAATCGGGAAGGAGCGATAGATCCTTATCACTTTCTCCCCTATGGAGGCGGGGGCTATTATTCTACAGCAGAAGATCTTATAGAATACGGACTTTTTTACCTAAAAAACCGGAAAGAAGGACGTAAAAGAATCCTCAGCGATAGAAGTATTGATCTCATGCATACCTATGAGGGAGCTCCGGGCATGTTCAAAATTGGTTTCTTCAATACGGGAAGTCTGATCATCAGCAATGGGAATATCACCGGAGCAAATGCCATGTTGATGATGGTTCCTGAAAAAAATATCGTGATCGTTTGCCTCACAAATACCCACATCAATGGCTACGCAGATCAGGCTGCCGGAATGATCCTGGGACATATCTTGCCTGATTTTGATTCCGGTATGGATAGAGAAAAGTATGCAGCAGTATTCGAAACGCCTTATCAGGATGCTCCAGAACTATTGGGAGAGTGGAAAGGGGAGATAGCAAGTATAGAGGGAAGTATACCCTTACGTTTGTCATGCAATAAAGGAGATGGGATAAAGCTGAAAGTCGGAGAAGAAGATTGGAAGGAATTGAATTATCCAACATTCAACCAATACCAAAAACTAGAAGGGAGTTTTCGCGCTTACATTCCCCTGCCTGAAAAAGAAAATGAGGAAGAAAGCAGATGTGTGTTTAGCCTGCATTACGATCAGGGGAAATTATATGGGCATATCCAATCTATGTTTAGTTCGGAGGAAGCCTCTTTTTCCTATGGCGTATTTGTGAGTCTTGAGAAGGAATAGCTAAATAAATTTTTGAAAAGGGAGAGGAATCAAGTCATTCTTCTCCTTTTTTTTGTTTTTTATCCTGTAGTAATGATGTTGGGGAAAGGGAATTCATAAAGCTGGAACGTCAAAATGTATACAAATTTCGCGAATTTGTATACGGATTCGAGCAAGCAATGGCATTACTTTGTAGTATTCCAGAGGTATAAGAAATTGAGAGGAAGGACAATAGATAATTTATCTGGGATCATTCGAACAAATCCATAAGCTTTAATCCCATGAGAAAAATTCTGAAATGGACCTTGATTACTTTCGTTTCAATCCTATCCATTGCCTTGATAACAGGCATTCTGTTTATCAATATAAGTCCTCAATTTGGGGGAAAAGCGACTGAGGAAGAATTACAGGCGTATAGCTTGACGGGGCATTTTGATGAAGGTGTTTTCCTGAATAAAGAGGAAATAAAGATGGAAGTAGATTGCCACAGCATTCAGAAGATGCTGCAAGAAATGTTGGAGCCTGATCCCAATGTATCTCCCAAAGAAGATATCAAAGTCAAAAAGATTGAAGCAGCAAGCATTGTTCAAAAACCGGATTCGATCAGCAGATTGACCTGGTTTGGACATTCTACTTTCTTGGTGGAAATGGATGGAAAGAACATCCTCTTTGATCCGGTCTTCGGGCAATATGCGGCTCCCCATCCCCTACTGGGCAGAAAGCGCTATAATAGCGAAATGCCGATCAGCATAGCGGATTTACCCCAAATTGATGCAGTCATTATTTCTCATGATCATTACGATCACCTGGATTATGAGTCTATCAAAGAGTTGAAAGAGAAAACTGAACATTTCTTTGTTCCCCTGGGTGTTGATAATCATTTGGAACGTTGGGGAATCGCTGAAGATAAAATCAGCAAAATGGATTGGTGGCAAGAAAAAGAATTCAACGGCCTGACCATAGCATTTACACCTTCAAGACATATGTCCGGCAGAGGATTGACGGACCAGTCTGCTACCCTTTGGGGATCCTGGGTGCTGCAGGGGAAAAGTAGCAATATATTTTTCAGTGGAGATGGAGGCTATGGCAAGCATTTCAAAGAAATCGGGGATAAATATGGAGACTTTGATATAGCTCTCATGGAATGCGGGCAATACAATAAGCTTTGGGCGCAAGTGCATATGATGCCCGAGCAAACGGTACAGGCAGGCATAGACGTGAAAGCAAAAATGATCGTTCCCATTCATTGGGGAGCCTTTACCCTGGCTTCCCATAGTTGGACAGATCCTATTGAGCGTGTAACGAAAGCTGCTCAGGAAATGAGTGTGGAGATCGCTACGCCTCAAATCGGAGAACCCATTATTCTAGGGGAAGAAGATATCCCCAAAACAAACTGGTGGACAGCCAATCAATAAGCTTTCTTAAATGAATAAACCTGAAATAGCGCAAGCGTATATAGCGTTTTTGGCAAAAGGAGACTTGCAGCAAATTCTGGGTCTTTTTGCCGAAGATGCTATCGTTATTTCACCTGTCTATGGGAAAAAGGATTGCAAAGACTTTTACACCCAATTATTTGCCGATACCCAAAATTCTGAGCTCCACATCAAAGGAATTTTTGAAGATGCCAGTACAGGTAATATTGCCTTGCAATTCGATTATGCCTGGACCTTAAGAGATGGATCAAAGGTCAATTTTGAAGTGGTCGATATCCTCGAGTTCGACGAGAATAAAAAGATCACGCTTCTCACAATCATCTATGATACAGTTCGCAGCCGCGAACTGGTCAAAAAGCTGGAGGATACATAATTCTCCTAGCTTCTTTGTCTATAAATTACGCTCCAAATATCCAGGCTGCTCTTTTAAGAAAATCTTACTGGCTAATCTTGAAAGCTTAGGCCAAAACCTGTGGGAGTTGTTTTTCTTGTACCTGTTTTTTGTTGGGAAAGCTCAGCTCAAATAAATTTGCCATATTGTAAAGGATATGCTAAGTCCGGAAACCGGCATATTTATTCCAATCGCCTAAAGACATGAAAAAACTACTACTCTTACTCTTCGCTTTCTTACTATCTATACCTATTTCAGAGGCTCAGAAGAATTCGACTCAAATCTCAGGCTTTGATGAAGCGCTTTACAATACGATGCAATGGCGCCTCGTCGGACCCTTTCGAGGAGGCCGTTCAGGGACTGTCCAAGGAGTTGTTGGCAAATCCAATTTATACTATATGGGTACAGCCGGAGGAGGGGTATGGAAGACTACAGATGGTGGGAATAGTTGGTCCTGTATTTCGGATGGCTATTTTGGCGGTTCTATAGGAGCCATAGCCGTAGCACAGAGTGATCCCAATGTGATCTATGTAGGAGAAGGTGAGCAAACCGTGCGGGGCAATGTTTCTTCTGGTAATGGCTTATGGAGATCAACGGATGCAGGTGATAGCTGGAAGTTTATTGGTTTAAAAGGAACAGAGCATATAGGCAGAATGGTGGTGCATCCTCAGAATTCGGATGTGCTATATGTAGCAGCTATGGGAAATCTATGGATTCCCAATGAAGAACGTGGACTTTATAGAAGCAAGGATGGGGGTGAAAGTTGGGAGAAAATCCTCTATGTAAGTGATAAGGCAGGAGCCGTAGATGTCACCTTCGATCCCAATAATCCCCGGATTATGTACGCTTCCACCTGGCAAATCAAACGCAATGGCTACCGCATGGACTCAGGAGGTCCAGATAGCCATTTGTGGAAAAGTAAAGATGGAGGAGATAGCTGGGAAAAACTTACCGATCGCCCAGGACTTCCTACAGGAGTTATTGGAATTATAGGAGTTACGGTCTCTCCACTCAATTCAAACAGAATTTGGACCATCATTGAAGCCAAAGATGGAGGAGTTTTTCGTTCGGATGATGGAGGAGAAAGCTGGACGAAAACCAGTGCAAATCGCAACCTTCGCCAACGCGCCTGGTATTATAGCCGCATCTATGCCGATACCCAGAATGAAGATCGGGTCTATGTGCTAAATGTAGGCTTTTGGCGCTCAAATGATGGAGGAAAGAATTTTAGTAGTATAAGGACTCCTCATGGTGACCATCATGATCTTTGGATTGATCCATTAAATAATAATCGGATGGTTATAGGAGATGATGGAGGTGCCCAGGTGAGTTATGATGCGGGCGAAAATTGGACGACTTATCATAATCAACCCACTTCTCAATTTTATCGGGTTACCACGGATAATCATTTTCCTTTCCGCATTTATGGTGCCCAGCAAGACAACAGTACCATTAGGATTTTGCATCGCTCAGCAGGAGGAACGATTTCAGAACGAGATTGGGAGCCCTCAGCTGGTGGGGAAAGTGCGCATTTAGCTCCTGATCCTCAGAATCCGGACATTGTATACGGAGGTACCTACAAAGGCTATATGATGCGCCAAGATCATAGCACGGGACAAACCCGATCTGTGAATGTATATCCAGATAATCCTGCAGGTTCCGGAGCAGAGGTCATGAAGTATCGCTTCAATTGGAATTTCCCTGTGATGTTTAGCCCCAATGATCCCAAGCGTTTGTATGCGGGTTCTAACTTTTTGCATATGACGACCAATCAAGGGCAATCCTGGCAAGTCATCAGCCCTGATCTCACCCGCAATGACCCTCAAACCATTATGTCATCAGGGGGACCCATTACCCAGGATAATACAGGTGCAGAATTTTATGCCAATATTTTTGCCATTGCTGAATCCAAATTAGAGCCCGGAGTTATTTGGACTGGAAGTGATGACGGCCTCATCCACATCAGTAGGGACAATGGCAAGAGCTGGCAGAATGTTACGCCAAAAGACTCGCCCAAATTAAATATGATGAATTGTATAGATGTGCATCCTTTTGAGAAAGGAAGTGCATATCTGGCGGCCACACATTATAAGTTTGGCGATTATCAGCCCTACATCTACAAAACCACCAATTATGGTCGGAGCTGGGAAAAAATCGTCACAGGCATAGCACCTACTCATTATACCCGTGCAGTTCGTGCCGATCCTGTTCGAGAGGGCCTCTTATATGCAGGCACCGAATGGGGCATGTATGTATCCTTTGATGATGGCGAAAATTGGCAGCCCTTTCAGTTAAATCTGCCCATTACTTCTATTCGAGATTTACATGTACGGGATGAAAGCCTGATAGCAGCTACCCACGGACGTAGTTTCTGGATGATAGATGATTTGGGACCCTTGCGCCAATTAAGAAAAGAAATAGCGGAGAAATCTCAGCATCTCTATACGCCCAAGCCAGCTTATCGTATGGCACAAGGGGGCGGATGGGGAGCTCCTAACCTAAAATTGGAGGGAGAAAATCATCCCAACGGCGTACTCTTCAATTTCTTTATCAAAGACTATGACAAACAAAGTGTTAGCCTGGAAATCCAGGACATGAATGGAAATAGCATTCAAACTTTTGCCACAAATGCTAAGGGGATGAAACAAAGATTGAAGCTGCAAAAGGGCAAGAATCGTTTTATCTGGGATATGCGCTATCCGGGTTTTGAAGAGTTTGAGGGAATGATCCTCTACTCCTCTCCTAATAGAGGCCCCAAAGCAGCGCCCGGAAAATATACAGCTATCTTGAAGGTAGATGAGGAGGAATCAAGATGCGAGTTCGAGATTATTCCGGACCCTCGCCTGGAGACTTCTCTGGAAGATTATCAGCAACAATTGGCTTTCTTGCTGAAAGTTCGGGATAGAGTAAGCGATGCGAATCAGGCAATCCGGGACATCCGCAGCATTAGAGAGGACCTCAATTATTATAAGGAAAAACTGGGAGGCAAAGAAGAGTTTAAAGATATTCTTGAGCTTGCCGAAGAACTGGACAAAGAGATGTCTATCATTGAGAATAAGATCCATATGACCAAAAACCAGAGCTATCAGGATCCCCTCAATTACGGCATCCGCATCAATAACCGTTTGGCCTTTCTTATGGCTGACCAGCAGCGAGGTGACTATAAACCTACCGACCAGGCGGAAGAGGTGTATCAGGCAGTTTCAGCTGAATTGGAAACGGAGTTAAATCAATTGGATGATCTCCTGGAGAATAAACTCGGCCAAATCAATGAGAAGGGCAAGACCATGGGGGTGCAGATTTTAAGTGATCGAAATAGGAAAAAGATGGAGCCCTAAGAATGGAGCATTGCCCCTATTCCTAAAATGATAAGGCCAACATTTAATGGAAATTCGATGAATAAGCTAATATCCCTCTGTGCCTTTCTTGTCTTATTGGCTTGTACGCCTGATTCAAATCAGGAGCAAGCAAAGCAGAATAGGCAGGAAAAAACGGATCATTCAAAAGGCAGCTTTGGCTATGACTTGAATTTTCTTAGGCAACACTACGATGACCTTTTACTTTTGCAGGACGAAGATGCGCAAGTAATTGTTTCTCCCGCTTTACAAGGGCGGGTAATGACGAGTACTGCTGAAGGGGAAAGCGGGAAAAGTTTTGGCTGGCTCAATTATGAACTGATTGAATCGGGCGAAATAGAGGAGCACTTTAATCCTACGGGAGGGGAAGAGCGATTTTGGTTAGGACCCGAAGGTGGGCAGTTTTCTATATTCTTCAAAGCGGGGGCTTCCTTTGAATTCGACAATTGGTACGTACCCAAAGAAATTGATACGGAGCCTTTTGAGTTGGTATCAAAAACCTCACAAGAAGCTCGTTTTAAAAAATCGATGGAATTGACAAACTACTCGGGTACGGACTTTAAGCTAAAGGTCGATCGGGTAGTTCGATTGATGGATCGATCCAAAACCGAAGAATTATTATCGGTCAAAATTCCAGAAAATACAAAATGGATTGGATTTGAAACCGAGAATAGCATTCAGAATACTGGGGATCAGGTCTGGAATGGAGCATCCGGCATGCTCTCAATTTGGATTCTAAGCATGTTCAAACCATCCCCCTCAACGACCGTTATCGTGCCCTTTAAAGCCGGCAGTGAATCGGATTTAGGCAAAATTGTAACCGATGATTATTTCGGAAAAGTTCCTGCCGATCGCCTTATCCTAAAAGAGGAGGTGATGTTTTTTAAGGCAGACGGCAATAAGCGAAGCAAGATTGGTATTTCCCCCCAAAGGGCTTTACCTATAAGCGGAAGCTATGATGCCGAAAATGGTGTCCTGACTGTTGCCCACTATTCTCTTTCTAAAAAAAATGCGCCTTATGTGAATTCTTTATGGGAAATTCAGGAAGAACCCTTTAAGGGTGACGCAGTCAATGCCTATAATGATGGCCCCTTGGAGAATGGGGATCAATTAGGTCCGTTTTATGAAATCGAAAGTTCTTCGCCAGCAGCATCTTTGGAAGCAGGGGACTGTTTAACCCACTTTCATCGAACCTTCCACTTTAGGGGAACGCTCAGGGAGTTGAATCAACTAAGCCTTTCTATTTTTAAGCTTTCTATAGAGGAAATCGAAGCCGTATTTGACTAGTAGCTAGCAAGCAGAAGAGGCATACGAAGCAGGTTTTGAGCATCTTCATCCTTTTTGCAAAAAGTACCTCACCAATTCCTCCCACTCTTCGTCCAGGCTCCCCTGAAATCTGGGCTTGGCAGCACGATTATACCAATAACCGGCATTGAAGGAATCTCCTTCCTTTCTATGTAAATAAGCATGTATCCAGTCGCCATCGCTGTCCTGAATAACTCGATCCGCCAAATGGTGGGCTTTATCCCATTCTCCT
The DNA here is from genome assembly GCA_033391075.1 of Bacteroidia bacterium. Classification (NCBI taxonomy): domain Bacteria; kingdom Pseudomonadati; phylum Bacteroidota; class Bacteroidia; species Bacteroidia bacterium. Next base: position 292,406 of record JAWPMV010000004.1, read on the forward strand.
TTAGCATCCCACCAAAGGGCTTCTAAATGTTGAGACAAGGCAGGTGCAGCCTCAGCAGATAATGTTGCACTAAATTCTTCGAAATTCATTTTAATAGTCAGTTCTATCTTTATAAGGAGTTACCTCTCCCCTCTCCACAAACCTTTTCAACAAACGCAAATACAAAGCCCAACAATAATTGGTGATGTACATATGCTCATTGGGATTTTTCCAGCCAATATGGTAAAAATGGATGTGGTACATTTCCTCCCTTTTCTCCCATTCAAATCCCACCTGAGTTCCGGTCCAGTCTTCATCAGCCTGTACAAAGGTCCACTCAAATCCTGTAGCAGGATCCAGTTTGCTGACTTCAGCTTTCCACTCAATACTATGCTCAGCGAAATAGAAGGTATGCTCAGCTCCTAGTTTTGGATCTGCTATAGCATCTTCTGTCCACCAGGAATTGAGGCCTTCTTTGCTGCCAATGGCTCGTAAAATTTCATCAATTGGAGCTTTGATCCGGAAACGGTGGTGTATTTCGTAGGTATCAGGCATAAAAATAAAGGGATTTCCTTTGCTACAATTTCCCAAAAAAATCTTTAGGCGTCAATGATCTTGACGACTTGAAAGGCTTCGGCATATTCGAAGCCGACACTGGCTCCTCTGAAAGTTGCCAGGGCTTCTATATTTCTCAGGCTGCGGGGGAAAGGATGCTCGGCCAATTCGGATTCAAAAATCTTCATGATCTCGCACTTCTGCTCGAAATGATCCGAAATGTCTACGTAGTAATTCGGGATAAAGACTTTTTCGGGTAAAGCTGGTGCAAATTCGGTTTCTGAAATGCATTCGTACATCAAAACCTTTCGAATCGAAGGATAGCGGAAGGACTTGGTACAAGCTGCTACCGCTTCAAAAGTGAATTTATGATCCGAATGAGCATCAGATCGATTGAGTACATAAATGATCTCGGGTTGGAATTCCTGAAATACCTTGGATACATCCGGAATCATGCTCAACTGAGTATTGGACGTGAGTTGGGTGGTAGGGTAATTGAGTTTATACACTTTTGTCATCCCATAAGCCTCAGCTACCTGATCTATCTCCTGATCTCTTTGCTGAATCCTATCCTCCGTAAATCCCAATTCTGCCCGCATGCCTGTCGTAATCAGCCAGGCTATTTCATCTCCTGCAGCTTTATGTTTCAATAAGGTGCCTCCGCATCCCAGGGTTTCATCATCCGGATGGGCAGAAATGACGATTACTTTTTTCATAGGTATGTTCCTTTGGGGGGTAATTCAGTGAAAGTATGTTCGGTGATCCTGACAGCTCCATCTCCGGTCTTAACCAGCAAATGAGTTCCTTCATGATCCAGAACCTTGCCCGATTCCAGATTCACTTGCGCGAAATCGAGGATTTCAATTCGCCAAATCTTCACCTCCTCTTCCTGATACATGATACTTGCCCCTACATAGGGCTTGCTCAGGGCTCTCACCAGATTGTATATATTCCTCGAACTCATGCGGAAATCAATCAAACCATCTTTAAAGCCTCGCTTCCTCCAATTATTGGCCAGACTGTGGTCTTGTACTTCTCTTTTATAGGTTCCGTTTTCTAGTTGGGGAAGAAAGGCTGCAATCTGATCCAGAGCGGTCTTTTGCATTTTTTCATAGATATCCTTCGCATATTCCTCCTCTTCTATGCTAAATATTTGCTGAGAAAGAATATCTCCGGTATCCGCTCCCTCATCCATGAAAAAGAAAGTCGAGGCAGAAGAAGGAAGGCCTAAAGCGATAGCCCAGATCAAAGGATGACGACCTCTATTCTTGGGAAGCTCTGCAGGATGATAGCCGATAACTCCCATCGGAGCCAAATTTAATACTTCCGTTTTCAGCAGATAACTCCATCCAAAGCAAAAGAGAATGTCCGGATTTTTCTCCTGCATCCAGGCAATATTGTTGGGATGGTTGATGCTACGAACATGTTTATAAGGAATGTTGTGCTTTTCACAGAGAGGTGCCAAATCCTTGAAATCGGCATTCACTTTGGACTCAGCTTTGGTTACCACCCCTACTACTTCTCCGCCTTCCCGGATGATGGTTTCCAGTGCTTTGTATGAAAATTCAACAGCCCCTATAAAAATTATTCTCATGCTTTTATCTTAGGTCGTAAAATTCTTTTTTCAGGATTCCCTCCAATTCAACCTCTGCAATTTTTTCTACGATGAATTTGGAAGGATTTTCAGTGCCATAAGGATTTTTTACAGCTGTTAGGCTTTCTTTGAAAGCCGGGCTAAACATTTTATCCAGGGCAGAGGAAATAGCGGCTTCCGTAGGTTCGCAGGAAATGACACTATCTGCTTTTATCCTTCCTTTCTGTCGATCTCCTATATCAATGGTCGCTATTTTAAAGCTCGGCACTTCTATCAAACCGCTGGATGAATTCCCCACGGCCCCATCCATATACTGGAGCGCAGATAAATACCTGATTTGTCCCAAAGAAGTAAAACCTACAGCTTTATGGGAATTTTCACTCACATAGCGATCAATCATTTCTATAATGATCCTTCCATCTGTATCTGCATTAGGCTTGGTAAAGATTAAGGTACAATCTTCGACCTTATCCAGGGCATGTAAGAGGGCTTGAAACTGCTGGCGGGCAGTTGCATGTTCCAGGGTAACCGGATGAAAGGTTATCAGGATGTTTCTCTTATTCAGTTTGAAACCTATGGATTCCTCAAACTGCTCTTTGCTATAGAGCTCCAATCGGTTGATATTCTCAATTCCAAGCGCACCTACATTAAAAACGCGATCCGGCTGCTCACCCAATTGGATCACCCTGTTTTTATATTCTTCTGTAGCCGTAAAGTGCAGGTGAGACATTTTGCTGATCGAATGCCGAATAGGTTCATCGATCAGACCTTCTGTTGCTTCTCCTCCATGAAAATGAGCAATTGGGATTCGGCTGATCATGGCTGCCTGAGCCGCCGCCAGAATCTCAAATCGATCACCTAAAACGGCTATGATATCGGGTTGAAGTTCTTCAAAGGCTTCGGCAAAACTGATCACGCCCAGGCCAATACTTTTGGAAATACCGACAGGCGTATCCGAAGAAAGCAGAATTTCAATCTTTTTATGGAGGGGAAAACCATCTTCCTCGATCTTCTTATAGGTAAGCCCAAATTCCGGGGACAGATGCATCCCGGTAGCTATGATCTGCAATTCGATAGAGGGATTTTGCTCCAATTCCCGCATGACCCAATACATCAGGCCGTACTCGGCTCTTGTACCTGTGATCACACATACTTTCCTTTTCATCTTGCGTTTTTATTTTCGAGGCCTAAAATATCTCCTTTCTTGACCCATTCAAAACCCAAATTGCTCCCCAATTTTTCTAAACCTTACATCATTAGTCAAATATGAAGAGATAGCATAAAAAATCGATAAAGCTTATCTTGGGACTTCATTTAACGAAACGACATGCGCTTTCTTATTTTATTTAGTTTTCTGGCAATGAGTACTTCTCTTTCCGCTCAGGCCCCTCATAAATCTCCCGGGCCTTTGGTGCCTGACTTTGGGGCTGTCTGGCATGTGCCCAATCCCGAGTTTGAGACTGCTAAAGATATTGAGTATCGGGTGATGTTTGACATTTATAATAGTCCGGATGATCCTGAGCGGTTAAATTTAGCCTTGAACAGTCTGGCTAGATTTATGAATATGCATGCGAAAGCGGGTGTGCCTGCCGAAAAGCTGCATGTGGTAGGTATTGTACATAATAAAGCTTCCTGGGATTTGTTGATGGATGAAGCTTATGAAGCAAAATTTGGAGTTCCCAATCCCAATCGGAAATTGATTGAGCAACTTACTGCTGCCGGAGCAAAATTCTATCAATGCGGACAGTCTTTATACTCTCGGGCAGTTCCCAGAGATAAATTGATGCCTGAGGTGGAAGTAGCACTTTCAGCTATGACTGTGATTATGAACTTGCAGCAAGAGGGGTATCAGCTGATTAAGTTTTAAGACATAAAACGACAACATGCTTGTCATTGCGAGTCCTTATCAAGGGCGAAGCAATCCCCTTGATTCCAGATAGTCTTTTGTAGCCAAGGAGATTGCTTCGCCGAAGTTTTCGGCTCGCAATGACAAGGCCTGTGTAAAGTCTCTATCCCAACAAAAAAGCCTGAGACACTCAGAGCGAATATCTCAGACTCATGCTTAAAAAGCGTTCTTATGCGTTTCAGGATTGAGGGGCTTCTTTCTTTTGTCCTAGGGAAAACCAATTTCCGGAATCATCTTTGAATAAGGCCTCTATTCCATAGAATTCTTTGGTCGGCTCTTTCTTAAATTCAACTCCCTTAGCCTTGAGTTCTTCATAGGTGGCATAAATGTCATTGCATTCAAATACCCCGAACCCAAAGGTTCCTTTTTTGACAAGCGTAGCCAATGCGTCTGCCGTTTCCTGATCGTACATCATGCCCGCTTTAATCGGCATAAGGGTGATTTCTAAATCAGGTTGCTCGGGAGGAGTTACGGTCAGCCATCTCATATCCGGTCCCATGGGTGCATCAGTATGAACCTTGAATCCCAGCTTATTGACGTAGAAATCATAAGCACTTTCCTGGTCCAGTACATAAATACTGGCGTGTGATAATTTTGCAATCATATTGAAGTGTTTAATCTGTTATGTCCCAAAGATGGCAAGGGATTCAATCTTTAACTTCTTCAAAATTGCTATTTTCTGTCCAGCCGTTAAATTCTGCAAAGCAGTTGGGAACATATTTCAGGGGGGTTTTTGCCTGATCCGCTTTGAGGAGTTTATGTTCCTTTTGAAATTGTGAGGGGCTAAGGCCGGTCTTTCGTTTAAATAAGCCGGTAAAAGAAGTGAGGCTGTCATGACCCACCAAAAAACATACTTCAGATACCGAATTGCCTTGCTCTAGCAATACTTTTGCCCGAGCCATACGTACTGACATCAAATACTGGTAAGGGGTCTTTCCGTATATTTTTTTGAAGAGGCGGAGAAAGTGATATTTGGAGAAATAAGCTTCATCCGAAATGGCATCCAGGTCCAGTTTTTCCGAAAAATGTGCATCTATGTAGAGTTTGGCCTGAACCACTCTGCGATACAAATACACTTTGGGATAAACTTCGCCTGACATTTTTTTCATTCTTTAGAGAATTTACGGAAAGAATGCCGTATAAAGAAAAAGGCCCTTAATCCGAATCCATAGAAAGATGAAAAAACTACTATTCGTATTTCTGTTTCTTTGCAGCCTCCTTTACGCCCAAAATATTGACAGAGAAAAGCTGAATCGCGAAATTAAAAATGAAATCAAGGATAGCTATGCCTGCTCAGTAGAGGTTTATCTGAAAGGTTCGCAGGTTTTCAATGCTCATTATGGACATGCTGATAAGGAAGGCCGTATTGCGATAGATAGTTCTCATCTCTTCAATGTAGCTTCTATATCTAAAACCATAACTGCTCTAGGCATCATGCAACTGTACGAAAAGGGGAAGCTGGATTTTGAGGATCAACTGGATAAATATTTTGAGAATATCCCTGCTGATAAAGCTGAAATTAGCCTTCGTCAATTGCTGACACATACTTCCGGATTCAAACAAAGTTATGCCGCTGACCGGGTCACTGATAGAGAGAAGGCCCTGGAAAAACTCTTGTCCCTCCCTTTAGCATATCAGCCGGGAGAATCCTGGTCCTATAGTAATGTAAATTATCAACTGCTTGCAATGATTGTTGAACTTGTAAGTCAGGAAAGCTATGAGACCTTTATCCGGAAAAATATATTTGAGAAAGCAGGGATGTCTCAAAGCCGTTTCTGGGGAGAGTTTGAGGAAGGCGAATATGCAAAAGTGGCTTCAACCCTTGAGCGTCTTTCCAAAAAAACCTTGAGAAGGAATTGGGGATATATTGGATCAAATGGCATTTATTCTACTGCTTCGGATTTATCCAAATTAATGCTTGCCTATCTCAAGTTTGAATTATTATCTGAAAGTTCCAGCCAATATATGCTCAATCAAAAAGTGAAAATAAGAGAGGGCCTTGAAACGGCATTCGCTTGGTTTATTTCTACACATGATGACGGGGAGGAAGAAATATGGACCCGGGGAAGCGAAAGTTGGGGACATAATGCAGTTGTCAGCTTCTTTCCGAAAGAAGATCTGATGATTGTCGTATGCTCCAATTCAGGCGAAGAAATCTCAGCCAATCGAAAGATCAGAGAGTTAGTATGGACGGAATTTAAGGGGAAAGACTAGCTCAATACATCCAGGATGTCCTTGTTTTCCAAAATCTTCATACCCCCACCTTCAAGACCAAGTTTCACCATCGCCCTTGCAAGATCAGTGGATTTGATGGACGAATTTTTTCCCAACTTAGAAATCAGAGGTTTATACAGCCAGCGAGAGACTCTGTACATGAGGTTGGGCTCATCTCGCGGAACTACCGGATAAATATAGGCGGGACGAAAGGAATGAAATTCGCCCAAATCCATAGCATCCAGGATATTTTCAATCGCTCCTTTATCCCGGGCAAACATGGTTCGGCTTTTTTCTGTCCGATCTGCCCCCGCACCACTCAATAAGCAGAAATTGATATGTTCATTTTGTGATTGCAGCGCTTTTGCAAATGCCTGCGGAATATCGACCGTTATTTCCCTGAATTTTTCCTTGCCAACATCTCCTGTATAGACTCCAATACAGAATAAAGCTAGATCCTGATTCTTAAAAGCATCTATAATGGAACTGTAATCCAGGAAATTATCGTGAACGATCTCTTTGAGTTTGGGATGAGATTTTCCACTGGCCTTTCTGACCAAAGAAGTTAGCGTTCCTACTTCCGGGTGTTCCAAGCAATATTCAAGTGCATGCGAACCTACCATTCCGCTGGCTCCTGCTATGATGACATTTTTCATAAACTTACTTCCACTTTCTTTGGCTGGACTTATTAGGCATGGGAAAATCCTCTGGAATATCCTTTTGGGTAACTTCTCCTGTAGCAGCCCACTCAGCCCCCCGTTTAAAGGTGGTGATGAAACCCACACATTCCAATGAATAATCTGTATGTCCCATGACCATATGAAATACCCGACCTTCTCCATAATCAATCGTCATTAGCATAGGTTCATTCCGATTGGTTCCTTTTAGGGGGGAGAAGTTGGAGGCATTTTTATCTACATCCGAATAGGCCGTAGCGAGAATGGTCATATTTTTTGCAGGACCTCTAAGACGATCATAGAGTTCATCTTTGGTGTGTAGCCAGTGCAAAGGCAATCCTTTGGTAATCGGGTGTTCTGTATTTTGAATCGTGATCTGATATTCATGTTGCAAACCATGAGAACCGCACTCCCCTTCCCCTTCATCTCTGACCATTTCCCGATTGTCATCTATATATACATAAGGCCCTGTATGTTGGCCTCTTCCTCCCCAACCGCCAAGGCCAATCATTTCATTATAGGCATCCCAATCTCCGAAGGAATTGTTAGCAGCGTGCACAACTATCAGTCCACCTCCTTCTGCCATATAGGTCTCAAAAGCGGCTTTAGTTTCATCAGGCCATTCACTGGCTTTCCAGCCCAGATTTGAAATGACCAGATCATACGCATTAAAATCAGGACTAAAATCCGGATCTGCCTGAGGCTCTTCTGTCATTTCTGTTGCCTTGCCTCCTTCTATCGGATACTGGGCAATAAGTTGTTTTCTATTCTCTTCCCCTCCAACACTTGGGTCAGAATGAGGACCCTGATAGGTAAAAGCTGTTCGTTCAATATCAACCTCGAAAAGCTCAGTCTCTTCCAAATAGTCTTTCATCATCATGGTGGTTTTGGGCCAAACGCCATGATTATTCTGACCATCTATGATCAGGGCTTTTAATTTAGAAGGAGAATCAGATTGGGGACTTTCTGTTTCATTTTTTTCTGTCGGTGTACAGGAAATCGAGAAAGCCCAAAATAGGGCAATAGCAAATGTTAACTGTCTCATGAGAATCGTGAAATAGTAGATAGTTTCTTATAGACTAAAGGTAAACATTTTTTTCAAGCGGTATAAATTCCCCTGGGGGCAGATAATTATCTGCCCCCAAAAGAAGATGATTTACCTGCATTTATGCAGTTGTTCCGCCACAACTGGAACCGGCACCTGCAGTACATCCATAGCAATGTTGACCCAGGATGATATTTCTCTTGCCGATTTCCTCCGTATTCCAGTCTTTCAAATGCTGCGCTTTCCCTTCCAACTTAAGCTCCAGCATCTGATTGAAATCGCAATCGTAGAGATAGCCATCCCAACTTACCGAAACGGTATTTCTACACATGACCTGTTCCGCGGCCATGGGATTGAAGGCATTGGCCAGTTCTTCCATATAGCTTTCGTAATTCTCGGTACGAATCAGGTATTCAAGAAAGCGACTAATAGGAAGATTGGTAATGGCAAAGAGTTCGTGGAAGTCGATTTCATAGCCTTCCTGGAGTTTCTTCTTGAATTGGGCTTGCAAGGCCTCCTGATGATCCGGGAGAAAAGCTCCGGATGGATTATAGACCAGATTTAGTTTGAGTTCAGAACCTTCTTTTCCATAGCCTACCTCATTGAGCATCTTCAGCGCACGGATGGATTTTTCAAAAACCCCCTCCCCTCTCTGAGCATCTGTTCTTTTGGCTGCAAAATAGGGCAAGGAAGAGACTACCTCTATGTTATGTTTTTTGAAGAATTCAGGCAGATCATAGTATTTCTTATTGGCTACTATGATGGTGAGGTTGCAACGGACTATGATATGCTTGCCTAGTGCTGAGAGTTCTTCTACAAACCAGCGAAAGTCCGGATTCATTTCGGGTGCTCCCCCCGTCAGGTCTACGGTATGGATATCCGAGTTCTTGATTGCTTCCAGACAAAGCTGCATGGTTTCACGGGTCATGATCTCTTTTCGATCCGGCCCTGCATCCACATGGCAATGTTTACAGACTTGATTACACATCTTGCCAACATTGATCTGCAGGATTTCTATGCCGCTGGGTTTTAGGGGAAAGAGATCAAGTCCTTCCATTTCCTGTTTGAACGGCTTGAAAGACATGCCTTCGGTATGTTCCAGGATCTCCCATTGACGCTCAGGATTAGCCAGGGAGTTATTACTTTTTTTCAGGGACTTAGTTGTAAGTGCCATTATATGTTTTGTTAAATTCTATGCTTAAAAGAAGTCTTGGCCGTTAGCAGTTGAGCGTGTTGACCTTCAAGACTTGACGGTTTTTACTGACAAAAAGTAGGAATGGAACCTACATCATGATTTCTTCAGCCTTTTGCATCATTTGGACGCCATGTATGAGCACAGATCCGCTTTGGATAGCTGTTGCTACATGGAGGGCTTCCATCATTTGTCCTTCGTCATAACCTTTAACTACTGCATTTTTGGTGTACATGTCGATGCAGTAAGGGCATTGGATGGCGTGTGATACGGCCAATGCGATCAAAGCTTTTTCTCTGGCGCTTAGTTCTCCGTCTTTGAAGACAGAACCGTAGTACTCAAAATACTTTTCACCCAGTTCGGGTTGCCATTCGGAAACATCGCCGAATTTGTTGAGGTCTTTGGGATTATAATACGTATTTGACATATTCTTTTTTGATTGGTTTAAAGGTGAAGGATTAGGTGTAGGGGCTATATAGCCCGGAGGATCGGCCAGGGTGATCCTTACTCCTTGCTGAGAAGTTTCTTCCTCGGGCAGGATGTCATTATTGTCCCATAGGCCATTGATAAGTGTATCTGCATAAGCATCTGGAAGTCCTTTCAGACGCATGCGTTTCGAACTTTGTACATGATCGTATTCTAGGGCATGATGGCTGTATGAGAAACTCTCTTCCTCTTCTTCCAGCATCATGTACCAGCTTCTTGGGGTCCCATCATTAGCAGGCATCCCGATGACTCCCGGGTTTAGCCATGCTTTGCCTTCCTTTTCCTCTGAAAAAGGCAATCCACAATGACCAGCTAGGATCACATCCACGCCAGCTTTATCAAAATACTCCTGCTTGACTTCCCAGGGAGTAGAGGAAAAAATGTATTCGGAGATGACATCATAGGAGCCATGTACCACTCCGAACTTTTTGCCCGCATAAATAAAGTCGAGATGAAAGGGAAGAGCCTTGATCCAATTCAGGGAAGATTCATTCACTTCATTTCGGGCGAAAGGGTACCATTGCTGGGAAAGCATATCACATCGACTGCCTTCTGCAAAATTACAGCCGCAATCTTCTACCCCATTACTAAGGTTTTCTTCAACATTTCCCGCAATGACATGTACGCCCCAATCTTTCATTAGTGCGACACATTCATTTGGCTGAGCGCAATAGGCGACTACATCCCCGGTACAAATGATGTTTTCAGGAGGGATTTTCTCTTTTTTGGCAATCTCATACAAAGCTTCCAAAGCTTGAAGATTGCTATAGACACCTCCAAAGATTAATAATTTGCCCTGGAGGCTTCCTATATTATGCGATGCTTTCATAAGTTTTAGTTTTGGTGAAAAGAGCTGCTGTGAAAAAAAGGAGGAAGCAAAGGCTGATAGCCAGAATATTGGCCGAGAGTAAAACCGCATATTTCCCCTCAAAGAATACCCATGTTTTCGGATAGAGATCGGCAGCCAGTAAGAATCCAAAGAGCAGGCCCACTCCTATGCTGAGGTAATAAGAGATGCGGGGGAAAGTTTTATTCCAAAAGAGAAAAACCGGACTCAATCCCAGAACCATGGTACCGCTTATGGTCGTTGCAGAAAGTATTTCAGCTCCCAGAAACGCAGGTATGCTTCCCAGAATCGCTACTCCTGCAATTACCCATCTACCAAAGAAAATTTGCCTGTCGGCAAACAGTCGATGATCAATGACAAAGAGTTTTGCGAAGGAATTGAAAGCTGAATCCAGGGTTGAAGCTGCCGAAGTAACCATGATGAAATTCATGGCCAGCATCATAACCAGGCCTAGTAGTTTGCTAACTTCCACGGGAGCCTGTCCTTCCAGGCCCTGAAAAGAAGCATAGATTCCTACAAAGCTAAAGAGCAGGATACACAGAGAGCCAAGTAGGGTCGCAAAAATGAAGCTTCTTAAGGTCGTTTTAGGATCACTGATGAATGCTCGATCAGTCAGTACTGGATCATGAAAGGGATAACTGAAGACTTGTATGATAGCAACAAAAAAGAGGTCCAATCCACCAGCAATCGTCCAGCTCCCACTGCTCACAAATTTCCCTATATCGCCATTCTCTTTTGGGAGAATGATAGCGAGTATCACGAAAAGCAAAACCCCAAAAAGGATCATCTGGATAAGATCCGTTAGCAGGGAACTTCTCAAGCCTCCTTTTAGAGTATAAGCGACAGTCAGGAGGGTAAATACCATAATGGAGAGATAAAATGGACTACTTCCACTTTGCCCGAAATATGAACCAATTACCAAATTGTTGGACCAGACTTCATTGAGTAGGCGGATGCCGATCAATAGAGAAAAGATCAGCACCGCGCTACTTCCATACTTACTTTCGAGAAAATGATGCAAGGAGGTAAAACCGCCTTTGGTACGCATCCGATAAATAATAATTCCTGCTACTAAAAAGGAGAGATAATAAGCAGCATAGGCCACACCACCGACCATCCCAAAGCTCATCCCAAGATTGGCAGCATTGGTGATGGACTTGGCAAATAGCCAACTGATGACCAGACTGCTCGTCAAAATCCAGAAGCCTGGAGCCTGATCGTTTTTACTTCCCCGAAAGAAATCTTCCTTCGTTTTCGCCCAGGGGGAGATGAAAAAGATCAGCAGGCTTGAGCCGATGAGCAATATCCATTGTAGGCTGATGCTATCCATGCCTGAATATTAGATTAAACATTTCTGTCATCCCTTCCTTACTCCAAGAGCCGGGACCTCTAGCTAACTTTTTATAGTTGCCAGGGATCCCGGACATCTGTGTGGACAGATTGCGGGATGACAGTTTTTTTGTAGTTCTAATCATTTTCTCTTTATTCCACATCCCACCATACTGGTGAATTAACGCTATTCCCATCGGTAGCAGAAGCTGCAACATTGTAATTCGCTGCATTCAAAGCCGCCTCATCCGTAGGATAAGGAAGGCGTACCGGGATCAGGTCATTATTCAGACTGGCAGAGATCGTTTTAAGTTGGGGAAAGCCCGTTCTGCGATACTCTATCCAGCCTTCATAGCCATTGACGATATTTGCCAGCCATTTTTGCGTAATGATCTGCTCAAGGGGATTGGCTCCGTTTTGTCCGTAGGCAGCATTTCCAGTTGTGAGGTAGTCAGCCGGTAATTCCGTTTGCCAATACTCAAAAGCCAGCCTGACTCCTTCTTCATACAAAGCTTGTGCATCAGCATTGATCCAGCCACGAGCTGCGGCTTCTGCCAAAAGGAAGTGAGTTTCCCAAGCCGTCATATAATTGGCGTCCAGGTCTCCGGTTCTTTCTCTGAATATGCTGCCCGACAATGAAAAGTCGGCCACAGAGATTGAGGTTTGGGAAGCATCCGGCCCATTCAACAAACCATTGAATTCATTGGGATTATTGGAGGTAGGGCGAAAGAAAACAGCCATGCGAGGATCATTCAAATCCTTGAGGATTTCCTCCATGGTTTCAGACATGATGAAGAGATTGAAATCTCCGATACGAGCAGTAGCCAGACGGAAATTGTTCGGTTCTGTATTGGTGAAGTCGAATGTAGCATTCTGCCCATTTTCACTGATAAAATTTCCTTCTGCATAAATCTCCTGCACCAAAGTCCGGCTGTCTCTTTGCTCACTGGCTCTCATGAGATATTTGAGCTTAAGAGAATTGGCAAAGCGCAACCAGGCATTCAAATCACCCTCAAAAAGAATATCTCCATCGAGTGCTATACTTCCCTGATAATTGTTAAGGGCAATAATGGCTTTATCCAGATTGTCCAGAATTCCATTATCGCCCAGATATATATCCTCTTGATTATCATAGACCGGAGTGATAGTCCCATCTTTACCCGCTAAGGCTTCTGAGTAAGGAACATTTCCATACATATCGGTGAGAGCAGCAGTCAGGTAAGCTTTTAAGATCAAAGCCGGGCCCTCATAGACTTCGGCTGCCGTTTCTGATCGGGCTTTCTCCAGGATGATTTCATTGTCCCTGAGATTTGTATAAAGAATGGGCCAGGGATTTCCCCCAAACTGTGTTTCGGTCAAACTATGTCTATCGAAGAGGTTGAAGTCTATAGCGGTGAAATACTGCCCCAGCAGATTTCCGGCTACAAAACCTTCGTAAGACATCTGCTCCGCATAGTCAAAGAGGACATGTCGCAGCAATAAACTCGACTCTACATCTATGGGAGCATTGGGATTTGTATTGATTTCCTCAAACTGATTCGTACAGGAGGAAATCAGTATTGCAATTAAGCTTATATATATAAGGTGTATGATTTTCATAATTAGTCTTTATTTCAGATAAGCGCGCTGGAGTTGGTTGGGCCATTCCGATTTTGCGCAACCTTTCTAAAAAGTTGCAAAGAGATTTATTCCTAAAATTCAATACCGAGATTGACACCAAAGCTTCTGACAGTTGGATAGGACATATCCTCGACCCCCAGGACAAAATTGTTGCCTTGGACAGCTAATTGTTCGGGATCGAAATGTGGGATGTCGGAAATGGCAAAAAGATTCCTACCGATCAGTGATACTCTCAGAGATTCGATATTGCCAGTAATAGGGAAATTATATCCCAGGCTGAATTCCCGCAGTTTCACATAAGTCGCATCATACGTATTGTTCTCCTCATGATTTCTATCATAGAATTGGCGATAGTAGGCCTCAGGAGAAATGGGCCTTGTATTCTGAACATAATTGGGTTCGCTTGTTGAACCGATATTCTGCACACCATCAATGATAATTCCTCCTTCAGGCCTGAAAGCGGTTTCTTCCAACTGCCCTCCTACCCCTGCCAAAGCCTGGGTACGTGAGATCAGTTCTCCTCCTTGTCTCCAATCCACCACAAAGCCCAGCTTGAAATTTTGAAACTCAATCTGATTGTTGAAACCCAGGATGAAATCAGGATTATAGTTACCCAATTTTTTGAGGGTATTGTCTACGATGAAACGCCCTTGCTCATTGACCACAAAATCTCCATTTTCATTTCGCAAATAGCCCGTACCCCACATATCTCCAATTCTATCTCCTTCTCTGACCTGGTACCAGACGGTTTGATTCACATTATCATATACCCGTGTATAGGCCAGTGTTAGTCGATCGGCTTCTACAGGAAGGGATTCAACCCTGGCAACATTCTTACTAAAGTTGAAGAACATTCGCCATTTGAAATTTCGATTGAAGATCGGTCTTAGTCCAAGAATCAATTCAACTCCTTCTGAACGAACGGCCCCTCCATTTACGACTTGCTCATTGTATCCAGAAGAAATCGCTATGGGCAAAGAAATGATCTGATTTTCAGTGAGCGCATTATAATAGGTCGCATCAACAATCAGTTTATCCCCGAAGAATCGCAACTCCGCTCCAAGCTCTACAGAACTTGTTTGTTCGGGTAAGAGATTGGCATTGGCTATCCTATTTTGATCGCTGAAAGTAGGCTGAGAATTGAAAGGGGTTTGTGCCTGAAATACACCTGCCGTTTGGAAAGGATTGGTGTCATTGCCAACTTGTGCCCAGCTAGTTCGAACTTTGGCAAAATTGAACCAATCAGGAAGGTTGAGAATTCTCGATAGAATCAGGCTGGAAGAGATCGAAGGATAAAAGAAGGATACATTTTCGGTTGAAAAGGGAGAGGCTAATGCGCTTGACCAATCATTTCGTCCCGTCACATCCACATAGAGAAAATCTTTGTAGCTCAATTTCAAAAGCCCATAAAAACTATTGATTCTCTTTTGGGAAGCAAATTCAAATATTTCTAAGGGCGATGCTGCATTGGATAAGGTGAAAATTCCGGGTTGTGCCAAAGAGGTCGCTTGCGTTTGTACGGTAGCAGCCTCTTGATCCATGCGATTTCCTCCTAAAGAAAGGTCAAATCCAATGTCCCCCACTTCCCGATTATAGTTAAGAAGGAAGTCCGTATTTATTTCTCTGAAAAAGACATTATGTTCAGCATAGGCTCCATTTCTGAATCTATTGGAACTAAAGGCTCGTCTGAATTTCCGGCCTTCATCAGAATAATCCATGCCGCTTCTTATTCTCAGGCTCAGATTTTCATTGAACTTATAGGATGCCATCAGATTTCCATATACCCGATTTCTTTGAAAGGAATTTCGGTTTTCGAGCAGGATGAAATAGGGATTGTCGAAAAAGGTATAGTTGAAAGAATACTGCTGCACATCTTCTAGACCAGGTTGCCAGTAATCTCGTAAAGGTTCCAGATCTGTTTGTCTTCCCAACCAGGCTACGATAGAGTAGTTGATATTTTCTGATCCGTATCCATTGGCGGGTCTGTTGCGACTTTGGCTGTGGATATAGTTGATGTTGGATGTGATCTCTAATCCTTCTATTGGGCGAAAGGCCAGCCGAGCTGAAGCCGTTTTGCGATCCAGATCAACTCCGGGAATAACAGACTCACTTCGCAAATCTGTCAGGGACAAACGGTAGTTTCCATTTTCAGATGCGCCTGAAAAAGCCAGATTATTGATCGTGGTAACTCCTGTTTCGTAGAAGTTTTTGACATTGTCGGGACTGGAAGTAAAAGGAGTAGGTGTAATGGGCAAACCTCCATGAACGGCTACATCCCCTCCCCTGACTACGCTTCCATCTGGCAAAGTAACCGGACTGTCATGTTGTGGAATCAATAAACCGGCATCCAGCTGAGGACCATAGCTATAGGTGATATTATCATTTATTCCCCCACCCAATCCATCAACAAAAGCAAATTCCCCACTATTTCCTTGTCCATACTCATTTTGGAAACGCGGAAGCTGAAAGGGTTTATCAAGGAAGGTGGTGGAACTAAAACTGAAGCCCCTTCCCTTTTTTTCTGAACCATCTTTAGTCGTAATGATGATCACTCCATTGGAGGCGCGGGTTCCATAAAGAGCTGCTGCTGCCGGGCCTTTTAATACAGATACAGATGCTATATCATCGGGATTGACAGACATGGCTCCATTCCCAAAATCAACCTCTTGAAATCCTGCTGCCGCCTCATTGGTAAAGTTAAGGATGGAATTATTGTTGATGATTACTCCATCGACTACAAAGAGAGGATTATTATTGGTGAAAGAGGCTTCTCCCCGAATCGTAACTTTAGTAGATGAACCTACGCCTGTGGCTCCCTGATTGACGGTCAAACCTGCTACTTTCGCCCCGAGATTATCGAGGAAGTTGACTGACTTGACGCCTGTGAGTTCTTCTGCATCAACTTTCTGAATCACATAGCCCAGATCTTCTGCTTTTCTTTCCAGTCCCAGAGCGGTGATAAAGACTTCATCCAATTCGAGACTAGCCTCACTAAGCATGATCTCATAAAATCCGATCTGTTTGACGACAAATTCATAGGGCTCATAGCCAAGGTAATTGATCTGGATATTATCATCGAGGCTGGCAGCTAAAGAAAATTTCCCTTCTTGATCGCTTATAGCTCCTTGCTGAGTTTCTTTATTGAGGATACTGGCACCAATGATGATGCCTTCAGGACTTTTTATGATGCCAGAGATTTTTTGGGTCTGGCTAAAAGCCTGCTGGGGAGCAAAAATGCTCCATATAAATATAAGTCCATAGAGGACCCTGTAGCGTGTCATAAATGTTCGTAGAATTTAGGTGAAATACATGCGGCAAATCAGCCTTGATTCAGACTGATTCGGGAACCAAATGTGCACATAGACCTATTCAGGGCATCCTGATAGGTGTATGTCTCTTTTAGGTATCAAAAAGAGATTAAAGGGAGAGAAAATAAGGAGGAGCACGTAATGACTGTTCCGGACCTGGTATTCGGGAGAAATGAACAGGTAGCTCCTTTTCTTCCCTGAGTACGGTATGGAAAAGTTTGCGGAGCAATAAGAGGACCTGAGAGATCCTAAGAGACAAAATAAGCCAAAGAAGATCCTCTACATTATCGATATCCTCTTTGTCTTCAAGTTCAACTACTTCCTTTACAGAAGAAAGCTGCTCACATAGGGCTTTTCCTAAATTTTCGCTTTGCCAGGGAAGCTGGAGAAAAGCAGCTTCATTGAAGTCCTCTTTTGAAAAAGCGAATAGGTAGGCTCCTCCATCCTGGTCATAGCCTAAAACACTTTTACCCGAAAGCAATTCCTTTTTCGCCAGTAAAAGATCTTCAGCTTCCAGACGTGGACAGTCATTTCCTATAACGATGAGGTGATCAAAACCCTGTGCAAACAAGCTCTTCAGCCCTTCACACATTCTTTCAGCAAAAGAATTTCCGGATTGTAACTCATGGCCCAATTCAATTACAGGAATTTCAGAAGCAGCAATAGCTTTCTTTACCCCATCATACATCAAATGGAGGGCTTTGAAATTCTTTTCTCTATCCTTGTGGATTTGTTTATGCCGGGATTCCTGAAAAGGATTTCTACTAAAGAATAATATGCCGGTTTTTGATTGGCTCAACTTATTCGTCTCTAATAGTAAGCTAGGTAAAATAATTTAGAATTGTAGAGTATCGTATATGCGACATTTCCTTTTTACCTCTACGGATTTGGTCTGCATTTCTTCCCAAAATGATTCTCACTTTCTCTAATTGAGAAAATGTTTTCGTTTTTCGTACTAAATGAATTTTGTTAACCCCCTGACGAGCAGTTGTTTTGCCCGATTTTCTGGCAGCTGGCACTTTTCTTGGATTTTTAGAAAGTAACATTCAATCATAAACAATACCCCTTATGCTTTTTATCAAACGAGAATCTACTGCCTGGGCGAAACTGGTTTTACCAACTATCAGTCTCCTGAGCATCTTTGTTCTTTCTACTGCTTTTGCTCCCGGGCAAGTTGATACAGCGCTTGAAGGACTACTGGAAGATATCAAAAGTGAAAAGATCATGAGTTGGGAACTGGCTGGAGGAGATGCTGGATTTGGGGAAGAAAATGTTTACCAACTGCGTATGTGGGCAGACGGAAGTTATGAAGAAGTAGAGGACGGCCAACAGATGGGAGGACTTTGGACCATAGATATAAGAGAAGATAAAATCGTATTCCTCTGCAAAAGTGCTAATGGATATGATTTGAATGGAGTCAATCCTCCAATCCCATATGAAGTAGAATCCTATACAGCCGAAGAACTGGTCTTGGTCTGGGAGGCCAATGGAGCCAAAGTTCGGAAGATATATAAGCGTATACCAACGCCTTACAGAGGATAATCATCAACCCTTTCAAGTACCTGACGAGACCAGAAAAGAAACGGCAAACTCTAATCGAGTTTGCCGCTGGTCTAATCTAACGCTTTTATATAAGTGTGATGAAATCTTAATTCGAATCTGCTGTGTATACAACCGGAGTCCAATCATATCTGTTTTTCAGGGTTTCTACCAGGTCCACAGATAGCAGGGCCGTAATTTCCTCCGTATAAGGAGAGTCCTGCAGGACATTTAATGCGAGGGTATGTTTCCCAAGCAACTTAGATTTGATCTTTCCTTCAGCAAGTACAGTTCCGTCTGGATGAATAATGCT
This sequence comes from Bacteroidia bacterium, assembly GCA_033391075.1. Lineage (NCBI taxonomy): Bacteria > Pseudomonadati > Bacteroidota > Bacteroidia > Bacteroidia bacterium. Next base: position 311,010 of record JAWPMV010000004.1, read on the forward strand.
GATTCGATCACCGGTTACATTTGTTTTGCGTTTCAATTCTGTGCCGTCTAAAGCGAGGTATGCATTTGTGTAACGTACCATTTGAGTAGCTTTAGAATCATTGTAAAGGAAATAGCGTGTACCTTTCTTGACAATAGAATATTTGTGATCTCCTTCCACAAAAATTCTCCCTTTTTTCAATCCTCCCCAAAATCCATTTTGAGTCGAAAGAAACTTAATTTCAGGTGCATTGTTTGCTCCATCCCAGGCCAAAGATTCGCCAGGAGTGGTAGGTAACTCTGCCAATTCGACACTATAAGATTGTGCGAAAGAGAGTTGAGCGAGAAGCAAGGTGCCGATAATTAACAAAGAAGTCTTCATAAAATCGTTCAATATTTAGGGTTCTACATCTTAGAGAAAATTCGACAAAGAATTTCCATCCTATTTTTTTCCTAATAGGCTTTCGGTGATGCAAATAATGACGCGAATAAGGGATAATACGTGACTTCCGAGTAAGCTCTGAAAATTGAGCTCCTAAACAATTAGACGGGCCTGGGTGTGGGGATAGACTGTGCTTTCGGTGAGATACTTGAAATACGACTGAAGTCCTTTAAGGTTTAGTAAAAATATATTTTATTCTCATAAATTTTTGTTAAAACCCAGAAACTATGGGATTTCTTCGACGTAATGCTGCTTATCATGGACGAATGAAAAAGCTGTCAATACAGCTCAAAAGAGGCGTTTTTGGAAAATTTCAGGCAATTGAAAAAAATCCTTACACCAGTGCAACTTTTTTTGCCATATCACAGTCTATATAAAGGTTCCCCCTGTCGAAAGCAAACACATACTCCCAAATACTATAAGAATTTTTACTTCGTTTTTACTGTACGTTGTACGTCATCTGATTGGAGCATTTTCTTAGGCGAAATGAATCAAGGATCAACTACTTTCATACCCCGGCGAAGCCGCAAGTTTGGACTATGGTCTTTACTTAAGTGCTGCTGTCTCTTCTCTATGTTTGCAGGTATCAAACCTTGCAAGGCGCAGGATATTTCTGGTCCACGCTTGCTGAGGCTCAATTACCAAACACTTTCTCAACCTAGTTGGGTGCTGGGAGATCAGGGACAGGCTATGTCTGCACCCGATGATGAACCCAGCCAAATGATCGATTTCCAGATGAGGTTTCCGATTCTCCTCGGGAAAGAGACTAAGATTCTGGGTGAACTTTCCTATAGAAATGAAATGTCATCGGGTTTTTATACGATGGATGATGGAGAGTGGGATGGTTTGGATCAGGGATGGGGCTCCGGACTATCCTTGCAGAAAAGCGGATTTGGACTGATCGTATTACATGATATGGGGCGTTTGTGGGATTTGAAAGTTCAGGCAGCTTTTAGTAGTTCCTCTACTCGTTTTTTCTCTAACAATCCTGCCTCACATGCATATAAAGCAGCGGCTGTATTTGAACGCACGAACCGAAATAAAACCATAGGATTTGGCTTGAACCTGAATTATCAGTTCAGATTAGCCGTTATTCCCATCTTTACCTATAAGGAAAAACTCAATCATAATTGGACCGTAGATATGCTCCTGCCGGTCAGAGCCCAATTGATCCGAAACTTTAGCAATAGCAATCGTCTGATCATAGGAATCAAAGGAAGCACAGGTTCTTATTTTCTGGATGAGGAAAATCTCTTTTCCAATTCTTTATATCAACGCATCACCTTGCATGGATATGTAGGCTATGAGCGCATGTTGAGTAAATATATTGGGATTGGAGTTGATGCAGGAGTAAATTTGCCTATCAGAGATCGAATCCGTTCCTGGGATAACAATAATCTCGTTTTGCACAATTTCCAAAGTCGAGTATCTCCTTATATCAGCGCCAGATTGTTTTTCGCTATCTCTTCCAACTAGTTTGCTGGATAATAGAAGATAGATTCTGTATTTTAGGTTAAGGGAATTCCCTTGCTATAAAATCTGTAATCTATGACTACTCCTTCTGAAAAACTCCTACAGAAATGGGGACTTGATATCCCTGAGAAAAATCCTCAAAAAAAAGATCGAAGAAACTTTCTGAAACAAGCTTCTCTGGGAGGACTTGCTTTGGGGGCTTTTATGTTTAGCCCGATTGAGGAAACATTGGCCCATACCACTTCTGGAATAAATCGCTACTCAGCACCCTCGGATTTGAAAATCACCGATATGCGCTATGCGGTTGTTATGAATGGCCATGCCCGTTGTCCCATCATCCGAATAGACACCAATCAGGGGATATCAGGATGGGGAGAAGTTCGAGATCAGGCCAGTTGGAGATATGCCCTCTTTTTAAAGAGTCGAATTTTGGGTATGAATCCCTGTAGCGTGGAAATGATCTTCAAACGTATCAAACAGTTTGGCTTTCATGGTCGGCAGGGAGGAGGCGTAAGTGCGGTTGAAATGGCACTTTGGGATCTGGCTGGAAAGGCATATGAGGTGCCGGCTTATCAGTTGTTGGGAGGTAAATATCGGGATAAAGTAAGGCTGTATGCAGATACTCCGATGGGAAAGAATGAAGAGGATTTCAATGCCCGGGTAAACAAGCGTATGGATGAACAAGGCTTTACTTTCCTGAAAATGGACTTTGGTCTCGAATTGCTGAAAGGCAAGGAAGGAGCGACCGTCAACAATAATTTTTGGGACATTGGGAGGCAGTGGACAAATGAACCCATGACCTATGGGGGGACTGAACATCAATTCACCCAGGTACAGATTACAGATAAAGGCCTGGATATTATGATGGAAAGGGTGGAGAAGGTCCGGGCAAAAATTGGCTATGACATACCCTTAGCTTCTGATCATTATGGCCACTTTGATCACAACAATGCGATTCGTTTAGGTCATGCGGTAGAAAAATATCGACTAGCCTGGCTGGAGGATCTGATTCCCTGGAAATTTACAGAGCATTGGAAGCAAATTTCCCTCGCTATTCAAACACCCACTACAACTGGAGAAGACATTTACTTAAAAGAGGAGTTTATAAAACTTATTGATAATTACTCCATTGACATTGTTCATCCGGATTTGGCTACGGCTGGTGGTTTATTAGAGACGAAAAAGATTGGAGATTATGCAGAGGAAAAAGGAATTGCCATGGCTATGCATTTTGCAGGAACTCCAGTTTCCTTTATGGCCAATGTTCATTGTGCCGCAGCTACGCAAAACTTTATGGCCCTTGAGCATCATTCGGTAGATTTGGACTATTGGGAGGATTTGGTGAAAACGGAGCATAGGATGATCGAAAAAGGCTTTGCTCATGTTCCCGATAGTCCGGGTCTGGGAGTTGATCTAAATGAAGAAGTCATAAAGGAACACCTGGATCCAGAAGATGAATCTTACTTTAGACCCACAACTGAATGGGATAAAATCAGATCCTGGGATAGATTATGGAGTTAATGAATCAAGAAAAGATTTTTGTTGACAAAACTTTTGCTGGCAAGGTCCTGATTATCGGAGCAGGAGTAGCCGGATTATATGCCGGATATCTTTGTCAGGCAGAGGGAATAGATTTTCAGATTCTCGAGGCTTCTGATAAAATTGGAGGACGTCTGGGGAAAGTAGAAGGCTTTTCAGATATTTCGTTGGATAGTGGGGCCGAGTGGTTGCATGGGAAAAAATCTATCATAGGAGAGCTGGTAAAGCAGACTACTACAAAGATCAAAAGAGATAAATCAAAAGAGTATTATTGGTTCAAAGGAAAGTTAAAGAAGAAACTTCCTCGCTATCTGGAGGATGAATTGGAGGAAGATGAAAATCCTTCTGATGTTTCCTTTTTGGAATATGCCAGGCTCAAAGGCTATGGGGAGGAGTATAAATATATCATTGAACAATTGGCAGGGGACTATGGCGCAGATGCTTCTGAACTTTCTGCAAAATGGACAAAAAAGGAAGAAGAAGCCTACAGTGCGGGATTTAAGGATTACAAATTTCGGGAGACTTATTTCGATCTATTCGATAAACATCTCATTGCTAAAATTCAGGATTCCATTCAACTGAATACTGTTGTTAAGAAAATTGAGTACAGACAGGATAAGATGCTTGTTGAGGACGGAATGGGAAATGCTTATTCGGCAGACAAAGTCATTCTTACGGTTCCTATAAGCGTTTTGAAAGAAGGAGATATTAGCTTTCTGCCTCCCCTTCCCGCGTATAAAATCGAAGCCTTTGAGAAGATAGGTATGGGAGCGGGAATGAAAATCTTCTTAAAATTCGGACAAAAGTTTTATGAGGGCTATATAGCCGGCGGTAAAATTTGTGCTGCTTATGCGGATGAAAGTTGGGCGAAAAAAGGGAAGGATCATATTTTGCTAGCCTTTGTGATGGGGAAACAGGCGGAATACTTGAGTTCCTTGGAATCTGATCAGGAGATCATAGAGGCTTTATTGGGAGAGTTGGATGAAATGTATGGCGGTCAGGCCAGTGCCTATTTTCTAGATGCCCATATTGTAGACTGGGGCAAACATCCTTTCATAAGAGGCGCCTATTCCTTTAGTAAAGTGGGGATAGGAAATGCACGGGAAATAGCTGCTCAGCCAATAGAAGAGAAAATCTTCTTTGCAGGCGAAGCGATGAACCTGAATGGGCATCATCAAACGGTTCATGGGGCTGCGGAGACGGCCATCCAGCAATTGATCAAAATACGGGATTCTCTCTAGACGGCGTATCCTGAACGCCACAGCCAAAATATGAACAATTGCCAGGAATGGAATTACAGGAAAACTATTCCTTAGCCTGGGCTTTCTCCAATTTATCCAGCCGCTTTTCGATCTCCATGAGTTTATACAAAATGAGAATGTGGGTATGCTTGGCGTCTATACCTACCACACTCTTCTCACTGTAAATCATGGCTTCTATTTCTTTGTAGATTTCAGGAGGAATTACTTCTTGCATGACGATTCTATTATTGGGTTTCTGATATACTAAAGGTAAAAGAGAATGCATCTTTCGTTTTCACTCGCTTGAGTTTTAAAAGGACACGGATGACAGAATCCCCCCAGATGCTTTTAAGTCTTGGATCTTCTACTTCAATTTTCTCCTCTACTGCTTCAAATTTTTTCGGATCAAAACTCATTCTCAATTTTCGAGGCGCATAAAAATCCCCTCCGGGATAGATGGTGATATAAGATTCCTCGATGCGGACAGGGCCAGGACTCATGAAACTCAGCATAATATCCGGACCTCTTTTTTCCAGTTCGTAGGACTCCGCCAACTGAATACTCTCAGCATTCCGATCAAAACTAAAGGATCGATGCCAGCTTTTGAGACCTGCTGAATCAGGATAAGCTTCTTCTATATTCATAGATAAGTTTACCAGACTATCTTCCTGGCTATACCTGACGTTGGTCGCCTTTCTTTTTAAGCCCCACTCCTGCATCACTCCTCCGATGGTTGGGAGGTTATGATAGCCCGATTGCATGGTCCAGATTTTATAGCGATCCTTAGAGAAGGTTTGCTTGCGGTAGGTTTCTACCCCCAAATCTATGATGGCCGGTTTCCCATCCACATATATAATAAAGCTTCCGACATCATTATGATTATGGCTTTGATCATTGTGGGCGCCCATGGCTCCGAGAAAGAAGCCTCGGGTACTACCCTCCTCCGAACGCGCCAACATTACCTGTGTTTCGTCTAGCCAGACATCCTGAAGGTAAGCGGGCTTCGCCTTTGCAGCAGCTAATTCCTCAAAATTGAAGATCTCATGTAATTTCCGTCCAATAGATCCTTTGGTAAAGCTTTTCTGCAATTGATAGGTATAAGCTGCGAAAGCCATCATGTCCTCATCCTGGATTCGCTTCCCAAATCGATAGATGAGTTCTGAATTGACGGTGATCTTTCCGTGGGTATCTGCAAAGTTTATATAATAAGGACCTGCTATGTGCGCTCGATAAATATAGCGCGCCATTTCTTGCAGTACAGGTTTCTGATAGATATCCAGTTTTCCTCCCGTTGAGGAATAAAGAAGTTCCAGACAATCGAAAAGAGAAGCCCCTGCCCTACTCCAGTAATTGGGACCTTCATCGCAGCCCCCATCCTTGGCATATTCATTCAAAAACTCATCCAGGGATCGCAAGGATTTATGCAAGGCTTTGGCCCGTCTGTATTCATCCTCCTCAAATATCAGTAAAGCCGTAATCCAATTGCTATTGATCCAGGGATTCCAATTATTGAGGTAATTGTCCTTGGGAGCGAAACCCATCCACCAATAATCATCTACTTCTAATAATGGGGTGAGAATCCTTCGATCTGTTTCCTGCCTCATCCGCTTTCTGATCATGGGCGAAATGGAATCCAGTTCGGCTCCCAGCAAATATTCAGTCCAGGCCAATAAGGCTGCGGTTTCGGCTGCAAAAAGATCAACTACAGGATCCTCAACATCCGCTAGATCGGTTCCGGCTTTTTGCATGAAAAGATGTGCCGGTACTCCCCAAAAGGATTCTTCACATATACTCCAGATACCATTCGTGATTTGATCCAGGTATTTGCCCTCGCCTTCTACCATTTCTGCCAAAACCAAATCCATAAGGGCATATCGGCGCTCAAAAGAAATTTCCTGATACGTATTTCGATTCCCCTCTCTGATAAAATCCAGATAAGTACGGGCAGATATAGAAGGCCATGAGTAATCAGCACGTGCTGCTCCGGCTGCTTCTAAATGCGTTTTGATGCTATCATTGAGTTCTCCCCAGGACGTTCTGTCTTCATATTTGGGAAAAGGGGACCATGCATCCAGGTCAGAAAGCCACTCTTCCAGTTCGGCTTCCGTACAGGAGCCACTCAGATAATCGCGATGATAATAGCGGAGCTTGTTTTGGGTATAGGCCATACCAAATAAGAAGTAGAAACAAAGGAAAATAGAGCAATGCTTTCCTATTTTCTTCAGCAAATCAGTCATGCAGGTAATTGTGTCTGTTCTTGTCTATAACGAACAATTTGGCGATAAAGCATGAAAATTCCTTTGAGAAGCCGAAAATTTTGGAACAATACAGGACAGGGGGTTCATTATTGAATAATAAACCCAGGCAAATGCTCGATAAATACTTTTTTTAGAAACGGGAACTCTTCAACCAGATATCTGATCGCGACCAACGATTCTCAAATTCCTTCTTCACTTCTTTGATATCCTTTCCCTGAGCTTCCAGGGCTTTCATCAGACCAAAGAGGGACCAGCCATTGTTGGGATGATCTTCCAGTTCCATGCGATAGACTTTCTCAGCACCAGCAAAATCTTCCATATCCATAAGCAAAGCCCCTAACCAATGACGGGAATCGAAAGGCATGGGCTCTGGTTCATCCCAACGAAGAGAATCTTCCTGTATGACTGCTTGTTGAAATATAGCTTTTGCATCTTCCTTCTCTCCTGCTTGCCAGGCCATTTCGCCCTCCAGAATGCCCGCAGCAATTTTCAACAAATGGCTAACCTTATGGTCTCTGAAAGTAGCCTCGGTTGTATCTGCTACAACTTTTACGCGCTTCAAATATACCTGGGCAAAATCAGCTTCGCCTTGTTTCAGGTGTGCATACCCCATCGCAAAATCCCAGACTGCGCCCGAAAACGTTCCATCAGGACGATTCCCCAAATGCAGCATTTCATCGAAGCGCCCAAAACGCATCAAAGTCAATGCGTAATACATATTATTGTGGGTTACCTTGGCAAAATCTTTCCCTGCCTGAATAGCCACTGCTCCTTGCCCATCATAGCTGGCCGCAAAGAGAAGCATATGAAGGTTATGACTGGGATAAATGGCAAATGCTTTGCCCTCCTTCGCTTTTTGATCTGAATGCCAGGCTTGCAAATTGGCTTTGACTGCTTCGGGCCACATGCCTAATTCATTATAGGTATGAGAAGGCATATGATTTAAATGACTGGCTCCCGGAATGGCATTTCCGATATACTCTGCACATGCCAATGCTCTTTCTGGATTTTGGGTGGACTCGGTGGCATGTATATACAGATGACAAGCTCCAGGATGCTGAACATCTATTTCCAGAACTTTTTCCAAAATCTTATGAATGCGCATGACATCCGGATCATTGATATCTCGGCTACCTCTCCGGGGTTCAAGCAGGAATAATGCTTCGGCATAGATGGTTGCAACATCCAGATCAAAAGGGAATTTCTCATACACTTTCTTCATCGCCATCGCATAGGCTGTATCCTGTAGGGGAGCTGTTTCTGGTTCAAAATCCTCGATATAGCGAACCTTCATGGCTTTGATGAGGGCTTTCTCTACCGGATTAGCGTACTTATTTGCATATTTATCTGCTTTTTGAATGGCTTCGAGTGCCAAAGGAGCTTTTTTCTTTGAAAGCTTTCCATTTAGATAGGCTCCCAATGCCCATGCCTCTCCCCAATAACATATCGCACAGGTTGAATCTCGTTTCCAGGCCTCTCGAAAAGAACGAGCGGCATCGTCTACAGCAAATGCATATTTCAATTGTATCCCCTGATCAAACCAGGCCTGCACCTGATCTGCCTTAGAAGAAATCTCCATTGAAAATGTACCCAGCGCTTCTGTACGAAGGTCCATTTCCTTGTCCAAATCTGGCCCCATACTATGGTGCTGGGCTATACTCGAAAGAGGGGAAAAACATATACTTATTAGAACTAGGATGATAAAATAGATCGAATAAGCGGGATGATCACCTTTATAGCAGGAGAAGAAGGACATAGAGAGTAGTTTTATGTGTTAGATCAATTTATCTCGAAAGATACAAAAAGATAATATTGCTAGCAGTGAGCGAAAAGTCTATTTTAAGATCATATAAATCATTACTATGAATCTTTTTGATGTAAATGGGAAATGTGTTGTGGTAACTGGCGCGAGTCAGGGGATTGGGGAAGCGATTGCAAAAGCCTATGCCGAGGCGGGCGCTCGAGTCTACCTAAACGCACGCAATCCTGATAAGCTTTCCCAGGCCGTAAAAAAATTCCGAAAGGAAAACCTCATCGTTTATCCGGCCCTTTTCGATGTCACTGTTAAGGAGGAGGTGGAACAAGGCATAGGGAAAATTGTCGAAGATTCAGGTCGATTGGATGTGGTTGTAAACAATGCCGGGATCATCCGGCGCAACAGTTTGGAAGAATTGGAGGAAGAGGATTGGGAAGCCGTCATCAAAACGGACCTTACCGCTCCTTTTTTAGTGGGGAAATACGCTGCCAGACATATGATTCCGGCTGGAGGGGGAAAGATCATCAATATTTGCTCTTTGATGAGTGAATTGGGAAGAAATACAGTTGCTGCCTATGCGGCTGCCAAAGGAGGCCTGAAGATGTTGACCAGAAGCATGGCTACAGATTGGGCAAAGCATAATATTCAGGCGAATGGGATTGGACCCGGATACATTGCTACTCCTATCAATACTGCTTATCGTGCAGAAGGAAATCCTTTAAATGAATACATTCTCAGCCGAACACCTGCAGGCCGTTGGGGAACACCGGATGATTTGATCGGTGCTGCCATATTCCTTGCATCTTCAGCCTCGGATTTTGTAAATGGGCAAATCATTTATGTTGATGGAGGAGTTCTGGCCACTTTCGGAGATCCGGGTAAATAAGATACTACTCTGCTAAAGCCCCAAATTTGGCCACAATGAAATAATCAGTATTTTGAAAAATGTCTAAACCCTTGCGCCTATCACTTGCCATTGCTGCTGCCGAAGCACTTCCGAGTGCTTTTGTTGTATTCAGAGGATTTGAGGATTCTATCCGCAAAGCCCGCGCACTCGGTTTTGATGGGGTTGAGTTAGCCCTAAAACATGCAGATGAGATTGATCCGGGCCTATTATCTGGCTGGCTAAATGAGGAAGGGATGGAAATTTCTGCGATCTCTACGGGACAGGTTTATGCAGAAACAGGCTTTATGTTTACGGATGAAAGACCGGAAGCCAGGAAGAAGATTAAGGAAATCTTTTACGCATTGATCGATTTGGCAGCTGATTTCGGACAATTGGTAAATATTGGGAGAGCCCGGGGGCAAATTGGGGACAGATCCAGGGAGCTTGCCAAAGGTCTATTTTTAGATATGCTTCAGGATCTTTGTGCTTATGCGGGTAAAAAGGGAGTGAAATTGATCCTGGAGCCGGTCAATCGATATGAGATTGATTTCATAAACTCGGTAGAAGAAGGAGTTGAACTCATCCATGAAGCCGGTATTTCCAATTTCAAGCTCATGCCAGATGTATTTCACATGAATATTGAAGATCGCGGGATCGCCTCAGAATTGATCAGGCATGCCGAACATATTGAATATGTACATCTGGCAGATTCCAATCGTCTGGCTCCGGGGCAGGGACATACAGACTTTCAGGAAATTTTTGATGCACTTCAGGAGATGAACTACAAAGGCTGGCTGTCTTTGGAGATCTTGCCCAAGCCTGATCCGGAAACCGCAGCTCAACAAGGCGCAGAATTTTTACTGCCATTTATCCAATCCTTTAATCAACCCTAAAAAGCCAAACATGGATACAAATACTGATAAACGAATTTTGATCGGCTGTGATCATGGAGGCTATGAGGCCAAAATTAAAATCAAGGAGCATTTAGCGGAAAAAGGATATGAACTTATAGATGTTGGATCGGAAAGTGCAGAAATCGTCCGTTATCCCAATTATGTAAAAAAAGTAGCAGCTCCCATTTCGCAAAAAGAATATTCTAGAGGAATCCTTATATGCTCAACGGGGATTGGCATGTGTATCGCAGCAAATAAGTTCAAAGGCATACGTGCAGCCCTGGTCAACAGCCATTATCAGGCAAAGATGACCCGACAGCACAATGACAGCAATATCCTTTGCCTGGGGGGAAAAACGAGCGGTATTTTTGACCTGCTGGATTTCGTAGACACCTGGCTGGAAAATGAATACATCGGTGGGAGACATGACATTTCTCTGGGCATCATAGAAGACATAGAAAACGAACTGGGAATAAAATCGGCAGATGCTGTCAATCCGGAACCTAAAGCAGAATGATCCCATAAGTCCATAAACGCTCCGAAAAACTTTGCTCATACATGACTACTACACTAAAAAAGAGCATTCCCCATTTCCGTTGGTGGATAGCCGGATTGCTCGCACTCGCCACCGCCCTCAACTACCTCGATAGGCAGAGCTTACCAGTTGCAATCTCTGAGATTCAAAAAAGTATTACTATATCGGAAGTAGCATATTCCCGCTTGCAGATGCTTTTCCTGATTTCCTATTCCCTGATGTACCTGGTAGGAGGAAAACTTATTGATATCATGGGCTCACGCCTGGGCTATCTGGTGATGATTTTGTGGTGGTCTATTGCGAATTTTATCCATGGCCTTATGTCCACAGTAATGGGATTGGGCGTCGCGAGGTTTTTACTGGGAATGGGTGAAGGAGGAGGCTTTCCAGCTTCTGCAAAAGTTGTTTCTGAATGGTTTCCGGCTAAAGAACGATCTCTGGCATTCGGAATTTTCAATACAGGTTCCAGTCTGGGATCCGTGATTGCACCGCCGATGATTGCTTTTATCATTCTGGAGCTGGATTGGCGATGGGTATTTTTCCTAACGGGAAGTCTTGGATTCATTTGGGCTTTCTTCTGGTTTAGGATGTACCAAAAACCGGAGAATAGTACACGGGTTTCTGAGGAAGAAAAAGCTTATATAAAAGCGGGCCAAATTCAAGAAGAAACAGAAGGGCCAAAAGTAAAATGGGTAGACCTGTTTAAATTTAAAAAGACCTGGGGATTGGTTCTGGCGAAATTTCTCTCAGATGCTGCCTGGTATTTCTACATTTTTTGGTTGCCCAAATACCTGGCTGATGCCCGAGGATTGGATATTAAAGAAATCGGGTATTATGCCTGGATTCCTTTCGCCTTTGCTGGAGCAGGAAGTTTCCTTGCGGGTTGGTTGAGCACTTATTTGATCAAAAAGAATATAAGCCTGGACCGCTCCCGGAAAATATGTCTGGCTATCGCAGCCTGTTTAATGCCTATAGCTTTATTCATCACAGGAGTTCCCTTAAGTATGGCGATCGTCTTCTTTAGCATGGCGATGTTTGGACACCAGGCATTTTCTACCCTCATGCAAACCCTGACAGCTGATATGTATCCTTCTCATTCTGTGGGCTCGATCGCAGGCCTGGTTGGAGCAGCAGGTTCTATGGGGGGAGTAGTCTTTAGTTTCTTTGTAGGGCTTCTGCTTAGCAATTTTGGCTATGGGCCAGTGTTTATTATAGCCGGCATCCTGCATCCGATATCTTTCCTTTTGATACTGTTTTTGGTACAAAAAGTGGAGATGATACATATACGTTCTGCAAAATCAGGATCTGAGTAAGGGGAATTTATAGACATTAATGTGCGTATTTTTCAACTTTGTGCCTATATTTTCGTAATTATGTCTTTCCCCCCTCAAAGGTATATTTTCTAATCGATATCAGATTAACCACAACATAATCGCGTTAAACAACACATCTCACACCCTATGGATACCTTATTTTTAGTGGAAATGGGAATTGTGGCAGTCATTGTTGTCATTCAATTCTTTGTATTTTTCCGAAACTCAGCAGCTATTAATGGCCTATCCTCTATTTTCCCTAAGGCATCTGCCCTCAAAAGCAAGAATGTTCCTGTAAGTGAAAGCGGAGAAGATGGTGCACTCATCAGTGGAACCATTGAGCTCGTAGAAGAAAATCCAGGCTTTAGCCAAACCTTCCAAAATATCCTTCGAAATACCAATGCCTACCTCACCCGAAATAAGGGAGCGGCAGATTTTGATATGTTAAAGGATATGGCCGAGGATAAATCCTATTCCAAAGAAGAAGGGATAGAATCAAATGTCGCCCTTCCTTTATATATCGGACTCCTCTGTACCTTTACCGGAGTAATCATCGGTTTGATCAAAATTTCCATTGAAGGGGTGAGCAATGATGCTATCCAGTCATTTGTAGGAGGTGTTTTGATCGGTATGATCGGTAGTGCCGTAGGATTGGGCTTAACGGTCCTGAGTAATCTTCGCTTTAAGGAAAGTAAAAATGTAAGGGATGAAAGACTCTATGACTACTTTAGTTTCCTTCGCTCTCAGATTTTACCTACCCTCAAAAAAGATGCAGATCAACCTATAGACACCCTAAGAGATAATTTGGCGGCCTTCAATGATGGTTTTGCCCGTTATCAATCTCATATGAATGATTCCTTGACAGAAACCCTGAGGTTATTCAAGGAACTCAAAGGAGTCTTTGGCCAGATACGGAGCATAGAACAGGGGCTCAATGGCATGGGGAATTTTTTGCAAGTCAATGATTCTCTGATTGACAGACAAGTCGCTTACATTGATTCCTATTCTAAAAAAGCAGAAGAATTTTCTGAGAAACTCGGAACCCACTTCGGTCAGGTGAACCGCAAAATGGAAACCGTAGTCGGGGAAAACATTCAGGCCCTGGAAAGAAGTACCCAGGCAGCCTATGTGAAGATGGATCAATATTTGGCTTCTATTGGTAATACGGATAATAAAGCCTTTGCAGAGGCCTTAAATAAAGACCTCAATAAAATTAGAGGAGATGTTGAATTACTCCAGAACAAAAGCCTGGAAGTAAATACCCGTTTGTTGGAGCATTTGGGGAAAGAACGCCATTCGGTTATCGAGCTTACAGATAAAATGAATACACTGGATAGTAGACTGAGTTCGGTCGCTACTGCACAAAACAGCAGCTTCATGAATTCCGGAGCCTTCCAGTTTTTTGTTTACTCTGGTGTCGCCGCTTTCCTTACTGGCATCGGCTGTGGAGTCATATATCTCATTAATACCTTCGGCGGATGAGCAAAAAAGCCAAAAAAGACAGTAGCCGCCTCTTTTGGGTGAGCTATGCAGACTTGATGACGGCCATGTTCATCATCTCGCTTGCCTTGTTCGTTTTGAGTTACAAACTCTTTCTCGACAGGCAGAACGCCCTGGTAACGACCGAAGAAGAACTTCGGGTCAGGAGCCTGGAACTGGATAAGCAAAGTCTGGCACTGGAAGAATTGAAACGCCGCCTTAGCGATGAGGAAATGTATGCCAGTACCCTGATTCAGCAACTCAATGATGAGAAAGCCCGCCTCCTGGTTATGGAGATCGAATATAAAAAGTTGCAGGAAATCCAGAAGGCCATCGAGCAATTGGATTCTCGCTACTTTGTCTACCAACCAGAATTCAAGCGACACGTTTTACGCTCCCAGGTTCAGTTTGACAAAGGAAAGTCCGAGATCAAGGGACAATATCGTGAACTTCTCATCGAGGCAGGAAAGGCCCTCAAGGGGCTTGTAGATGGCCTGGAACCTGATGACAATATCAAATATCTGCTTGTGATAGAAGGTATGGCTTCCGCGGATAACTATACTCGAAATTATGAGCTGAGTTATGAAAGGGCTTTATCTCTCTACAATCTCTGGGACGCAGAAGGTATTTCCTTTGATCGGGATCGCTATGAAGTCATGATCTCTGGTAGTGGAGAGAGTGGCGTTGGAAGGGATATACAGGATGAAAGCAAAAACCAGCGTTTCCTGATTCAGATTATCCCGAAAATCGGGGAATTGAAAGCGATCGACTATAGTTCTATAGATTCGACGGCTTCAGATACCCTCGTTACTCCCTAATAGCTTCAGCTAAAGATGCTGGTGTTCTGTTTGAATTCTCTGTACATTTAAACAGAACATCAGCATTTTTATGTTTTGCTCATGAAAGCCTATTACTACTACTTACTCCCTATCCTTTTCTGCTGTATTTCCTGTAGTGGACCCCAAAAGGAAGCGGCTGATCTCATTTTATTTAATGGAGAAATTTATACGATGGAGGAAGCTCAGCCCTGGGCAACTGCTATTGTAATCAAGGAAAACAAAATCGTTGCAGTTTTGGATAAGGCAGCCGATCCGGCTGCTTATCAAGGAAAAGAAACCCAGATGATCGACTTGCAGGGGAAATTTGCCTTGCCGGGGTTTATTGATGGACATACCCATTTCAATCGTGCAGGCGAATTGATCAATGATGCCAATTTGTTGAAAGTATCGGACGATCCTGGATTGAAAGCAGAAATAGGGCGAGTAGTAAACATCCTTGAGAAAGGGGAATGGATTACCGGTGGCTTGTGGGGAGCCTATGAGCAATGGGCCGACGCCTCTGCTACAGCATCCGGAGCAAAAAAGCAGGCCTGGAAACCGCATAAAGGAGTAATTGATGAAATCAGTGCTGAGCATCCGGTATTTATCAATAACTATAATCGTCAATTGTACCTGGCAAATTCAATGGCGCTACAAGCTGCAGGATTGGAGGCGGAAATTCTGGAAGGGATGGAAACGGATGAAGAAGGCAGAGCAACGGGCTTGGTTTATGCAAATTCACCTGCCTTCAAAAAAATCAAAGAAAGTATCAAAGAGAAATCCAGTCGTCGATTGCTGGATGAAAATAAAGCCGCATTAAAAGTGCTCAGAGAAAGTGGCATAGTCGAAATTCATGACATCACACGACCGGATCAGACCGAAAGATTTCAGGAGCTATATGAAAGCGGAGAATTAACGGCTCGAATCTGGATGCGTCCGGATTTGGCTCGTGCGCAGGAGATGAAAGATGCGGGTATGAGCATGGGGGTAAATCCTGCTAGCAAAAAGGAAGATACCTATTTAAGATATGGAGCATTTAAAGGTTATATAGATGGTATTATGGGCAATCACGGTGCCCTCTTTTTTGAGCCCTATGATGACCAGCCGGATAATTACGGACATTACCGCCATCATACCTCCGATGATGAGGATTACGCAACCCCCAATATGGAGAAGATGTACGGCTATCTCCTTACTGCTCAGGAAGCGGGTTTTGTCGCCAATGTGCATGCGATTGGGACAAGAGGTGTAAGTCTGATGTTGGATACCTATGAGCGTTTGATGAAGGATTTGGGGAAAGACCTTTCTGGTTATAGAGTCATACATGCCCAGGTGATCCGCCCGGATGATTTCCCCCGCTTTAAAGAACTCAATGTTATAGCAGAAATAAATCCCTATCATCTCTCTGACGATATGCGTTGGATGGAAGAACGGATAGGACATGAAAGGTGCAAAGGGGCCTATGCATTTAAGAGTTTATTGGATAATGGGGCAAGTCTCTCTTTTGGCTCGGACTGGCCGGGAACCATGGCTGCCTATTATCATGTGCATCCCAAATATCTCATTCATGCGGCTGTCAATCGAACCACTACGAGCGGACAGCCAGAAGGTGGCTGGTTCCCCGAGCAAAAGATCAGTATGGAAGAAGCATTAAAGGCCTATACGATTAATAATGCGAAAGCTGCTTTCGATGGAGACAGCAGAGGTTCAATAAAGGCAGGCAAACTGGCAGATATTGTGGTTTGCGATAAAAACCTCATGAAGATTGATCCTGCCGAGATTTTAGATATGGAGGTAGAGATGACGATAGTGGATGGGAAGATTGTATTTGAAAGAAATCAATAAAAAGATGAAACATATAGTACTTATAGGGAGCCTGCTAGTATTAGGCTTGAATCTACGCGCCCAGGAAGGGGGAGTAATGGAAAAAGTGAGCCACCATTATGCGGATAATGATGGGGTAAAGATTCATTATGTGAGTATGGGAGAAGGTCCCCTTGCAGTGATGATTCATGGCTTTCCCGACTTTTGGTACAGCTGGCGAAATCAAATGGAAGCCCTGTCCAAAACACATAAGGTGGTAGCTGTTGATTTGAGAGGCTATAATAAAAGCGATAAGCCCGAAGGAGTGGAAGCCTACAAAATGGTGAATCTCATGAAAGACATTGAGGCGGTAATCAAAGCAGAAGGCAAGAAGAAAGCCATCATCATAGGACACGATTGGGGGGGAGCTATCTCCTGGTCCTTGGCTATTTATCGTCCGGATTTGGTTGAAAAACTTATCATCTGTAACCTCCCCCACCCTAAGGGCATGGCAAACGAATTGGCAAACAATCCTGAACAACAGAAAAACAGCGAATATGCTCGAAAATTTCAGGAGGCAGATGCGCATAAAAAATTGACGGCTGAAGGACTGGCAGCTTGGCTAAATGACGAGGAGGCCAAAAAATATTATATCGAAGCTTTTAAGCGCTCCAGTTTCGAAGGCATGCTCAATTTCTATAAAGCCAATTATCCCAAAGAGCCCTATCAAAGCAATAATGCTCCCATCCCCAAAGTCAAATGTTCGGTCTTGATGATTCATGGCCTGGATGATTGGGCATTGCTGCCAGGAGGACTAAATAATACCTGGAAATGGTTGGAGAAAGATTTAACCCTGGTTACAGTGCCGGGAGCAGGACATTTTGTCCAACATGATGCACCGGAAATGGTAAGCCGTACCATGCTTATGTGGTTGAATAGATGATTCTCCAGACGATCTTACACAGGCATTTTGTTTCATAAAGGGTCAAGCGCTACTTTAAGGCAGATTTTTGCTGCTTTTTCGATGAATGTTATTCAATTCTTACCTATATCAGCAGATTTGTTCTCTCAAAAAGAATTATTTGCCATATTGAACTTTCATTGCAAACACTAGCAAAACATGAGTCAAAATCCTACACCTGTAATGGCAAAAGAATCCCAAGCTCCCGTAATGAATAGAGAAAATCCCGATCCCGGGAAAGGGGTTCGATATTTAGGACTTAAAGATCAGGCTCCGGATTGTGAGATTTTTATTAATCAGCCTATTTATGATCTCAAGGTGCTTTGCAAAAACAAGAAGGTAGTAGATATCGGTTGTGGATATGGCAGAAATCGAAAAATTGTTGAAGCTGTCGGAGGGGAATGGGTAGGCGTTGAACCTTTTGAAGGAGGAGCACACACAGTTGTAGCGGATGCCGAAAATTTGCCCTTCGAAGACAATACCTTCGATGTGGCCATTATGGATGCAGTTCTGGAACATATCCCGGATGTAGGGAAAGCCTATGCTGAGGTTGCAAGGGTGCTAAAACCCGGAGGTCTATTTGTTGGCTATGTCGCATTTATGGAGTGTTTTCATGAAATCTCCTATTCCCATCTTTCATTCAAGGCCCTGGAACATTATTCCAGCATCAACAATATGAGTCTGGAGAAAGTGGCGGGAGGAAGTCGTTTTGGAATAGATTACCACCTCATGGTCCTCTTTTATCCCCTTCCATTTAAATACCTGAGAGGTCTGGTTGCAGCTTCGATCAGAGGGATGTTTAGGTTAAAATCCTGGATCGGATATCTCGGGCTTCGGGCTAAAAGACGATTGAATCATGCAGAGGCCCGTGAATTATCTAGCCTGTATTATAAGCTAGAGTGCCTCCGGCAATCAAACGGATTTACCTATGTTGTGAGAAAAAATAGCTGATTAGTTCCCACCAAAAAATCCAGTAGAAGTTACATTTTAGTTGGGCATGGATACCAAGTGATGAAAAGATTGAAATTCTATCATCTTTAAATCACTCATTCATGAACAAACTAACACAAATCTCAATCGCAAGCCTGCTGGGCTTTATGTTGATTCTAGGATTGTCTGGCTTTAGCCCTGAAGCAAAAGCCCTGGCAACGGTAAAAAAAACGGCTAATGGTTTTAGCTATACCGACATCAACAGATCACTCATTAATAAACAAGTAAAAACAGGTCTTAGGGTTGTGGGAATCGATTTCCACAACATCGATGGCAACTTTTATCTTGTTCGTAAGGTAACAGGAAAAGGAAAAAAGGGCACGCTTTACTCTGAAGTGAAAAGAGTAAAAAACAAGCTCTATCCAATCGTAAAACCCAAACTTTATTTTGCATGCTGGCAAGTCGCAGAATGTCCGTGCGAGCGGCCCTCACAGTATGCTTCCTGCAAATGCGGAGGAAGTAGTAGTGATGCCTGCACCAGTGAACTGGGACCCAAATTATGGGAAGCCGAGTACATTTATATTGATTAAAAAATTAATTCTTAATTGAATAAGGTGGGCCGGGTGCTGAAGAGTGCCCGGTTTTTTTTATGCAGTAAAGAGATTTCTACTCTTTATCAACTATCGGACTGATCCTGAAACTGTAAAAATACTCTTTGGGGCTGATTGTGTATTCCTGATGAACGGGTGCCCCCCAGCTATTGTCCCCTCCTACTCCCATTTGCTTGAGGTCTACGTTCCAGATGATGTGATCTTTGGGAGAAAGTTCAGCCCCATGTTTAGAGGTAAGCGGAACCAGACCTGAAGCGGATGCGCTTCCTTTGGCCCCCGCCAGAAAATCCAGATCTTCCTGGTCTAGTTGCCATGCACTCATAGAGAGAAATTCTGAAACCGCTTCGATTTTTAGTCCTGTTCCACTTCTATCTTTCAAACTCATCCAACGGACATCGGTTTTATTTGCAGTTTCCTGAGGCCTTGAATAGCGGTGTATCTGATCCCAAACGAGCCCTTTCCAAATCCCGACTTCTGCAGAAGTCTTTCTATCCCAATAAGACTCATGCGGTCCTCTACCATACCACTCCATATATTCAAAACGCTCATCCATTTGCAATTGAAGACCCAAACGGGGGATCAATGGGAGCTCTTTTTCTTTGGGACTGAATCGGTATTCTACAACCATCTGTCCATTGGGATATATTTTATAGAGAATTTTTATCGGGAGTTTGTCTAGGGTTTTTGATTCCAGACCGACTTCCAATTGGATATTTTCGCCTACTTCCTCAATTCTCAACAGACTGGACTTTAGCTGTGAAGCCGCCTCCCGCCAGAAGGCTGCCCATTCATGCATACCATTTCCGAGGTCATTATCAGTAGGAGGTCTCCAGAAGTTGACCTTGAGGGGAGCCTTTATCAATTGCTGGTCTTTATAACTATAGGATAAGAGGTCTCCGGTTTTTTTCCTGAACCTCAATTTGAGGTCTTTACCTGTGATCTGAATTTCATCACCCTGTTGGTTGAATTTTAGCTTTTCAACAGAGGAGCCTCTATGATTTTGAGAAAGGAGTTTTTTCTTTTGCAGGACAAACTGATCCCAGGCGACGATATGATCTGCAGGAATGAGTTCACTGGAACTTTCGGTCTTTGCATATAAACTCAGCAGATACTCGGAGCCTTCTTTCATCTCCAAATCTTTGATGGGTACCCGGAAGCTTCTTTTTTCACCTGGGCCGGCCAGAAGTTTGCCTATATTTCCCTTACGTATCACTTTGCCTTCTTCTCTGAGCTTCCAGGAAAATACCCAGTCCTCATTTCCTTTAAAGAAATATTTGTTGTGGACCTGAAAGATTCCTTTTTCCAAAATCAGGGGAGCAAACTTAAGCGGCGCATAAACCTTCTTGACTTCTTCCAGATGTGGATGCGCTTCTCGATAGGGATTTACAAGCCCATTATTGAGAAAATTTCCGTCTGTGGGTAAATCTGGGTGGTAGTCATGTCCATATGCCAGGTATTTGAGGCCTTGCTCATTTTCGTATTCCAGAGATTGATCGACCCAATCCCAGATAAAGCCTCCTTGAAGGACCGGATATTCTTCTATGATGTTCCAGTAATCTTGCAGATTGCCTACACTATTTCCCATCGCATGACAATACTCAATCATGATGAGCGGACGATCCGGATTACTCTTGGCATAGTCCATCAGTTTGTTGAAGCGAGGATACATGGGACAGAAAATATCCGTATAGGATTCTTTTTCAGCAGGTTCGTATTGTACGGGTCGAGAAGGATCTCGTTCCTTGAGCCATTGATACATGACCTCAAAGATTTTTCCATGACCAGCTTCATTACCCAGAGACCAAATGATGATAGAAGCATGATTTTTATCTCGCTCAAACATGGCCTGGGTACGAGCCATATGTGCAGGAAGCCAGCTCATCTCATTTCCTATTTGAGTTTCTTCAGAATTTGCTAAGGGATGACTCTCTATATTGGCTTCATCCACCACATACAAACCATATTGATCACAGAGTTTGTACCATTCCGGGTGATTAGGATAATGACTGGTCCTGACTGCATTGATATTGTTTTGCTTCATCAAGCGGATATCCTTGAGCATCAACTCCCGATCAATCACATGCCCCCGATGCGGATCGGTCTCATGGCGATCAACGCCCCGGATATAAATAGCTTTGCCATTTACCAATAATTGACCTCCTTTAATTTCCACTTTCCGCAAACCTTGCTTCAACTGAATGAATTCAGCTTTTTGTTTATCCAGAGCATTCAATTTTATCCGGAGTTTATACAGATTGGGAGTTTCTGCAGACCAAAGTTGGATATCGGATAGTCGAAAGCTGAGTTTTTGCTTTTTCTTTTGATTGGGAGAAAGATTGAATGAAAGCATTTTCGATGCTAATTCTTCTCCATTAGGAGCGCTAAGGCAGACTTCCAGTTTTTGATCCCTTTGGTATTGATCGCTGGTATTATGCAGTTCAAAATCAATACTCAGATCCCCATGTTGGAAGTTCTCGTCCAAATCCGTTTTTACAAAATAATCCTGGATATATACTTTGGGCCGAGAATAGAGATAAACTTCTCGCTCAACTCCGGAAAGCCTTAGCATATCCTGGCTTTCTATGTAGCTGGCATCTGACCAACGAAAAACCTGAAATGCAATGAGATTCTTGCCTTCCTTCAGATAGGGATTAAGATGAAATTCTGCGGGTGTCTTTGACCCTTGAGAATAGCCAACCTCCTGTCCATTGACCCAAACATAGAGGGCAGATTTTACAGCGCCAAAATGAAGGAAAACTTCCTGATCTTTCCAGTTCTCGGGCAATTCAATTTCATGTCTGTATGAACCTACCGGATTGTAATCTGCAGGAACTTTGGGCCATTGGGTATTGAAGGGATATTTTTCGTCTAAATATATAGGATGATCTAATCCATGAACCTCCCAATTGGCCGGGACGGGAAATCTGTCCCAGTCTTTGTCATCAAAATCTGTTTTATAAAAGTCTTTAGGTCGATCTTCAGGATTTCTAACCCAATTAAATTTCCAATAGGTATTGAGGGATAAATATCGCTGGGATTTCTCCATACGATCTTCTGTAGCCAGGCTCTCATTTTCAAAAGCAAAAAAGCTGCTCCTGGGACTAAGCTTGTTTACTTCAAAGACCTCATGGTTTTGATGAAGATTCTTGGCCGGATCGATTTGCTGGGAAAGTAACAGCAAAGGTCCAGAGATGAGGGAGCAAATAAGTATAAGTGTGCGCAGCATAGAAAGCCCGGTGAATCCAGTTTGTTGCTGGAGCCTTTTTAGATTTGTGTTCAAATTTCCTGAGCCGAATGGGGGGAAATTGAGCGTAATACTCAACTAATATCGAAATTATTTAAGGAATAGTGAGGAAAAAAGTACTTATGCGCCAAGTGTCATTATTAACGGGTTTACCTGAGACTATTGATCCAGTCTTGCATGAGGGCCACTCCTTCCTCATGAATTAGATTGCGACCGATCTCTGGCATGGCTATTCCCGTCTCTACAGAATTCATCCGATAAACGAGAATAGAGGAATCTGCTTTCCCGGGAGTAATGTTGTACATAAGGTTGCCTGAACCTTGTGCTGCGGAGACCGGTCCCTTATTGATTCCCAGTCTATGAGCATCTTCTTCTTCGTATTCGAGAAATAAAGCGGTATTGCTGGCAGGACCATGTTGAGAGTGGCAATGTGCGCAATTTACATCCAGATAAGCTCTCGCTCTTTCACCTAAAGAATAGTTATCATCTTCCCAGTTTGGGAGTTTAGGTCTATTTTCCAGGCTAAAGGAAGCCGGGAGCCAGGCCATTTGCTGAAATTTCTGCAATTGATTCATGCTCCCCTCAGAGTAGGCAATCTCTTTGTTGAGATTTCGAAGTTTAGGGCCGATGTACTTTACATTACCATTATACTTATGGCAACTTTTACAATCATTGTTGTCGGGAATTACATAGGATACTTTGCGAGCTTGTCCTTTTGTATCGGTCCACGCGATTTCTTTTTTTGCCCCTAAAATATTTCTGTAGGCTTCCTTTTGTTCAGCGTCCCATTCATAATTGGCCACTTCCCAAAGATCTCCGGTTTTATGCAGCACCCGACTTTCAATCAATTGGCGACCCTGAGTTTTATCCTGCTCATCTTTCCAGTAGTAGAAGTTTTTGATAAGGTAGGTGCCTTCCGGATAGATCAATTCTTCTCCCTGGATCCGAATCTCTTTGCCGGAGGCTACCTTAACAAATCTCTCCTTATGCGCATAATCAGTAAACAATGGGGTATTGAGTTCGTAGGGCAGGACCCCTTCGGCAGGTTTCAAATCTGCTAATTCCCCTACAAAAAATTTATGCTCAGATAATTTCTCAAAGAAGGGGTTCTGATCTTCCTGAGCAATTTCATGTTTTCCGCAGCTTATCAAAAGCAGGCAGAATATGTTGCACCAAATAGTTACTGATCTTAATCTCATGTTTAGGCTTCTGTTTTTCCGTCACAGTTAAAAGGTGCTGGGTCAAAGCTCAGATTTTGAGATTGATTGCCCATATCCATATTGAGGAAACCAATACCTTCAGCTTCCTGAATACATATATTATTGGGGTTGTCTCCCTCGGTCAGACTAATTCCATCATAGAGGATATGTGGAAGAGATGCAGCCTCATACATACCTGATTTTTTTAGTTCTCCGTGGAGTCCCACCAGGATAGAAGCTAATTCATGCTCCTTCACCGCTTCAGGAAATACATCCTGCTTGCTGATTTGATTGCCGTGGAAATAAATATTGCGGGGAATAGGATCGAAATCAGGCGCGTTCTTCATAATGTTGGGATCAACAGAGATATAACTCAGGATACCCACAGACATGGTATTGTTGTCCTCAAGTTTGTTGTTGTAAACTTCAACATCGGAGGTTCTCAATACCATGATGCCCGTTCCCGGAGGAAGATTACCTACCCCCGTCGCACTATTGGCAGCCGGAGCAAAATTGCGGTAGTTGTTGGAAAAAACGTGGTTGTCATAAACCTTGATATTCTTTCCATGGTATTTCAGGCCCGGGTGATCAAATACCAGCAGACCTCCCGTATTATTGTTCGCTACATTTCCGTAAACATCAGCATCCTGGGTATTTTCAATTTCTATCCCCGCTACACAATACTCTACTTTAGAATTGCGAACAATCGCTCCCAGCGTTTGTCCCACATAAATACCTGCATCAGAAGCTCCTCTGGCATAGCAACCATCGATGAGAACCTCTTTACACAAAACCGGATAAATGCCATATCCTCCATTTGTGATCTCAGGCTCTCCCGCCCAAACGGTATGTACATTGATAAAGCGTACTTTCTCGCTGTCTTTTACTTTCAACAAATCTCCTGCGGATTCTTTCAATTGAAGATCTGCTATCTGAAAATCATAGACATCATCGACCCGCATTCCTTCTCCCCCACTCTCTTGTCCTGAGAAATCAATAATGGTTTGTTCCGGGCCGGCACCTTTGATAGAAATATTGTTGAGCTTGCCTTGAATGGAAAGCTTTTCAAAAGAATAGGTGCCTGCTTTGAGGGTGATTTCGGTATCGTCCTTTAAGGAAATCAAAGCTGTCCGGATCGCATCTTCTTCTCCGGGACCGAAGCTTAGTTGATGGGCAAATTTAGCATCTGCTTTTTGTGCTGTGCTGCTACATGCTGCGAGAAAAAAGAAAGCAGCAATAACGCTGAGTAGTGAAGTTCTATTCATGGGAATGGTGATTTTTTCTCTAAAGTAAGCGCATAGAAAGACATAATCCATTAAAAGGGATGAATCTGCCTATACTGGGATAAAGAAGCACGAAAAAACCCTCAATTATTCAACTCCTTGAGTCTTTCGTCAAAATTTTCCATATAAGTAGGCGAAACCGGAATGGGATATTCCTCTGCTTTTTCCAGGAAAACCTGATAGGATTTGGGGTTTCTCGTCACACTGACTGCATTGAGAATGTTTAGCATATAAGACCGGTGTACCCGGATCAGGGTGGGAGGTTTCAACTCTTGTTCGAGCTTCTTTAAACTGTTACGGATCAGACGTTTTTTCAGCTGTCCATTATATAGGTAGAAAATGGCTACATAATTGGATTCTGATTTTAGAAAGAGGAGATGATCCAGCTTGATCGAGAGAACTTCTCTTTCATTTTCCGCCTGAAAGTGAACCTGATTAATGCCCGTTTCCTTGTCTGGACTTGAAATTTTCTCTTTTTCTTCTGAGGGGATTTCTATGCTTTTCGAAGAAAAATAGAGTAAGCTGATGAAATATGGAATCAGGAGAACCAGGGAGGTGTATTTAAAGGTCAGACTAAATTCATACATCATCTCTCCAAAATCTTCGCGTGCATCTCCAAAGAGATTGTGATTTAGAATACTCAAAAGAATCAACTCCCCAGCAAACCAAAGCGAAAAACCTCCAATATTGAAGCTGTGTATCTTGAAAAGTTTTCTCAGAACAATTTGAGTGAATCCCAGGAATAGGAAACCTGTCAGAGAAAAAAGGAGGATTGGGAATCTGCTTTTATAATTTTTCAGGATGGTCCAGCTATCGAGATCAAAGGGCTCAAAGATATTGAGGAAGATAGCAGCAAATACAGAACAGAAAAGCGCCAACAGGATCCTGTGAGGCATAGGATCGAGGTAGGCAAAGGGACGCTTGAGAAAATTCTGCATAGGGGATTAAGATAAAATAAAATTCCGAATGGCTTCGAATTTTGCTAATATGAAACTCAAAGATAGGACACTTAAACTACTCATACATGGCAATAAAAAATCCTCCCCATCTGGTAGGCATGATGCCCAAAACCGGATCACTTGAAGAAGAAAGGCAACACCGTAAACAACAATTGGCTGGAGCTTTGCGAGTATTTGGAAAATTTGGCTTTTCAGAGGGTGTTGCGGGACACATTACCGCGCGTGATCCTGAATTAAGCGATCATTTCTGGGTAAATCCTTTTGGGATCTCTTTCAACCGCATGAAGGTTTCCGATCTGATATTGGTGAATGAAGAAGGGAAAATAGTCGAAGGGAAACACCAGATGTTGAATCAGGCAGCCTTTGCGATCCATTCTCGCATACATCATGCCCGGCCAGATGTTATAGCTGCAGCGCATTCTCATTCCATTTATGGCAAGACATTTTCTGCTTTGGGTCGTTTGTTGGATCCTCTGACGCAGGATTCTTGTGCCTTTTTCGAAGATCATGGCCTGTATGATGATTATCAGGGAGTAGTTTTGGATCTCGGTGAGGGAGATGCAATTGCCGAGGCCCTTCAAGATAAGAAAGCGGCTATCCTGAAAAATCATGGATTGCTTACAGTCGGGAATACGGTCGAAGAGGCTGCCTGGTGGTTTATCTGTATGGAACGATGCTGCCAATCTCAATTGATGGCGGAAGCTACTGGTACAGAAATCTTCCCGATTTCTGCAGAAGTTGCCAGAAACACCCGAGACAATGAATTGGGATTTCCAATTGCAGGTTGGTTCAACTATCAACCCATTTGGCAGGACATTGTACATGCTCATCCCGATCTCCTGGAATAGATCCTTACCTATGTCTGAAACTACTACACAAGCCCAATACTCCTTTGATGCAGAGGTTTTGCAGGATTTTATGGCTCAGGTTTTTGAGTCTTTTCGTATGCCGGAGGCAGATGCGCTATTGGCAGCCGAAGTTTTGATGTACAGTGATCTCCGGGGAATTGATTCTCATGGAATTGCTCGCCTAAAAACCTATTGCCACTATTTATCGGAAGGCTCTATCAATCCCAGACCCAATATGCGGGTGATAAATGACCGAACCAGTGTCGCCCGTATAGATGGCGACAATGGGATGGGACTTGTTATTGCTCCCCGCAGTTTTGAGATCGCGATGGATAAAGCTCAGGCACATGGAAGTGGTTGGGTATCTATCCAGAATTCCAATCATTATGGCGCCGCTGGCTATTATGCAGAACAGGGACTCGAACAAGACCTGATCGGTATCTCCATGACCAATACTTCCAAAGTAGTAGCTCCATTATATGGTGCCGAGAGGATGTTGGGTACCAATCCTATCGCTATCGGATTTCCAGCGAATGAAGAAGCTGCCATTGTTATCGATTTTGCGACTAGCACAGTAAGTTTTGGTAAAGTTGAAATCCAACTGCGAAAGCAGGAATCCCTGCCCGAAGGTTGGGCGATCCGACCAGATGGAAAATCCGCTTTGAATCCCATGGATTTTATGGAAGGAGCTGCTTTGTCTCCTTTGGGTTCTGATAAAACCCGCGGAGGCCATAAGGGATATGGATTGGCGGCTATGGTGGATTTGTTATGTGGAGTATTGAGTGGGGCCAATTGGGGACCCTTTGTCCCTACTTTCGCAGTCGGCATCCCCAATGTAAAAGAGCAAGTAGGGAAAGGAATCGGTCATTTTATGGGTGCCTGGGACATTGGCAGTTTTACCGATCCTGATGAATTTAAATCGAAGGTAGATGATTGGATACGGGTCATGCGAGCCACGCATCTCCTTCCTGATCAGGAAAAGGTATTGATCCATGGAGATCCGGAACGGGAAGCTCTTGCAAAAAGAAAAAAGGGAGGGATACCTCTGCTTGAAGCAGTGGTAAATGATCTGAAAGAAGTAAGTGAAGAGAGGGGAATCAAACTGCCACTTCCTTTGGATTAAGAAAATTGCTTCCATGCATCAAAATCCCCTGAATTTTCTTTAGATTAAGTATATATCTGAATTGAAATGAGAACTACTATTACTAAGTACCTGAGTGTACTGCTGATCTTCCTGATGGCCTTAATGACCCTGGATGTCCTCTGGGGAGTATTTACCCGCTTTGTATTTTCCGATCAGGCAAGCTGGACCGAAGAACTGGCCAGGTTTTTACTGATATGGATAGGCATTTTGGGAGCGGCTTATGCCAGCACCAAAAAGATGCATCCAGCCATTGAACTGCTGAAACCCAAACTAAATTTGAATCGACAAATGGGATTAAGTATCCTGGTGAGTAGCCTGATTATTCTTTTTGCGGTTTTGGTAATGGTACTAGGCGGAGGAAGGCTCATCTATATATCCTATACCCTGGGACAAGCTTCTCCAGCCATGGGAATCCCCATGTATTTTGTTTATGCAGTCATTCCCCTCAGCGGTCTCTTGATTGTTTATTTCAAATTCGCAGATATCCTCAGTCTTAATCAGCCTCAAGCCTAAACACAAAGAAAATGGAAATCCTCATTCTTGTTCTCACTTTCCTGATTCTCCTGGCCCTGGGAGTTCCTATTGCATGGAGTATTGGCCTGAGTAGTGTATTCACTATGTTGGTAAGTATTCCCGCTATGCCAGCCTTTACCACAGTAGCCCAACGTATGGGAGGAGGCCTGGATAGTTTTTCACTGCTTGCGATTCCCTTATTTATCCTTGCTGGCCAGATTATGAATCGAGGTGGAATAGCCCGAAGGCTTATCGATTTTGCCAAATCGTTGGTAGGAGCTCTACCGGGTGGCCTGGCACATGTAAATATTATGGCGGCCATGTTATTTGGAGCTATTGCAGGTTCTGCGGTTGCAGCGGCATCAGCTATCGGAGGCTTCATGGGAAAAGCGATGGAAAAAGAAGGCTATGACCGGGATTATGCAGCAGCCGTAAATATCACATCTGCGACCACCGGTTTGGTGATTCCTCCCAGCAATGTCCTCATTGTTTATTCCCTGGCCAGTGGCGGAGTAAGTATTGCCGCTTTATTTGTTGCTGGATATTTGCCCGGCATTTTGACTGGCTTTATGATCATGCTGGTAGCAGGTGTAATGGCCAAACGAAAAGGCTTTCCGGCAGGAAAAAGAAGCTCACTGAGAGAAGTAGCTACGACCTTTCTGAATGCCTCATTGAGTCTATTACTATTGATCATCGTTATAGGCGGTATCATCGCAGGTATATTTACTGCAACTGAAGCCTCGGCTGTAGCCGTCTTGTACTGTCTTGCCCTTACCTTTTATTATCGAGAAATCTCCCTCAAGGATTTACCGGACATATTCCTGAGTTCTGCTGGTACCACTGCGATTGTGATGTTGCTCATTGCGACTTCTATCAGTATGTCCTGGATTATGGCTTACGAAAATATCCCTCAGGATATCACCGAGCTTTTGCTTTCCATAAGCGACAACAAAATAGTCATCCTGATTATTATCAATATGATCCTGCTATTTGTCGGGGTCTTTATGGATATCACGCCTGCTGTACTCATTTTTACTCCGATATTTCTGCCCGTAGTAACTGAATTGGGCATGGACCCCACGCATTTCGGGATTGTTATGGTCCTCAATCTCTGTGTAGGTCTTTGTACCCCTCCGGTCGGATCTGTTTTATTCGTGGGTGTAGGAGTAGCCGAAACCACCATTCAAAGGGTGATTCGACCTATTATGCCGATGTTTATCGCCATGCTTATTTCCTTGCTGGCAGTAACTTTTATTCCGGGCCTAAGTCTTTGGTTGCCCGCATTATTCGGCCTTTAAGCTATACTAAATGAAAAACTTGCTCTGCCTGATCTTTTTATTATCGTTTGCTCAGGTTTTTGCTCAAAATAAAGCCATCAGGGATTTACCTATACTTTCAGGTGCTTATGAAGAAGGCCTGGATGAGGATTGGTTGGTAAAAAAAGTAGAGTTGGAGGCAGGCCTCTTCAGGAATGAACAAGGAGATCGTCTGATCATTTCCAATGGCTTACTTTCCCGTAGCTTTTACCTGGGACCAAATCTAGCAACCGTATCACTGGATTTGCTATCAAGCGATCAGAATCTTCTCAGAGGGATAAAAGCAGAGGCGGAGATTAGCATAAATGGAAAACAATATGAAGTCGGTGGCTTAAAAGGACAGAAAAATTACGCCTACCTGGATGAAGCCTGGCTTCCTGAATTGGAGGCAAATCCAGAAGCCCTGGAATTTATAGGATTTAGCCAAAGAAAAGCAGAAGCTCCCTTCGAATGGAAAAGAGTCCGGCATCATGATACAAAGCTAAACTGGCCCCCTAAAGGTGTTCAGGTCCAAATGAACTATTCACTCCCCGATGCATCTGGAGAAGCGTGGAGTCTTTCGGTTTTTTATGAATTATATGATGGGATTCCGTTGATGGCCAAATGGATTCAACTGAGAAATGAATCCTCACAAAGTATTCGCCTCGATTCTTTTAGTTCCGAAATTCTGGCGGCTGTAGAATATGCTTCAACAGTAGAAACCCGCGAATATGACATTCCCCCACCCAATATTCATGTAGAAACCGATTATGCCTTTGCCAGTATGGAGGCCCGAGATGCAAACCATCATGTGGTACATTGGGAAGAAGATCCGGACTATAGTTCGCAGGTCAGTTACTTAAGACGAACTCCTTGTCTGCTTCGGATGAAACCGGAAATTGGGCCGGATTTGGAAATACAGGCAGGAGAATCCTTTACTTCTTTTCGCACCTTTATCCTTCCTTTTGATAGCTATGATCGGGAAAGAAATGGTTTGGCACAAAGAAGGATGTATCGGACACTGGCTCCCTGGTCCACCGAGAATCCCCTCATGATGCATGCTCGTTTTGCAGATTGGGAAAGGGTAAAGCTGGCGATAGATCAGGCTGCAGAAGCCGGTTTTGAAATGGTAATCCTGACTTTTGGAAGTGGATTTAATATAGAAGATGACAGTGAGGAATATGTGGAGAAAATGAAAGCCTATGCTGACTATGCAAAAAGTAAAGGGGTAGAGATTGGGGGATATTCTTTGCTTGCTTCACGCAGAATTTCGCCAGAGATAGATGTCGTGATGAAGGAAGGAGAAACAGCTACTTTCGGGAATTCTCCCTGTATCGGCAGTGAATGGGGAGAAAGCTATTTCAAAAAACTATACAACTTTTACGCAAAAAGCGGCTTTAGCTTGCTGGAGCATGATGGGAGTTATCCGGGAGATTATTGTATGTCGGAAGATCATCCCGGCCATCAGGGCTATGGAGATTCTCGCTGGAAACAATATGAAGTAATCGCTGATTTCTACCAGTGGTGTCGCGCAAATGGGATTTATCTCAATATCCCTGATTATTATTATCTCGCTGGTGGCAATAAATGCGCTATGGGGTATCGGGAAGTAAATTGGAGCCTTCCTCGAGCCCAGCAATTGATTCATACCCGACAGAATATATTTGATGGAACCTGGACAAAAGGCGTGAGCATGGGTTGGATGTTTGTCCCACTAACAGAATATCACGGAGGAGGAGCTGCTGCAACCATAGAACCGCTAAATGAACATATCGAGCACTATAAGACCATCATACTTTCCAATTTATCTGCAGGCGTTCAGGCTTGTTATCGAGGGCCTCGACTATTTGACACAGAAGAGACCAAAAATATGGTGGTGGAGAGTGTGAATTGGTATAAGAAACATCGAGAAATTCTGGAAGGAGATTTAATTCACCTTCGCAGAGCGGATGGCAGGGATTTGGATTATTGGTTGATGGTAAAGCCGGGAGCTGAAGAAGCCGCTGCACTGGTAGTATTTAATCCGACCCAAAAACGAATCTCCAAAAAGATAGAAGTCCCTCTTTACTATTCTGGCCTCCGAGATTTCTGTAAAATATATGAGGAGGAAAAACTGTTGGGAGGCTTTGAAATGGATGGCAGAAGTCGCCTGAAACTATCCGTAGAATTGGACGCTCAATCCCAACAGGTCTTTTTCTTCAAATAACTATCCTCTTTTCAAATCTCTTCCTCAAGCTCAAACCGTAACATCTTTCAGGCTGAATCGTCTTTCGAGGAAAGACGAAACCCTATGACTATATCCAAAACTACTGTCCATTTCCTGATCGCTACCAACCTCCTTTCAAGCCTTATTATTATAGGATTTACTTTCTATACTTTCTCCAATAAAGGGCATGATCCACTCATAGAGGCAGAAAGAATAAACATTGTAAATGAGGATGGAACGGTAGTCATGGCTATTTCAAATAAACAGCGAATAGCTGCTCCCAGAGTTGGTGGGAAAGCCTATCCTGTGGAGATGATAGAAAGACAGCATTTCGCCGGAATAATATTTTTCAATGAAGAAGGAGATGAAATAGGAGGATTGATTTATAATAGCAAAGAGCTGGAAGATGGAAGAAAGTTTGGAGCCGGACATTTATCCTTTGACAGGCATCGCGATAATCAGGTCATTAACCTGGAGCATAAAGAAAATATTCATGGTCTGGTGAAATCTGGCCTGAGCATTTATGACAGAGAAGGGGATGGAAGTTTTAAGCGAAACCTGGATTTGATGCATGAATACAGATACGAGGATCTTTCGGAAGCGCGAAAAAAAGAGATCGTTTCAGAGATTCGGGAGATGAGAAAGGCCGGAAAACTGGGTTCCGAAAGATTGTTTTTAGGGAGTAAAAATGAAATCCCTCAATTGAGTTTGAAAGACAAGGAGGGCCAGGAACGGATAAAGCTGTTTGTAGACTCTCTGGATGTGGCCCGCATTCTGTTTTTTGACGAGCAGGGAGAAATAATCAGCGAATTTCCTCAGACAGATTGAACAGATTAGGGAAGAGTTTATTAAAGCAAGAGTTCCAGATGCGTGATTTCTCCTGAGAATTTATAATTTAGCTAGACATGCTCTTATTCTTTCCTCATGAAAAATCTTGCTTTTATCTGTTCAAGTCTCCTGCTGTTTTGCCTGTTAAGCTGTGAAGCTCCAGCCAAAAAAGAAAAACTACCCAATGTTATTTACATCCTCGCCGATGATATGGGATATGGGGATGTCTCTGCTTTAAATGAAGACTCCCGCATTCATACGCCACATTTGGATGCTATGATCCAGAATGGGATGCATTTCACAGATGCTCATAGTGGATCAGCGGTTTGTACCCCTACTCGCTATGGAATTCTGACCGGGAGATATTCATGGAGAACAAGCATGAAAGAAGGGGTTACCTGGAGTTGGTCGGAGCCATTGATCGCCCCGGAGCGAAGCACAGTTGCTTCCAAACTCAAAGGCAAAGGCTATCATACTGCCTGTATTGGTAAATGGCATTTGGGCCTGGGATGGGAAAAGGACTCTGCAGGAGTCGTAGATATCAGAAAGCCTGTTAAAAACGGCCCCAACGTAAATGGGTTTGATTACTTTTTTGGAATTACGGCTTCTCTGGATATCCCTCCCTACATCTACATTGAAAACGACCGTTCCACCACCCAGGAAATAGATACGATAGAGAAAATGGATGGAAAGGCTTTTTGGAGGAAGGGGGCAATAGGTTCAGATTTCAAGCATATAGAAGTCTTGCCAAAAATCACAGAAAAGGCAGTGAGTTATATAGCGGATCAATCTCAAAAAGATAATCCCTTTTTTCTCTACTTTCCCCTACCTGCTCCTCATACTCCTATCCTTCCAACTGAGGAATTTCAGGGAAAAAGTAAAACCAATGAATATGGCGATTTTGTGATGATGGTAGATGATGTGGTAGGGCAAATTGTGGAAGCCGTCCGAAAGGCCGGGCAGGAGGAAAATACCCTGATAATTTTCACTAGTGATAATGGCTGTTCTCCTATGGCTGATTTTGAAGAATTGGCAAGCTTTGGTCATGATCCCAGCTATATTTTCCGGGGACACAAGGCAGATATATTTGAAGGAGGGATGCGGGTTCCCTTTATCGCAAAATGGCCTGCAAAAATAAAGGCCTCAACACGTAGTCAGGAAGTCATTTGTCATACAGACTTTATGGCGACCATGGCAGCTATCACTTCCGATTCTATGGCACCCAATGAGGCAGAGGACAGTTATAGTATTCTTCCTGCACTATTAGGGGAAAGTCAGGCTGAGCCGATCCGTGAAGCGACGGTCCATCACTCCATCAATGGCTCTTTCTCTATTCGGCAGGGCAAGTGGAAAATGATCTTTTGCCCGGGTTCCGGAGGCTGGAGTGAGCCTGTTCCCAAAAAAGCAAAAGAAATGGACTTACCCCTTTTGCAATTGTACGATCTGGAAGGAGATATCGAGGAAACAGATAATGTAATCCGACAGCATCCAAAAATCGCAAAGAAACTGGCTGATTTGATGGAATCTTATATTGAAAATGGAAGGAGTACTCCGGGCATAGCTCAGGAAAATGATACTGAAACCAAACTCTATCTCCATTCTGACATTCCTAAGTCTTTTTATTTTGAGTAGAAATTGGGCAATTTGCACTGCCTAAGAATAGATTGAAATTACATTCAAAGAATCGTAGAAGATTTTACGGATTTGTTGTAATTTGAGAAATTAATGCCCAAGGCCTCCTAGATGACTGAACGTAATACGCGCCTGTTAGCCGCCATCATGTTTACGGATATACAGGGTTATACTGCTTTGATGCAGGATAACGAAGCGGCAGCTATTCGCCTCAGAGACAGGCACAGGGAGGTAATGGACATCTATCACAAAAAGCACAAAGGAAAGATCGTACAGTATTATGGAGATGGTAGTCTGAGTATCTTCAATAGCTGTGTAGAAGCAGTTAAGTGTGCAATTTCCATTCAAAAAGACTTACAGCATGCCGAGCCCAATGTCCCCCTGAGAATCGGGATTCATTTGGGAGATATCATTGAAAGAGAAGATGATATCATCGGGAATGGAGTAAATATGGCGTCTCGGGTTGAAAGCCTTTCTGTTCCGGGTTCTGTTATGATTTCGAGGAAAGTAGCTGATGAGATCACCAATCAGTCCGGGATACAGTTGAAGTCCATGGGTTTCTTCAGCTTCAAGAATGTAAATACGCCTACAGAAGTACTGGCAGTCGATGAAGAAGGCCTCAAGGTGCCTGAAGGGAAATTGCTTGATGGAAAATTTACCAAGCGGAAAGCGAGCGATAAACCCTCTATTCAAAATCTGCCAAACTGGGTCAAATATGTGGGAGGAATTGCCTTGTTAAGCATCCTGGTTCCTATTGTGATGCTGCTATTCAGTCCCTCAAGCGCCCAAGGTGAAACTTTTAGCCTTTTTGACGAAACAGGGGCAGAGTTTCTGCTTCCCAAAGTTAGTTCTTCTGATATTAAAAGCCTTTACACTACTCCTTTCAAAAATTCCGATAATCAGGATGCAGATGATTGGCTGAGTTTGGGCATTCCCTATGCCCTTAGCCTGGACCTGAGTCAGGATTCCCGAATTTTCAATGAATTTGGGCAAGTTGCTGTTGATGCCAGTTTGAACAGAAGTCTCAATGAAGCAAGAACTGCCGATTGTGATTACCTGATCCAGGGCTCCTTCCGGAAAACCGATAAAGGATATGAATTGAAAACGGAGGTCTACAATACCTCTGATGGAACCTTATTGGAAGAGAAGAACTATAAAGGGAAAGTCCTCTTTGACTTGTTGGATGACGTGTCTCTTGAGCTAAAGAAATCCTTTAAGCTAAAAAAGGGTGATGCCAATATCGTTGACCTCAATCTAAGAAGCTATTTCACCCCATCAGAAGAAGCTTTTGAGAAATTGTGTAAAGGACTTCTTTACAAAAGAGAAAATTCCGGAGCATTCAATGATATTCATGATTTGCTGGAATCCGCAGTTAATATAGACTCCAGCTTTGCCTGGGGACACTATGTCCTGAGTGATTTTCATAATACGCACAGAATCAATCGGCAAGTTGCGGATAAGCATATAGCCCTTGCTATGAAATACCGGGAGGAACTTCCTCTCAATCAGAATATCCAGATTCGCCTCTTGAATTATCGCATAAAGGAACAGCAAAAAGAGTCTTTGACTTTGGCCAATTTCCTGCATAAATCCAGGCCTACGGATGCAAATCTCCTGCTCAATTTGATCAATGAGTATTTCCGACAAGGCAAATATGAAGAAGCGATCAAAGAAATTGGCGAATACAGAGCCCTGAAAGGAGCACCCAATGCCTTACTCGATCTTCTTTCACAAAGCCTGATTCGACTTGATCGAGTGGATGACGCAATCCAGCAATTGGAGTTGGTATTGAATCGGAATTCCATGTTCGCGGAAGCTTTACTTTGGTTGGGGAAAGCCCATTTAGCCAATAAAGATTTTGAGAAAGCACAGGAAATTCTTGAAGAGTTAAATGTCCTCAAACCGAATCAAATCGAAGTGCTGAATCTTCAAAATCACATAAGTTTCATGCTGGATTCGGCAGATATTTTTTCGGAAGACTATTATGAATCCCTGACGGGAACTTATTGGGCCGCAGGGATTAGTAAGCGCTCCTCACATGAGATTTTTCTGGAAAACGGCCAACTCTACTATCAATTTGAGGGTTCTGAAAACAGGGAAGGAATGTATCCCTTAAGTAGGTCAATATTTTTTAGTGTAAATAATAATGAAGGGCAAATCATACAGTCCCGGCATTTCTTCATCAAGAATAATATGGGGACTTATGACCGTATGTTGATTGATGAAAGAGGGGACTTGTCGGGATATATGAACTTTGAGATTGATAAAGATATTCTGAGGGGAATGGATGTTTTTGAAAAGGGAGATTATGAAGCCGCTGAAACGCAATTTCAAGCCTCTATAGAAGCACACCCCAATCATAACTTCCTATCCTATTATCTGAAACACCTCGACTTTCGCAAGGACAGCATCTACTCTACCCTCTCCGATGATTGGAAGGCCTTTGAAGGCATTTATTTTACCCAAACCCATCAATACAAGATCTTTTTAAAAAAATCAGAGCTTTACATTCAGTCTGAGAGTAATTTGAGCTATAATGACCCCGTTTTGCTGCTTGCTCTGGATGAAACTACTTTTTTAGATAGTCATAAGCTTACCTACCGCATTCAATTTCAAAAAGAAGCCGGTAAAAATATCCGGCTGGAATTTATCAATGGTCAAAAAGGAAGTATAATTGCCAAACGCCTGCGATAGGTTTCAAAACATAAAGAAGCCTATAGGGCTCATAAGGAGATTCTCTGATATTTATTCTATGTTTAAAATTGCCATTGTTTCTGGTTCCGCCAGATTGGGGAGGCAAACTCCCAAAGCTGTTTCTTTCCTTGCTCAGCAAATCAAGAAGCGCGATGAGCCTACTCAGGTGCAAATTCTGGATGTGAAGGAATACAATTTTCCTGTTATGGAAGAAAGATTGGGGAGAAATCCCAATCCTCCCGATCGCCTCGAAGAATTTGGTCAGCATCTTATGGAAGCTGACGCTCTGGTATTTGCCTCGCCTGAATATAATGGGAGTTTCTCTGGAGCGCTGAAAAATACCCTGGACTATTTTCGGAAAGAGTATGCAAAAAAACCCATTGGCATCATGACCGTTTCTGCCGGTAAGTTCTCGGGTGTAAATGCTTCTCACGATTTGCAAAAGTATGTATTGGCTCTTGGAGGATTTCCTTTGCCTCGCAAATTGATGATCGGAGGAGTGGGAAATCTCTTTGATGATGAGGGGAATTTATTGGATGAAAAGCAGCTTGGGAGCTTCGATAAATTCGTAGAAGAACTCCTTTGGTTGACAGATGCAATTGTACGTAAAAAAGAAGGGGAAAAGACCTAAAATGGAAGTATGAGTGCAAGAAGAGGGGCTTTACTCCCTCTTTCCTACTTTTTTCCTACCTTTTTCAAACCCGTAAATTTTGGTAAGCTTGGGTTATGGGTCTAGCTTGAGTCAAGATTTCAATCACAACATTTACTGACATGAAAAAAATAATTTCATCTTGCATCCTACTCCTCTGTACCAGCTTTTTACTGGCTCAATCAAATAGCGAACTGACGAGAGAATTCTCTTTTGAGAATGATTCTGATCCCATCGAATTTGTCGTGGAAGTACAGGAGGGTAGCCAGGAACTCTTATTCGCACTCAATAGCTTTACCATGGGTGGAGATTTAAAAGTCATCCTCTTAAGTCCTTCCGGAAAAAAAGAAGGAGGTTTCCGTTTGCAAAGTATGCCTGGCAAAAACAAGGTAAAGGAAAAGTCTAAAAGCAAAGAGAAAACAGGAGCAAGCTCCATTACTTCCAAAAGCAAAAGTTCTACCAGTACTTCAACTTCGGTGAATACGAATACGAATACGAATACAAATACCAATTCCCAGGAATCGGGAAGTCGTATTGAGACAAGTAGTGATGGTGACAACACCTTCACCTATAGCATGTCCAGCAATAAGAATTCTATTTCTAAAGGAAATATGAATAAAACCATCTCCAATCCTGAATCAGGAGCTTGGAAAGTGGTCATAGATCCTGCAGATGTAACAGGTGAACTTCTCATTCGCATAAGACAAAAAAGCCGGAACTAGGATTTATGTTAAAATACAGACTACTGCTTCTGAGCTTTCTGTTTTTTTCTTACTCTTCCCAAGCGCAGTTCCTCATTGAAGGGACTGTGCGTGCTGATAGTAGCTGGGAGAAGGTTGTTTATTTATCGCTTATTCCCAGTTTGGAAGATATGCATACAGTATCCCTGGATATGATTGCAATGCAGACCCCTCTGGATGCTGAAGGGCATTTTCGCTTTCAGGGAGATTATTTACCAAAAGGAGACCAGCTGTACCGGGTTCATATCAGCAAAAAGGGAGACCCACCTTCCACCATCATTATAGGGGGGAATGATCATAACCATTTTTTCCTGATTGGCAATCCGCAATTGTCCTGTGAGCTTTCAGCTCCTTCAGATAGTAGTTTATGGGGCAAACTTCTCTTCAATTCCTGCTATGTAAATTCCGGTCTGCTTCAGGTGGACCAAATCCTCGCGGAATACGAAGCCAATGCCTCCTACGATTTTTCTTTAGGGAGGGAATATTTAAAAATAGCTCGAGACGAAAAACTCAGGCATTTGGCAGATAGCACCCAAAACCTCCTGCTGGCCTTATATGCCCTTTCTCAAACCCATGCAGAAGCTCACTATCTGGAGAATCCTGATTATTATCATACTTTCTTCGAAAGATGGGGAGAAGTTGAAAATGCTTATCTGGATGATTTTCGTTCGTCCATCCAATATCGAATGGTCGCTCAGAATCCCGCATTCTCTCAATGGCTAATGTCCTTCTGTTTTCTGCTAATCGGATTATTATTCTGGCCGCTTTATCACTGGCTGAAGAATTTCAGTAAAGATGGCCGCCAGCATTTGCTTCAGGAATTGAGTTTGCAGGAACGAAAAGTATTCGGACTGATCAGAGAAGGGAAATCCAATAAAGAAATCTCCGAAAAGTTACACATTGAATTAACGACCGTTAAATCTCATGTGCGTAATGTATATGGGAAGCTTAAGGTGAATTCACGCAAAGAGGTAGTAGATTTTCCTCTAAAATAAAGCATCTGAATTTTTCATAGCTGCATATTTTCAAATGGATGTTGACATAGCCCATTGGGATGGGGTCTAAGTCAATAAAAGGTCCGTTACAGGAATGGATCTATCCTTTATGAAGAATGCCTAATTATGAAAAACACAATTCACCTCTTAATTCTCAGTCTTTCGATCATCTTGTTCTCTTCCTGTTCACAATCTGAACTGGAACGTGATAACAAAGCCATCTCTCCTATTTTTGAAAATGCCTTTGAGTTACAGTCGGGATTCAGTATTTCTCCCCATGAAGTAAGCCTGGAAAACGGCCGAATCAATTTCCATAGCCTCGATGCGTTTGAAAATTTAGCTTCAAATACTGCTAACCAGCATTATGTAGCTCAATTCAAATCCCTGATTCAGAGACAAGGAGATTACCGACCTGATCAGCATGCATCTACTTATGTTGATGAAGATAAAGATGACTATCTGGGAGGCTTTCTCTTTAATTCAGATGGAATTCTTCAAGTCGAAAACCTTATTTTTAAAGTAGATGCCAAAGAACAAGCCATTCGCTTTCTTCCTGCAGATAAGCTAGAACAATTACCAGCCCTCATCAATGGAAGCGATGGAGCGGATATTCAAAGCCAATCTGCCCAATACCTATTGGGCTTGGACAATGAAATGTCTTCCGGCTCTTTGCCTGTAGTTTGTTGGATGTGTATTGTGGGCTCGATAACAACTCAGCAGGGTGATATCGGAGGAACCATTGTTACACGTCTTGCATGTGCTTTGTGTAAGGTTCAGTTGGGAGATGATGATGAGGAAGATCAAAAACGTTAGGAACTGATCCATTTTAAGCTCTGCCAAATAAGGCAAGCGCTCCTTGGTACCCCCTCTTTGTCGGAGGGGGCTTTGTTTGTTAAGAATTCAAATTCAAGAATCCTCCGTCAATCGGATAAAAACTTCCGGTTACAAAAGCTGCAGCATCAGAACAAAGGTAAGTGGCAAGGGCTGCAATCTCTTCTGGTTTCCCCATTCTGCCTATAGGCTGCGTTTTGGAGAACTTTTCAAACATTTCTGCTTCCTGTCCCGGAAAGTTCTGCTTGAGATAGCCATCTACAAAGGGTGTATGTACACGGGCAGGACCGATGGCATTGCAGCGAATCTTATCTTCAAGATAATCTTTGGCAACGGAGAAAGTCATGGTGTAAACCGCGCCTTTGCTCATAGAATAAGCGAACCTGTCCGAGAGCCCTAAAACGGATGCAACAGAAGCCATGTTGAGAATAGCTCCCCCTCCTGAAGCTTTCATGAGGGGAATACCAAAATGAAGGCAGCTATAGACACTCTTTACATTTACCTGATAGATTCGATCCATATCCTCTGGCTCCGTACTTTCTGCCGTTCCAATATGTGCGATAGCCGCATTATTGACCAGAATATCCAAACTTCCCGACCGCTGATATATTTCATCGAATAAGACGCCTGTCTTATGATGTTCTGTAAGGTCCAGTCTGTGAAACCAGGCCTTCCCACCAGTCTCCCTGATTTCTCCTTCCAACTTTTCTCCTGCCTCTACATCCAGATCAATAAAATGAACAATCGCTTCTTGTTGAGCAAAAAGCCGTGAAATAGCAGCTCCGATACCTTTGGCACCGCCGGTAACAATGGCGACTTTATTTGTCAGTTTAAATAAATCACTCATCCCGGCTGCTTAACAAAGGTCTGCTTCTGTTTTCCAAGTCCCTCTATTTCCAATTCAACGATATCTCCTCCTTTCAGGTAAGTCGGAGGATTCATACCCAGACCTACTCCGGGAGGTGTTCCTGTGGAGATCAGATCTCCGGCTTCCAGTAGCATGAATTGAGATAGGTACCAGAGGCTATATGCAGGATTGAAAATCATTTTATTTGTATTGCCGCTCTGCATACGCTGGCCATTCACATCCAGACTCATTTGAAGGGAGTTTACATCTGAGGTTTCATCTTTGCTAAGCATATAAGGTCCGCAGGGACTAAAGCCGGGACAAGATTTTCCTTTGGTCCACTGCCCTCCCCTTTCTATCTGGAAATGACGCTCTGAGATATCATTGACTACACAATATCCGGCAATTGCAGCTTCTGCCTCTTCTTCATTGGCCAGCTGATAGATATCTTTTCCTAAAATTACCCCCAATTCTACCTCCCAATCTGTTTTATCACTGTTTTTGGGTATGATCACTTCATCAAAAGGACCTGCTAGGGTATTACTGGCTTTCATGAATATGATGGGCTCTTTCGGTATTTCCATCCCTGACTCCTTCGCATGATCAGAATAATTCAATCCGATACACATAATCATCCCCGGTCTTGCGATAGGCGCTCCCCATCTTTCCTCGGCAGATACCTCAGTTAATTTTTTGCCGGAAGCAAGTAGGCTTGCAAGCTCTTGCATTCCTCCTTGTTGGAAAAAGTCTCTGTTCCAATCCTCAAAATGAGGAGAGCAGTCCCAGCGTTTTCCATCGATATATACGGCAGGTTTTTCGGCACCTTTCTGGCCAAATCTGATAAGTTTCATGTAGTAGTTATAGCGTTTAGGGTAATGAGAAAGTATTCCCGAGAGGGAATCTGTCTTAGAGGAATAAAGCTAAGGAATTTTTCTAAAGGAGTCGAGATGAAAAACTAAATCCATTAAGGATTACTGTTGACGATAAATCTCAACAAAATCTATGACTTCCTGAGTAAAGGCTTCTGCATCTCCATCCATAGGCGAATGTCCGGAATTTTCATAGATAATGAGCGATTTGCGGTCATCTGGTGTCCCTAATTTATCCAGCATTTCTTCTCCAAGGCTGGGAGGTACCACAAAGTCATATTTCCCCCAAAGTAGCAAAGTCGGAATCTTTATCTTATCCAATTCATTTGTCAGAGGAAGAGCTATCGCTTCGTCCAAAATCTGAGTACGCGCGATTTGGTAGGAATTGGTAAGGCCCGTAAGGGGATGATTAGCTCCAGCTATATGCTGCCAGAGTCCTTCCAGATCAGGAATAGTGGCTTCTATGAGATCATCACGAAAAGCCAGCACTTCTGCAGCTCCTGCCTTGGCATTGACTTCCAGGAAACGATCCGTTTCGTCCAGGTTTGTCGTATCAAAGTTT
Source organism: Bacteroidia bacterium (assembly GCA_033391075.1). Classification (NCBI taxonomy): domain Bacteria; kingdom Pseudomonadati; phylum Bacteroidota; class Bacteroidia; species Bacteroidia bacterium. Next base: position 353,264 of record JAWPMV010000004.1, read on the forward strand.
TGGACAAAATCCAGAATTTCTTCCCAATCTTCTTTATACTCACTATTCGCCTGTATCTGTCTTTCTGAAATTTCTTCCATCAATTCGAGACCATCCAGGGTCAGTTTACGGATATTATGAGCCCCATCTACATCGATCCAGCCCGTGATTTTATTTTGACTCAATTTGCTCAGGAGGTAGTAATTCCCCAAATATCCTCCCCAACTGTGTCCAAATAGAAATACCTTCAGTCCTGCTCCATATTGATCTTTCATAAGATCGACGACCAAATCCAGGTCCTCGCGCATCTGGTTGAGAGAAACCGCTTCTTTATCATAATTTCCTCTTGCATTACCAGAAGAACGTTGATCCCAATAGGCCACTAGATAATTTTCCTCCAATCCATCTGACATTACTTTCAAGAGATCATTGTAAACCAGGGAATTTCCTCCCGGACCGCCATGTAAAACGATAATCATGGTATTGTTCACAGGATTTCCCTCTACCCATACGGGCATTTGAGCTCCTTTATGTTCTAACCAAAAAAGTTGATCTGCCCTTTCTCCGACCAGAACTATATCACTTTCACAGGCATTGAGACTGATTGCCAGGAATATCAGGGTATATCTCAAGATTCGATTCATTTTCTGGACTTATTTTCTTTTAGGGGAATGGCAAATCCACTTTGAAAGATGAAATGATATTGACTGCCAATATTGAAGGGAATTTCCCAGGCAGCACTGATTTTATTAAACCACAGAAGCCGCAGAGAGGATATCCTTAAGCTGCGTCCTGAAGAAATGGAAAAAGAAGGCATAAATGCTGTTCCATGTCCTTTAATTTCCTCAAATCCGGATTCTGTGGAAACAAAAGTCTTTCCCGCCAATTCATAATGATATAACCCAAGACCCAGATCTAGCTCCCAAAACTTGATCTTTTCAGGTTTGAAGGATTTGGTCTTCAAACTTCTGTAGCCAATTTCAGCATTTGTCAGAAGGCCGAAATGATTGTTGGGCTGGACATATGCCGCTACATTTCCTCCAAAAATGAATTGCCGCTTTCTTTCTACAAAATAGGTTCCTCGTTTTTTACTTTCCTTCTCTCGTGCCACAGAGCGTTCCGTATAGGGGAAGTTTACTCCTATTTGAGCACCGGGATGCCACATCATTTCTCCAAAATAGGAAACTTCTACTTCGATAGATGCCCATTCACCAGCAGGCTCAACTTGTGCCTGAATTTCGCTAGCAAAAAGACTTATACAGAAAATATATATGAGAATAGGGGAAGCGATTGGAGGGGAGGTATGGGGGAAAAGCTTCTTCACAAAATGAAATTTAAGGGATGTACTAAAAGATTAACGATATTCAGAAGCAAAATATTCCTTTTATGCAGGAAAGTGAGCCATACCATTGGGAGGCCTATGGACTAGAGAAAATGCTAGAACTTATGGAGGGCTTTGATTGTCCCTGGTGCATTGCGGGAGGATATGCAATAGAACTCTTTGTAGGGAAAAGTTTCCGACAACATGGGGATATCGATATTTTTCTTTTTCGTGAAGATCAATTGGAGATTCAAAGGCATTTTCAGGATTGGGATATGCAGAGAGCGGCATTGCCTGGATTAAAAGTCTGGGAGAAAGGAGAATTTCTTCAGGGAAAAATCAGGGATATCTGGGTTCGGGAAAAGCCGGGTTCTCCCTGGCGTTTTCAACTCATGTTAAATGATCAGGAAGATGGAGAGTGGATATTTAAACGAAATCCTGCCATTCGGGGAACTCTTGAACAACTGATCCTTTATACTTCGACTGCTATCCCCTATTTAGCTCCGGAGATTCAGTTATTGTACAAGGCGGAAAGTGAAATTTTGGAGAAAGACCGATTGGATGCTGAGCAGGCAATTCCGCATATGAGTACAAAACAACTCCTTTTATTGAAAGAATGGCTATGCATTCAATTTCCAGAGGGACATGATTGGCTGAATAAAATAAATCTAATCCTTTGAATTTTGCCTTTAGTACAGTTTTTGCTTATTTCTGGTATCAAGTTTAGGTATTGATACATCCTTACGGGGAAATTCACTTTGTATTTATCCAGAGGTATAAAGCTCTTGTAGCTTCATGACTCAGCTCTGGCAACTTTACTCCTTTTTGTCACAACTTAGGAGGAGGAAGTCTAAATGCTCCATTTAGATTTCGCTCAAAAAGCCTGTGAATGGATAATATTTTTCGAAACACGAATTTAAACATTAACACAAATCTACATGGAAATTCCACATCCTAAGTTTCAAATCTTTAAAGGCAAAGATGATCAATTTTACTTTCGCCTAAAATCTGTGAATGGAAACATCCTGGTTTCCAGCGAAGCCTACACACAAAAAGATAGTGCGATCAATGGCATTCGTAGTGTAAAGGAAAATGGGACTGACGAAGGAAACTATCGCAAAAAAACTTCTGATTCCGGAGACAAGCATTCCTTTTCAATTATTGCAAAGAATGGACAGGTAGTTGCTACCAGTCAGAGCTATGAATCTGAAAGTGGGCGTAACAATGGGGTTCAATCCACCATGAATACAGCCCCTGATGCTGCGGTAGAAGATACCACTACCGGATTTGAAGCGCATACCAATCCCAAGTTTCAAATTTATGAAGACAAAGCTGGTGAGTACCGCTTTAGATTGTATGCCTCAAATGGCGAAATCATCCTGGCTAGTGAAGGCTATGCTAATAAGGCGGGAGCTAAATCCGGAATTGATTCTGTCCAGGCTGCTTCTAAAGATGAAGCAAACTTCGATAAGCTGACAGCTAAAAATGGTGAATTCTATTTTAACCTGAAATCAGCAAATGGATCTATTGTAGGTACCAGCGAAATGTTTGGAACAGAAGCATCCAGGGATAATAGTGTTGCCTCTGTAAAACAAACGGCCTCCGGATCACCGACAGAAGATTACACCCTTTATCCTTTGGTCGAACTTGACAAAAAATAAGAATCTGATCAAACGAAGATTCCCCGATCACTCAGCTTTATTTCGATAAATATTTTCTTAGTCCTAAAGCAAATGTGCTGAGAGAAAGGATCGAGCCGGTGAAAGCCGGCTCATTTTTTTGTTTTTTGGGGAAATTCTGATCTCTGCTTATATTGGAAAAGCAAAGATCATGAAAACACTACTTAGCTGCATACTACTAGTATTTTCCATTAATTTCCTGCATTCACAACAAGAAACGGACTTTGGGTCCCTGGGTTTTGATTTGTACGGAGCTGTGTATCCGCTCCCAGCTGCAAATTACCCCTTGCATTACAACTTGCATTTAGGTCTGAGTTTTAAGGGTTTTGGCCATGTAGGACCGGCTTTGAGTGTCTTTGGAGGAGGAATGGGAAAAGAAAGAGGAAGGCACTTTGTTGGACTGGGCTTACAAGCTAGAATTCCTTCTCAGAAGTTCTTGTTAAAACTGGAAGGAGGACTTGTTTTGGATTATGAATTCAATGCATACTTGTCGAGGGTAAAGCGAGCAAGAGGAAGTATCATCCCCTATTATAGATTGCACCTGGGGTATCGATTCAAGCCTTTACTGTTGGTGGGTGGCAGCATTGACTATATACCACCAACCACAAATTTGCGTTACTCATCGATCTCATTTCCGCCTGTCCCTCCTGTTTTTTCCAGTTTAGATCCCCCCTGGGATCGACATTTTGGGTTTTCAGTATTTATTGGATTAAGCATTCCATGATCATTCGTTGTATAGCTCTGATTTTTTTTCTTGTTCTAGGTATTCTTCCAGCTTTTAGTCAATCCGATAAGGATCCTGTTTTGCCAATAGGAATAGATGCATATGGGGTTTATTTGCCCCTATACTTTTATGACGTTTATCTAATTAAGCATGCACATCTAGCTCTCAGTATGCATGAATTGGGAAATATTGGTCCAGCATTTAGCCATTGGGGCTTTAATTATCCTGATTTTCGAAACTATACAGGGATAGGCTTGCAACACAATCAACAATGGGGAAAAATTCAGGCTAAAATAGAGGGAGGGATCCTCTTACAATATGAGATCAATCTAACTAGTGCGAAGATTGGTCTACTCAATGGGCGTAATATTCCCTATATCAGGCTTCATCTAGGACATAAGTTTGGACGTTTCATCAGCACAGGGATAGTCTTTAACTGGGTCCCCAAAAGTAAACACATCGCTTATGTGGCCAATTATAGCAGTAGTCCCTTGGATGCCAGAGGCTTTACTTCCTGGAAAAATTCGCCAGATCATCATGAAAGTATGAATGTGTTTGTTGGATTTAGTATAAAATAGATTTATGGTATTTCGATCTCTCATAGTAGCCGTTCTGCTTTCTCTAAGCCCCTTACATACTCTGCATGCTCAGACGGTGATTGAAAAAGAGCCCCTGGGTTTTGGGTTGGATGTGTATGGGATTTTTCTACCGGTTGTTATTTATGATCTGCTAGTTATGGAGCATATACATGCATCGGTAAGCTTACCGTACCTAGGAGGATTTGGGCTGGCATATAGCAAATGGGGAGGGCAAACATATTATAGGAATGAGTATTCAGGTATAGGTATACAGTATCGAAGGGATTTCAGAAGATCTTTCATCAAATTTGAATCAGGCATGCTCCTGACATATCGTAAACCCCGAGACTTTTATGTCATAGGTCTTCGACCGGGTTCAAGGGCTCCCTATGTAAGAGCGCATATGGGTTGGCCAATGGGGCCTAGATTTTATACCGGATTTGTCATCAATTGGGTACCCAGGAGTAAACATATCATATATACAGAAAACTTCACAGGTACGACTCCCCGAGATTTCAATAGATGGAGCAATCCTCCCAGTCAACACAAAGGCTTGTCTTTTTTTGTAGGTATTTGTTTAAAATGATGCAGTTGCGATATGAAAACCCGACTTCTCTTGCTTATATTTTTGCTTCCTATCCTGACTCCGGAAGTGCATAGCCAGCAAAGAGATAGTAGTTATTTCTTTCCTTTTGGATTTGATTTGTATGGCTCTTTTATTCCGATTCCTGCAGGAGGTTTTCATGTTCTTACAAATCTCCATGCTGGCTTTAGCTTTCAAAAAGCTGAGAATTTTGGAGCAGTAATGAGCACGTGGGGGTATGGGAATGCCTACGAAAACAATAACTATACAGGAGTCGGACTTCAATATCGAGCACCTATTCGTAAAGCCATCCTGAAATTTGAATACGGACTGCTATTGAACTATAAAAAAATAAACGAAGATTTTACCGTTTCTATTCGACCGGGAGGCAGAGCAGCTTATTTTCGATTGCATGCAGGTCTTCGCTTAGGGAAAATGCTTGTTATGGGTTTCAATCTGAATTTTATCCCGGAAAGCAAATACATCATTTTTACCTCATTTCGCAGGCCTCCCGCTCCGCCTATTGATAGCTTTCGTAGGCCCCTCAACCGACATCGAAGTTTCTCTCTTTTTTTTGGATTTAGCATACCATAATGAAAGCCTTTTTTTCCATACTACTTCTTTGCTGTTTGCAATCTGGCTTTGCGCAGGATGAAGATTTTGATCGACCCTTTTCCTTTGATTTGTATGGATCATTTGTACCCGTTTTTGCCAATAACTCATTTATCCTCACTCATCTACATGCCGGAATAAGCTTTGAGAAAATCGGAAATTTGGGACCTTCCTATAGTCATTGGGGATACTTCAATGGCTTTGATAGCATTGCACATCATGGACTGGGAATCCAGGTCCGTAAAGAGTTGGCGGATGTCATGCTTAAGTTGGAGTCGGGCCTGTTATTCTCTATGCGAAGACATCGAAAAACCTATACGATAAACCTGAGCAGAAGATTTTCTGCTCCCTATTTTCGAATTCATGCAGCGTATAATTTTCCTTACAGGCTTATTGCGGGTATATGTCTGAATTGGGTACCTCAAACTTCAATGCTCCAGTATAATCGTTTCTCCGGGCCTGGGCCTGTTCCGCTTGATGTAATCGCTCCTCTCAACAGAAATAGAAGTATTTCTATCCTGGTAGGATTTCGATTGCCTTGATTCTTATCAAATATTTTGGCTGAAATTTGATTCTCAAAGAAAGATTGCAGAATTATGTGCTTCTAAAAAGAAGTTATGCAAGCATCCCCCTCTTTACTCAAAGGAGTCCTCACCGCAAACCTTACTCCTCTTAACGCGGACCTTACTGTTGATCATGATAAGCTTGTTGAACATTGCCATTGGCTTCTTTCACAGGGAAGTGATGCTATAGCAGTTTTGGGTACTACCGGAGAAGCAAATTCATTTACCGTAGAGGAGCGCATGGCTGCACTGGAGGCTTTGATTGAAGGAGGAATCCCAGCGGCTAAAATTATGTTGGGAACAGGTTGTTGTGCTTTTCCTGATACTGTGAAATTGAGTACACATGCATTGCAGCATGGCGTCAGGGATCTTCTCTTACTTCCTCCTTTTTACTATACAGCCTCTGATGAAGGCCTGAAGGCTTATTTTAAACTGTTACTTGAAAGAATCAATAATCCGGAGGTCCGTATCTACTTATATCACATCCCGCAAATGAGCGGAGTTTCTTTTTCCATTGAATTGACCAAAGAGTTAGCCAGTCTTTATCCTGACAATATTGTGGGTATGAAGGACTCCAGTGGGAATTGGGAGCATATGTCAGGTATAGTAAAAGAAATTCCGGGATTTCAGATGTTCGCCGGCACGGAGAAATTCTTGCTGGATATACTAAAAGCAGGTGGGGTAGGCTGTATTTCCGCAACCGCAAATGCGACCTCAGCACGTGCACAGGAGGTATATCAGGCTTTTATTGAGGGGAAAGATGCGGATAGCCTTCAGACTGCCCTGACAGAGGTGCGCAAGTCTTTCGAAGGCTTTGTATTTGTTTCGGCTTTGAAAGCAAAATTTGCAGATTGGCAGGACAGAGCTGATTGGGAACATATGCGTGCTCCTAATATTCCTTTATCGACAGAAGACAAGGCTAATCTGAATGCTCGTTTGGAAGCCGTAAATTTTAGCTTGTAGGCTTTTTGTAGAAGAATTGGAGGTAGATTCCTGCCAGAAGCGTAAATCCGGCTGCTGCATAGTAGGCCAAATCAAAATTGTTGGGGTTATTATCATACAGCCAGGCGGAAAGAATGGCTCCAAATCCAATTCCTATTTCCAGCGCAATATAGGTGGTCGCCATATACCTTCCCCGACGATTTTCCGGACTGATATCTATGACCCAGGCAAAAACGGCCGGGGCTGCAATTCCTGTAGAGAATCCTAGGGCCCCTGATGCGATCATAAGGTTTGTCATGGTTTCTACATTGCCAAGGTATATCAAAGAAAGTACGATGAAGATAACGGAAACCTTTATTACTACGATCCTGCCATATTTATCAGAGGCTTTTCCAGCTATGGCCCTTGATAATAGAGTGAAGAGGGTAAAGCTGGTAAATAGCAGGCCTTTATTCTCCATACCTAAATGATCTGCCTGGTCTGGAGAAATGGTAAGCAATATTCCGAAAGTTAAATAGATGAGAGCCGTAACAAAGGCTACAGGCAAAGCTTTTTTCTCAATGATCTCATCGGCTTTTAATTTCAGAAGTGAAGCTTTGAATTTTTCGGGCTCCTGTAAACTTTCTTTAAGATTCATCAGAATCATAATAGACAACAATGCAACAGCCGAGGAAGCATAAAACATGAAGTCGACAGAATATTCATTGACCAGATAACTTCCAAGCGGAGGAAAGAGAGAGGCTCCCAAATTCATACTTACTCCGGCGATTCCCATTGCTTCTCCCCTTCTATGGACAGGGACGATATCTGCTATAAATGCAGTGGATGCAGTAGGTTTAAAACCCGTAGAAAATCCATGAAAAAATCTCAGGATCAAAAAGCCAGCTACGGTCGTGAGTAAGGGATACATGAGGCTACAAAGGACACATACCAGGGTTCCAAAGACCATCAGGGGGATTCTGCCTACTGTATCTGCCAGTTTTCCGCTAAAGGGGCGGGAAAGTCCGGCAGAAAGCGTGAAAAGAGAGATGATAAGGCCTTTGTAATCTTCGCCTCCCAGGCTGGTCAGATAGGAAGGCAATTCAGGTACGATCATATTGAAACTCCCTGAAAAAAGCACATTGCTTAGGCAGAGAAGTAAAAAGGCTGGCGTGTACAAGCGATCGGAAGCTTGATTCATGGCGCGAAACTAGTCAAGCTCTACTTATAGAACTAATATTTCTTCGCTTTTTTCAAGACTCCCATTCATAGATAATGATCTCCAGCTCTTTATAATTTTCCTGATGTTCTATAAGTTCTTTCAACTCTTGCATGCATCTGGAATTTATTTCTTTCCACTTGGGTGCATCATATATCCCCTGATCCAAATAGGGAAGTTGATCGAGGAAAATATTGAGGAAGGTATCCGGGTCAGGATATAAATGATAATTCAGAAAGCCGTGACTCAATTCCTTTTTAAAAGGATAAGCTTCTCGGATTTCTTTGTACTTCCACCAGGCAGGTTCCAGTTCGATAGACGTGCCGGAAAGATCCTTTGCCTGAATCTTTAGCGTGTATGCCATCTGTGTCGTGCTGATTGTGTTAGCTATATAATTCTTAGGTCTTCAGTAGTACAAGTTTCTCTCCTTGTTCGGGTTTATCGCTATGTCCTATTCCTCGCAGTCTGTACATAAATTCTCGCTTTCGGTCCCGATCCAGAATGTTTTGGACATAACTTGCTATATCAGTGCTCTTTGGTTTGGATCTGACAATGGCTATTTCTTCGCCTTCAAATACTTCTTCTTTCTCCTGAGTGTAATAGTCAAGATACCTATTATAGATTTCCCATCGATGCCCCGAAGCTTCGGATTGGAGAAAGAAGCCTTTTTTTAGGGCGAAACCTGGATTTTTCAGGTATACAATCAGGAGTTTTGAAGGGCCGATACTAAAGCTATCCAAAATCTCTACATAGACTTTCTCTTTCATCGCTGTGCATTTACTTAAATGTAGGGAGCTTAATCGAAAAGAAAAAGTGGGGCAGACGAATGTCTGCCCCTGCACACAAGCCGTGCTTTTCGTAAGGCACGATTTTTTAGGCCGGCTCATGTTTGTAATACTATTATTCTAACCTAACCTATGTTTGTCTATCGTGTGCAACAAAGATCGCTCATGCCTATCACAAAAAGATCACCAAGAGATATCATTTTCAGAACGAATAAACAATCGTACTAAAATATAACATCGTTATAGTGCAAAAAACAAAAAAGCTTATCTTAAATCGTTTGGAGGGATTAGGGTTGATTCCTGACCATATTGGTCCCCTCTTCGGCCTTCTTTTTGAATTTTTCAGAGGCATCCAACTGTCCCATCTCTTTCAGAATCTCAGACATGTTTCGGTAGGATTGCAATAATTCGGGATGAACTGGTCGGTTGATATTCTCTCTAACTTTGATACTTTTCTGCTGGTAGACGAAAGCTTGACCAAACTGCTCCCATTTTGCATAAATATTGGCCATGTTTTGATAGACTATGGCCAGGGAAGGATGATTCTCCGGGAGAATATTTTCGAATAGAACTATGGACTTCACTTGATAGCTTACCGCAGAATCGTAGGTCCCCATTTCTTTGTAGAGACTTGCCAGGTTGTTGTAAGCGCTGGCTACATTGGGATGCTCTTCTTTGTAGTTGAATTCATTGATCTGAATTGATTTTCGCAAATAAAGAAGTGCAGAATCAAGAACTCCAAGGTTTTGGAAAATGGTTGCCAGATTATTGCTACTGATTCCAAGGAAAGGATGCTGCTCATTGTAGGTAGTTTCTACGATCTCATTTGCTTTTTTCTGATAATCGAGCGCAGAGTCAAAATATCCAGAGCTTCTGAGAATGCTAGCCATATTATTTTGCAAACCTGCCATACGAGGATGCTTCTTTCCATGATTCTCTCTGGTAATGTGCAGGGCTTTCAATTGGTATAATTGTGCCGAATCCAGTCTTCCAATCTCATGGAACATTCCTGCATAGGCATTGTAATACCTGGCCAGAGACGCATGCATGCGATGATAAACAGTCGTCCTGACATGAATCGCCCGCTGCTGATAAATCAGAGCTGAATCATATTGAGCCATTTGACGAAACACAGCAGCCATATTTGCATAGCTCAGGGATAAGTTGGGATGATCTTTACTAAACACCTTTTCCCTGATATCCGTCGCTTTTTGTTGATAGTAAAGAGCTGAGTCAAAATCAGCAATGCTCCTATATAAGCCTGCCAGATTATCATAGGATAATGCAATCAATGAGTGATCTTTATCCAATAATAACTCTCGAACTTTTATCGCCTTCTGTTGGTAACCAATAGCCAGATCATAGGCACCCATTTCCTGGAGAATAAAGGCCATATTATGGTAAGAATTCGCGAGGTTGGGATGTTCAGGAGAATTTTCAAGAATTTCGATACTCTTTTGCTGATAAGTCAGCGAAGAATCATAGGCTCCCAATTCTTCAAGAATCGCGGCCATATTCCCATAGATCACTCCTAATCCCGGATGTCTGGGACTAAAGGTCTTTTTATATATCTGTAAAGCTTTACTTTGGTAGGTATAGGCGGTATCAAAACCTTGTATATTATAATACAGGCTCGCCATATTATGATAAGACAATGCCAGGGAAGAGGGATCACCTGCCTTATCTTCTTTGATCCTGATAGAACTCAATTGATAATATCGGGCCGAATCCCATTTATTGAGGCCTTGATAAATCATAGCTAGATTTCCATATGAGGCCGCAAGATGCTCAGGGTCAACCTCAGGATCATTCTCCTGAAGTTTCAAGGCTTTCCATTGAAAAATTTTCGCCAGCCCATATCTTCCCATGCTATTGTGAATAAGAGCACGGTTGTGATAATTGAGTGCCTGAGAAGCTTGCTGAGGTCGCTCCATGCTTTGATTGATCCTATCTGCATTTTCAGCATAAAACAAAGCCGAATCATAAGCCCCCGACTCCTGAAAAATCATAGCTAACTCTTGCTGAGATTCTGCTAATTGAGCCTTGTATACCTCACCAAGAACTTGATATTGTTTTATTGCCAGTTTTTGTTGGGCTAAGGCACGATCCAATCGTCCCTGCTCTTTCTCCCAGGCTGCCAACTGTCGATAGGAGCGCGCCATATCTCCCCCCTCAGATCCAATTTTCTTTCTCAGTTTTATTCCCTTTTGTAGAAAGTAAGCTGCAGAATCTTCTCTTTCCAATTGCAGGTAAATCTGAGCCATATTTTCATAACTCAACGCTAAATTCTCCATATCTGTGGAACCCATGGATTCTTTTAGCTTCAAAGCCTGATTTTGAAAGGAGGCAGCTTGTCGCAAATCTTTCCTGGCTGTATGAATCGTAGCCATTGTGAGATACGAATCAGCCAGAGCCTGCCGGGATTTTGCTCCCAGGTTTTTATAAATATCTGAAGCCCTCATCTGATAATCCCAGGCTTCATCAAAGTCTTTATGCTCTAGCTGTAAAACAGCCATATTTGAATAAGAAGTGGCTAGGCGCAAATCATTTTCCCCTAATTTCTTCTGGAAATTATTGATTGCCTTTCCCTGATAAATTATAGCTGCATCATGGACCGAAATACTGTGGTACAATTGAGCTAAATTTTCCTGAGCGGAAGCGATAAGGAGAGGATCTGTTTCAATTGCTTCCAGAAAACTTACCTTTTCCTGTTCTATTTGGCTGGCCTCATTGAATAGGAAATCCATTTGATAGGCCGCTGACTTCAATTCCAGGCTATTAATCTTTTGCCAAAACCTTGTATGCTGTCTGGAATAGCTGGAATCCGCAGAAGATCTTGTACCTACGGCCTGTAAAGCTGCCAACTCTCCTCTTGCATCAAGGTTCAAATTTGCCAGTATACTACGTGCATCCTGAAATTCGCCCTGACTAAATGCCTCATAAGCTTGTTGGTATGCTAGGGAATTTAGGTCCAGGTTTTCTCTGGCAAGCAGCTTGCAAATTTTCACCAGACGGGTATCCAGTGCAAATTTTTGAATTTGAAGAACCTGAATCGCCTCTTCTTTATTCACGACCCGAACGCCGAACTTAGAAAAAATCCAGTTAGCAGGATCCTGACTCGAATTCTCTATACTACGAACAAGCTCCTCATAGGTGCGATTCAGATGTTTACGACTGATTTTTAAAAATCTTCCTTGAACCTCAGCTGTCATGCCTTTGGGGGCCAAATAAATCCGGAGAAATTCGGCCTCTTTCGGGATAATTTCTTTTAAAGCATCTGCATTCACCACTTCATAGCCACTTTTGAATATGTCAATATCCAAAGGCTTGTCTGCTTTTGTAGTCTCTATGCTAAATTGGAAGTGCCCCTGAGAATCAGTACGGCTCGATTGACCACTGGTATTGCTGACCTTTACTTTATCAAAGTATTGGTAGCTTCCTTTCTTGTACTTCCCGTTATGTAAAATAAGCTGCCCTTTCAACTCTGTCGTTTGAGACAGAGCCGTAGTAAGTAATCCTATAAAAAGAGCAAGCAAGAAGGATATTTTGCTCATCTTAGGTGTATTGAAGCAAAACAGGAGAGAGCCGGTTTTCTGGGATTACCTGTCTACAAACAATAAATTCGAAAATTTTATTTGCCCATATAATAGAAATTAACGTAAAACTGTGTCAGAAATTATACTTAATGTTTTATACGATTTACGAAGTATCATTATCATAACATCTCCAATTATTAAAGTTTTTTCTGACGAAACATCAGGGTATCTAAATTGTTCTCGCAAATGATCTAATAGCCTCAATTCCTCAACTAAATGAAGTTCATATTCTTTTCCCATGTACTATCCAAAGGCTAGTAAATGGTCCAAAAATGCTGCAAGGAATGACTTGTCTTATTGCGATAAATAATTTCTAATTCTAATACCCGTTATAATTTAGGAAAAGAGCAGGAATCCTGAAATACCTGCCTTAAAAAAATTTGAACTTTTAAGCTATTGTGTATGAAGCCTTTCTGTAGGAGATACAAAAAAATTAGTACCTTGTATAAGGGTATTAGAAGAAATATTTTTTAAGAAAGGAGCATTCTATTTTAAGTGAGAATATAAAGGTCACATTCGACCTGAACCAGCTTTGATACTTTTCTGCTTTTTACTCATCTAAACCTATGAACCTATACGGGAAAATATTTTTTCCCCGGGCACTCTAACCAAAAACACCCGATACTATGACAAGATATTACCTGGCTTTTGTCATTATACTATTTCTACAAATTCCCAGTCTTTTCTCCCAAAACCTTGGATTTAACTATCAGGCTGTTGCCAGAGATGGCAATGGAGAAATTCTTAGTGATCAAAGTGTAGATATAGTTTTTACCATCCATTCCCTAAGCCCGGATGGTGACATTGTTTTCCAAGAGAAACACTCCAGCGTGAGAACCAATGAATTTGGCCTCATAGAATTGGAGATTGGTTCCCTTGAAGTACAGGATTTTTCAGCCATAAAATGGTCAGAAACAGATTATTTCCTTGAAGTAGAGATCGATGGGGAAGATATGGGCACACAACAACTGCTAGCCGTTCCCTATAGTAAGGTCGCTACTCATATGAGTATCCGTGCATTGCAAGATGTAAGTACGGCAAATCCTACAGATGGACAAGTCCTGAAATGGAATGGTTCATCCTGGGGACCTGCAGAAGATAATGTGGCAACCGGAGGTGGTGGAGTAAACACAACAGCAAGAATAACAGGAGATGGTGATACCAGACCACTGGACATTGCACGTCAAAATGCGAATGATGGACAAGTGTTGAAATGGGATGGAAATGCATGGATTCCGGCTGATGATGATCGCGGACTCCAAAGCATCAATACCAGTGCCCGAATTTCAGGCGACGGAGACAGTCAGGCTTTAGATATTGCCAGGCAGAACGCAAATGACGGACAAGTATTGAAATGGAGGGGAAATGCATGGGTACCTGCAGATGATAATGAAGGAATCAGCAACATCAGTACATCTGCCAGGATTTCAGGGGATGGAATAAACAGTCCCCTCGACATTGCTCCTCAAAATGCTAATAATGGAGAGGTCCTCAAATGGAATGGTGCCACCTGGATACCAGACGATGACGAAACCGGCATCACCAATGTAAATACCTCAGCCCGAATTTCAGGGAATGGAGTAAATAACGCCCTGGATATTGCACAGCAAGGGGCCACAAATGGAGAAATCCTCAAATGGAATGGAAATAATTGGGTGCCGGATGATGATGAAACCGGTATCACCAATGTAAATACTACAGCCAGAATCTCTGGAAATGGAGTAAATAATGCCCTGGATATTGCCCAGCAGGGGGCCGCAAATGGAGAAATCCTCAAATGGAATGGAAATAATTGGGTGCCGGATGATGATGAAACCGGTATCACCAATGTAAATACTACAGCCAGAATCTCTGGAAATGGAGTAAATAATGCCCTGGATATTGCACAGCAGGGGGCCGCAAATGGAGAAATCCTCAAATGGAATGGAAATAATTGGGTGCCGGATGATGATGAAACCGGTATCACCAATGTAAATACTACAGCCAGAATCTCTGGAAATGGAGTAAATAACGCCCTGGATATTGCACAGCAGGGGGCCACAAATGGAGAAATTCTCAAATGGAATGGAAATAATTGGGTACC